>SIBJ01000126.1 GCA_009695195.1 Pedosphaera sp.
GCACGCGCAGTTCCACGTCAAAGCAACCAAAGGTCTGAGCGGTCGGGTGATTCTTCATGGCGCAAATCTTAAATTGTTTCTGCTGCGGCTGCAATCGTTAACTCAGTTATTTTGAACTTTTCATCCCCCAAGTTTCCGGAGGTGCCCATCCGCAATAGCACTAAAGTCCCAGTCAGGTGATCAGCGGCCGGACCACTTCCCCGAACACGTCCGTCAGCCGGAAATCGCGCCCTTGGAACCGGTACGTCAGCTTCGTGTGATCAAAACCCAACTGGTGCAAAATCGTCGCGTGCAGATCGTGAACGTGGACTTTGTCCTTCGTGACGTGAAAACCAAACTCATCCGTTTCGCCCAGCGTAACACCGGATTTGAAGCCGCCGCCGGCCAGCCACATCGTGAACGCCTGCGGATGATGATCGCGGCCCAGCTTGCGGCCCACGTCGGGATTGCTCTCCACCATCGGCGTCCGCCCAAACTCGCCGCCCCAGATCACGATCGTGTCGTCGAGCAGCCCGCGTTGCTTCAAATCCTGGATGAGCGCGGCGCTGGCCTGGTCGGTTTTGCCCGCCTGATCCTTGATGCCCTTGACCACTTCGCTGTGATGATCCCAGCCTTCGTGATACAACTGCACAAAGCGCACGCCGCGTTCGATCATCCGCCGCGCGAGCAGACAATTCATCGCGAACGATGGCTTGCCCGCTTCCGCGCCGTACAGTTTGAGCGTCTCGGGTTTTTCTTTGGAAACATCCATCAGTTCCGGCGCGCTCGATTGCATCCGATACGCCATCTCGAAAGAATTGATGCGCGTGGCAATCTCCGGATCGCCCACCGCGCCAAGATGTTTCGTGTTGAGTTCCTTGATCAAGTCGAGTGTGCGTCGCTGCATCTTTTCCGTGACGCCCGCCGGGTTGGACAAAAACAAAACCGGATCGCCCGACTTGCGGAACGGCACGCCGGCGTAAACCGTCGGCATGAAGCCGCTCCCGTACATCGCCGCGCCGCCGCTCAAGCCGGTGCCCGAGTTGAGCACGACGAATCCCGGCAGACTTTCCGCCTCGCTGCCCAAACCGTAGAGCACCCACGAACCCATGCATGGCCGACCGAATTGCGTCGAGCCGGTTTGCATCAGGATTTGTCCCGGCGCGTGGTTGAACGCGTCCGTCGTCATGGACTTCACGATGGCGATGTCGTCCACCACTTCGGCGAGATGCGGCAGCGCCTCGGAAATTTCCGCGCCGCACTGGCCGTGCTTCGCGAACTTGAACTCCGTCGCGAAGAGCGCCGCGTCCGGTTTGATGAAGGCGTATTTCTGGCCCATCACCACTTCCGCCGGCACGGGCTTGCCGTTGTACTTCGCGAGCGCCGGCTTGTAATCGAACAGATCGAGCTGGCTCGGCGCGCCGGCCATGAACAAGTAAATCACCCGCTTCGCCTTCGGTTTGAAATGTGGTGCGCGCGGCGCGAGCGGGTTCGTGGACTTCGCCGTCGCTCCGAAAACCTTGTCCGCGCCAAGCATCGAACCGAGCGCGATGCTGCCCAAGCCCACGCCGCATTGCCGGAAAAACCAGCGGCGGCTGACGAGCCGGGCGTATTCAGCGCGGAGTTCTTGTTGGAGGTTCATCGGCTGCTCGGTTGCGGATTGAAAAAGTTAGAGTCACGCTCGCCCTCACCCCGGCCCTCTCCCCCGAGGAGAGGGAGAATTACTCGGCGGTCGTCCGCAAATTCAAGCGACCTTGCGGTCCGGGAAGTACTCTCGGGAAAAACCGAGCAGCGGCGATTGCAGCAGACACTGGCGAATTCCTCAGGGCCGTCGAAACGCTCTCCCTCTCCCCGGGGGAGAGGGCCGGGGTGAGGGCGAGCGTCACACACAATTCTCATGGTTCTCATTCTTTCGTCACCGTTTCGTCGAGGTTCAGCAACGTCCGGCTGACCATCGCCCACGCCGCGACCTTGTGGAGGTTCACATCTTTCGGCAGCAAAGTTGTGTCGGGCACGGCGACATTCAGCGCGTCCGCCGTCCGGTCTTCAAAATACCGATATTGCTCGTCCCAAAACTTGAGCAGCTTGCCCACCTCGTCCGAAGTCGGCGCCCGTCCGGTCGCCAACCGGAACGCGTAAATGATTTTGCTGCGGTCATCCTTGCCGCCTTCTTTCAACACGCGCAAGCCCATCGCCTGCGCCGCTTCGACAAAAGTTTTTTCGTTCAGCGTCGTGAGCGCCTGCAACGGCGTGTTCGAGCGCATGCGGCGCGGACATGATGTTTCGCCCGACGGCGCATCGAATGCCGCGAGCAATGGGAACGGCAGCGACCGCTTCGAGAAGGTGTAAAGCCCGCGCCGATACCGCTCCGCGCCTTTGCTCTCCGGCCAGTTGAACCCGCCGTAAACTCCGTCGCCCACGTTGCCCGGAATCGGCGGACGCACACTCGGCCCGCCGATTTTCAGATTCAACAATCCGCTCGTCGCCAGCGCGATGTCCTGCACCGCCTCGCCTTCGACTCGCAATCGTGGCGCGCGCGCGAGCAGGCGGTTCAACTGATCCTTCGCGTAAAGTTCCGGCGAAACTTTTGAAGCCTGCCGGTACGTCGCCGAGGTAACAATCAAACGATGCAGCGACTTTGCGCTCCACCCCTTTTCCACAAATTCCCGCGCCAGCCAGTCGAGCAACTCCGGATGCGACGGCAACTCCACGCGCGTACCGAAATCTTCCGGCGTCGTCACCAGACCCTGGCCGAATAAATTCAGCCATGCACGATTCGCCGCCACGCGCGCGGCCGTCGGACTTTTCGGATCCACGATCCACTTCGCCAACCCGAGCCGGTTGCGGGGCGCGTCCGCGGGAAACGGATTCAAGACTGAAAGCGTGTCCGGCTGCACTTCATCGCCCGGTCGCAGCATGTCGCCGCGCTTGAAAATGTGCGTCGCACGCGGCGACTTCCGCTGTTGCAGCACGAGCGACGTGGGTGGATACGGCCAGTCTTTGAACGCGTTCGCGATGTTCGAGTTGAGCGTTGTGCAATTCGTGTCCGCCAGCCGGAAGACGCTGAACAACTGCTTTTGCTGTTTCGGCGTGCGCTTGTCCGCCGGTGTCGCGAGAATTTTTCTTTGCGCCGCCGTCAGCGGATCGGCTTCAAGCGTCGCCGTGTTCGTCGTCACGCTCAACCGCACGCAACCCAGCGTGTGGCCGGCCAGCTTCGAATCCTTGTCGCCTTCGCCGTCTTTTTCCTTCTCGTACTTCTGGTGCAACTCGATGAGCAACCGCGTGCCGCCGGGAAATCCCACCGGCTCGGCGCACTGAAAAACCGCCGCGTGATTCCGGTTGCGATGGTCCGGAGTGATGGACGGACTCCAGCCACCGGCGTCGGTCTTGCCGTCAATCGCGTTCGCGATCCCGAAGCCCGGCGCTTCCGCGCTCGTGGCAGCGCGCGTGAACTTCACCTTGTTCGTCACGGTTGGATTGTGCGACGCGTGCGCCTCGACCGTGAACTCGCGCAAAAGAAATTCGCCGCGGTCACCCAGCCCCGGCCCGTTGTAAACGAGATTGGGATTCGTCAACGCCTCCAACCGGAACTCGGTGATGTTCGTCAACTCCGTGTCCACCCAGATTTTCAGGAACGCGCCCGGTTGCAAGTCACCGCCGCCGAGCAGCGACTTGTCCGGCTGCTTCTCGAACTTCGACGCGAAGTTGTGCCACTCGTTCGGATCGAGCGCCTGCCAGTCGCCCGTCACCTCGGCGATTTGTTTTTCCCACGCGGCCATGCGCGTGGTGAGATTCGTGTCCGCCTGCATCGCCTTTTTTTCGAGGCCACTGATCTTCGCCAGAATTTCCTTTCGCTTCTTTTCGTCCGCCGCCGTCGGCACTTCGAGGAACGCCTCGTCGTCGTTGTTCAGAAACGCGTAGAGCTGGTAATATTCCTTCTGCGCGAACGGATCGTATTTGTGATTGTGGCACTGGGCGCAATTGATCGTCAGCCCGAGCAACGATTTCCCCAGCGTATCCATCCGATCAATCATCGCCTCCACGCGAAATTGTTCCGGCTCGATGCCGCCTTCCTGGTTCAACATCGAGTTGCGCAAAAATCCCGTCGCGATTTTTTGCTCGCGCGTCGGCTGGGGCAGCAAATCTCCCGCGAGCTGCTCGATCACGAACTGGTCGTACGGCAGATCGCGATTGAGCGCGGCGATGACCCAGTCGCGATACGGCCAGATGGAACGCGGCTTGTCCTTCTCGTAACCGTTCGTGTCCGCGTAACGCGCGAGATCAAGCCAATGCCGCGCCCACTTCTCACCGTAATGCGGCGACGCGAGCAACCGGTCCACGAGCCGCTCGAAAGCATCGGCGTGTTTGTCCGCGAGAAATTCATCCACCTCCTTGAGCGTCGGCGGCAATCCCGTGAGATCGAGCGTGACGCGGCGGATCAACGTGACGCGATCCGCTTCTGGCGAGGGCTTGAGCTTTTCTTTTTCCAGCCGCGCGAGCACGAACGCATCAACCGGATTGCGACTCCACTTTTTGTTTTTCACTTCGGGCAACGGCGGACGCACCGGCGTCTTGAACGCCCAGTGATTCCGTTTCTTCGCTTCGAGAGATTCACCCGTCTCCGGCCAGTTCGCGCCTTGATCAATCCACGCGCGCAACAAACCGATTTGTTCCGCCGTCAACGGCTCACCCTTCGGCGGCATGACCTTGTCCGGCTCCAGTCCGGCGACGAGTTGAATCACGCGGCTCTCCGCGCTCTTGCTTGGCACGATCACGGGCCCGTTCTCGCCGCCCTTGAACGCGGCGGCCTTGTCGTCCCAGCGCAAACTCGCCTTCTGCTTCTCCGGCCCGTGACACGAATAGCAGTGCTTGGAAAGAATCGGCTGGATGTCCTTCGCGAAATCCACCGGGCGCGACGCAGCGGGCGGGAGTTTGGAAACGTCCACCGCGGCGAATGCCGCGCCGGCAACGATCAAGGCAAAAGCAATGCCCATCGTTCGACGCCCGCGACGCTCAGCAGAAAGACCGGCTGTCATACGCTTGGACCGCACTGGTTTTTCGCGCGCCGCAAAAGAATTTCAGCGACGCGCACGCAAAAAGGCGGTTCTGGAAAGAAGTCTATTCAGCCGGTCGCTGCCGACAAGGATTAAGAAAGCGCCAGCAGCCGCAGGAACGTGTCCACAATCCGGCGCGAGGTTTCCTCGTCCACCACGCCGGCGGATTGCAGCGCCTTGCGATTGATGGGACGCGCCAGGTCGCACAAAACGGTGTACTCCCGTCCCTCCCACGTCAGAGTGGTTCGCACGTGCGTGACCGGTTCCCCGGATTTTAGCGGGCAGACCAGCACGGTGGGCAGGAAGTCCAGATTGGGGTGTTGACGTGAAACGAGATTTGGCGACGTGCGTCCGGCGACGGAACTGAACAGCGCCAGTTTCATCCTTGCGCAATCGGAAACTCCTCGTTGACTTGCAAAGTTCGGCGCGAAACTTCGTCAGTGTATTGCGAGCGCAGTTCACGCAACCACGCGGTGTCGGTCTGGACCGCACGCGCCCGCCCCCAGACGAAGCGAGGCAATGACCCGCTCCATTTCCGCGACGCGCGTGCTGAGTTCCTGCCACTGCCGCAGCATCGGCGGGTTCGTATTACCGTAGCCCGCCGGGCCATGCGCGGAAGTTTTTTTCCGCCTGGCCGCCGGCTTCGCTTTCCGGATTGGAGCCGTCGCTTTCATCGGAATCACCTTACCGTCGCGGCCCGAATCCGCAAGGCAAACCACGGCCAAACCTGCGCGACCACACCCCGCCAATCCGCTTGCGATGTTCCCAGACCGCCTTGAGCGAGGTGAGATTGCGTGAATCGAAGACGGGTGGCGGGCGCTTCAATTGAAAAAACTTCCGAACACCGGCGGAATCTCCCGCGCCACGGCGCGCAGGCTGGTTCCCTTTTGCTGCAACTGCTCGTTCAATTCCTCCGCCGAACTTGGCGAAGCAAGCACGGCCTCCACCAACGCGCGGTGTTCCCGGAAACGTTCCTGATGCGGATGCCGCGGATCCAGCCAGTGCGCCAGCAAGCGCGCGCGCATTTCTGGAATTTTCCAAAATCGCCGGCCGTACTCGAAGCGCGCCTCGTCATCGTAGTTCGGGTAAGGCCCCCAAACCGGCGAATCGCTCCCGTTGTTCCGCGGCGGAATCATGGCGGGCACTATACCAGACCCACGCGCTTCGTCCAATCCGCATGGGCGCGGTCGCGCGGTTCGCCGCGCTTGAGTTTGGGCACGAGCAGATCGGCGGGGGCCGGCACTTCGACCGCCAACCGGCCATAAGCTTTCACAGCGGCCCGGGTCCGCCAGTCACCGGGAAATTCGCGCAACACGGAATCCGGCATCAGGTTGACGTGCCAGCCATGAACCCGTTCAAATTCACTGCCGATGAGCGCGTCGTAACAGAGTCGCGCGACCTCGTCCGAGTCCGTTATGGGATCAACGTCCATGCTGTTCTCCGGCAAACCTTCGGTGATGCCGCGTTGGGCCGCGTGCCAGAGCAGCGCACCCGAGCCGATCAAGATCATTCCACCCGGAGCCGTCAATGCCGCCCCCAGTTCTTGAAGCCAATCCTCGACCTGATGTGGATTGTTTGAGTTCTCGGCGCGGCATGTTCGTCTGGGGCGAACCCAAATAAAACCGCGTCTGATGTCAGGCGCTTAAACTCCGCCGATCCACTTCCGATCCTCCCAAACCGCCTTGAGCGAAGTCAGATTGCGCGAATCGAAGACGTGTTTCGCGGCGGTGAGCAGGTGGCCTTTCTTCGTCGCCTGCCACGCGTCGCTGGCGTTGATGGCCACGCGCTGGAGCACGCTCGGGTCGCGGTAGCAGTCAATCATGCAGCGTGTGCAGCCGTCGCGGATGAGCTTGGAGTCGTCCCATTCGTACACGTTGCACATGGGCGTTTCCCAGAAATGGCAACGGTAGAGGTTCAGATTCCAGTCGAGATAAAAATATTTGTGGCCGCCGAGGCAGCCAAACTTTTCCGGCTCTTTGCGCAGGTGACGCTGCATCTCGTTCAGCGACTCGGTCGGGTTCACGACCGGGAAACTGCTGCGCTGCTTCATCAGCTTGATCTTCTCGAACAACTCGATGAGTTCGGGGTTCGAGAAATTCACCAGCCCGCTGTCGCTGAAACTGAGGTAACTGCTCGCCAGTGACGTGAGCGGATAGCTGAATGTGCAACTCGTGAAGCCGAGCGTTTCGAGAAACGCGGGCAGCTTGTCGAAATCCTCGATCAACCGGCTGGCCGTGATGCTTGCGGTGGTCTGGATGCCGGCGCCGTGGAAAAACTCGTTCGCCTTCTTGATTTTCCGGCACACGTCCGGCAGGCCGCGATTTTTTTCGTGCTTGGCGATGTCGTGCGCGTCAATGGACATGATGACGCTGCTCAAGCCGTCGTCCGCGAGGCCGCGCATGTTGTCGTCGGTCCAGAGGCCGCCGTTGGTGCAGATCATCGGATGCACGCCGCGCTCGGCGGCATAGCGCGTCATGGCGCGGAGTTCCTTGTGGATCATCGGTTCGCCGCCCACGAAGAGCAGGTAGCCGATGTGATTTTTCACCGCGATGTCCACGACGTCCTGCGCTTCCTTGAGCGTCACGCTACGGCGCGCTTTGGGATCGAACTTGGAGCGGGCGAACCCGCAAAAGCCGCAATCGGCGTTGCAGATGTTCGTGATGGCGAACTGGAGATAGCCCGGCCCGCCGTGATCGAGCACTTCGCGGAAAAGATTCCACGCGGATTTTTTCGGACGCGCGACCGGCTTGGAAAAATCCACGGGCGCCGGCGCGGGCCGGATCGTTTCGGCGGGACGCGGCTCAAGAGTGGCTGGGGCAGTGCTCATGTAAACCCGATCATTGTGTTCACCGTTGCGCCGCCGGGCAAACTTTCTTTTCTCGGGGAGTGGTATGTTTGTGGGAATTGTAGGCGACGAGGTGACGAGTCGTTCCGGCGAAGCACTCCTTACGTCGTGCCCTACAGCTAAAACGTACTACCACTATTCCGGGACTGAAGAACGCTGGTTTCCTGATCGCGGGCGTGGTATCCTCCGAGCCATGAAAGCCAGTCGCCGACGCAAAACTCTGGCCGCATTTTGCCTTCGGACTCTGAGCCTCGTTTGGCTTGTGGCCGTCACAGCACACGCCGACTGCACGCTGACGAATCTCGGCCTGACGCCGCTCAACGAATTTGGTTTCAAGAACTACTCGAACTACGCCGCCGGCCTTTATCCGAACGGCTCGAATACGCGTCCGCCCGCGCACGAAGCCGCCGGCCTCGCCATCGCCCAAGCGATTCAACCACTCGACGCCGCCGGCAACATTGACACGAACGCGGGAAAAATTGTTTTGCTTTCGCTCGGCATGTCCAACACCACGCAGGAATGGGCGAGCAAAGGGACGAACCATTTTACCCGCCTCGCTACGACCGACCCGAGTCTCAATCCGCGCGTGCGTATCGTGGACGGTGCCATCGGCGGGCAGGACGCGACGACGTGGACGAACGCGAACGCCGCGACGTGGGCCACCGTCATCACGCAACGCCTCGTGCAGGCGGGCGTCACGACCAATCAGGTGCAGGTGCTTTGGTTGAAGCAGGCGCTCGCCGGCCCGCGCAACTACGGCAACTTCCCCCTGCACGCGCAGGCGTTGCAAAATCACCTGGCCATCATTCTGCGCATCGCCAGAACGAAATATCCGAACCTCAAGCTCGCCTATCTTTCCACTCGCACGCGCGCCTACACTGCGACGCCAACGGATTTGAATCCCGAGCCGTTCGCGTTTGAAACTTCGTTCGCCGACAAATGGGTGATCGAAGATCAGATCGTCGGGCAAAACAATTTGAACTTCGACGGCGCAAAGGGCCCGGTCGTCGCACCGTGGATTTCGTGGGGACCGTACATCTGGGCGGACGGCCTCGTGCCGCGCGGCGACGGCTTCACCTGGCTGTGCAGTGACACGGAGTCCGACTTCACGCATCCCTCGCCGACCGGCGGCGTGCCGAAGGTGGCGCAGCAACTTCTGGCGTTCTTCAAGACTGATCCGACGACCACGCCGTGGTTCTTGAAAAAAAGCGGCGCCGGCGGGCCGACGGTCGCGCCCACCGGCAGCGCCACCAACGGCGTGCTGCCGCTCACCGTGAACTTTGCCGCGAACGCGAGCCTGGGTTCCGCGCCGTTTCACGACGGCCAATGGACGTTTGAAGACGGCGAGTTCGCCACGAACGCGAACCCGACGAAGATATTTCGCTCGCCGGGAATCTATCACGCCCGCGTGACGGTGACGGACACCAACGGCAACATCGCGCAGGGCGTCGTGGCCGTGACGGTGAACGGCACGTATGAACTCTGGGCCGCGGGAAAATTCACGCCGACGGAATTCACGAACGCCGCCATCAGCGGCTACGCCGCGAACCCCGACGGCGACAGTTACGCAAACCTGCTCGAATACGCGCTGGGTCGGGAGCCGAAGATTTCCGACGGGAAAACTTTCCCAACGCTCACGCTCACCGGCGGCGTGGCGACGTTGACGTATCCGCATTTGAAAGCGGCGGCGGACGTGGCGTTGTCGCTGCAAGTTTCCTCCGATCTCACGAACTGGACCAACACCACGCCAGCGTCCGTCCTCGATGGCGGCGCGATTGAAACCATCACCGTGTCGGAAGCGGTGGCGGCGAACAGCGCGCGGTATTTCCGGTTGCGCGCATTGAAATGAACCATCGCCGGCCAGTCGTCGCGCTCGGCGCGTTGCTGTTGTTCGCCGCGACGGCGCGGGGCGACGACGGCTTTTGGACCACGGCGGGCGGCGGCAGTTGGGGGAACGGCGCGAACTGGGACAGCGGCACCATCGCCGACGGCACCGACAACACCGCGTTCTTCGGAACGTTGGTGAACAATCCCGCCAACACGACGGTCACGCTGGACGGCGCGCGCACCATCGGCAATCTGCTGTTCACCGATCAGAGCGGGGCGGACAACTGGATTCTCAACCCCGGCACGGGCGGGACACTCACGCTGGACAACACGTTTGAAGCTCCCAACATCACGGTCGCATTAGCGGCGCAGCTCGTCACGATGAACGCCGTGTTGGCCGGGACGAACGGGCTGGAGAAACTTGGCGCGGGAACTTTGCAGCTCACGGCCACGAACACCTTTACCGGCGAAGCCGTGGTGAGCGCCGGCACATTGCGCGTGAACGGACGTATCGGCGGCGACGGCGTAACGGTGGCGGGCGGTTCGCTCGGCGGGACTGGCGTGAATGGCGCTTAGATAAGGAAAAACGCGTCAGCAATTGTACGCGAATATAACTGGATCCTTGGAGCGAGTTGTTTCAAAGTGGCGCATGAAACAAACGACTCCATTCCTCGCTGGATTTTCACATCTGCTGTCTGGCAGTCA
>SIBJ01000127.1 GCA_009695195.1 Pedosphaera sp.
CCCCACGATTCCACTTTTGAACCGCCCCTTTTCCCTGTTATCAAAACGCCGTGCTGCTGCCTGTCATCCTTGGCGCCCTCGCCGCGTTGAGCGCCGTCCTTACGCTCTGGCAATTCGCCGTCGCGCGCCGCTTTCCGCTGCACGCGCGCGCGACGGACACGTCCTTCGCGCCCGGCGTCAGCCTGTTGAAACCCCTCAAGGGCCGCGACGCCGAGACCGAACGCTGCCTCCGGAGCTGGTTTGCGCAAAAGTATTCCGGCCCCGTTCAAATCCTCCTCGGCGTGGCTGATGCCGATGATCCCGTCTGCGAACTCGTCCGCGCACTCCTCGCCGCGCATCCGCACGCCGACGCCGAACTCGTCATCTGCGGCCCGCCCGTGTGCCCCAACGCCAAAGTCTCCAGCCTCGCGCAACTCGAGCGCCTCGCCCGCCACGAACTCATCATCATCAGCGACGCCGACGTGCGCGTGCCGCCTGATCTGCTCGCGAATCTCGTCGCGCCACTGCGTGATCCGGCGGTCGGACTTGTCAATTGTTTTTACCAACTCGCGAACCCGCGAACCCTCGCGATGCGCTGCGAGGCCATCGCGATCAACGCCGATTTCTGGAGCCAGGTCCTGCAATCCCGCAGCCTCAAACCGCTCGACTTCGCGCTCGGCGCGGTCATGGCCACCCGTGGGAGCACACTCCGGCAGATCGGCGGATTCGCGGTGCTGGGCGATGACCTCGCGGATGATTATCAACTCGGTCAACGCATTGCCGCGACCGGCGCGCGCATCGAACTCTCGCCCGTGGTGGTGGAATGTTGGGAAGCGCCGATGAACTGGCGACAGGTCTGGGCACATCAACTCCGCTGGGCGCGCACTATCCGCGCCTGCCAACCCGCGCCCTACTTCTTCAACATTCTGAGCAATGCCACGGTCTGGCCGGTCCTCTGGTTCGCGGTCTGTCCGACGCAAACTTCCCTGCTCGGCGCACTCGGCTGCATTTTTCTCCGCCGACTGACTGCGGCCTATCATTATGCGAAACTGTCGCGCGCTGGAAATCTCCTCGTCCCGTGGCTGGCAATGCTGAAGGATTTTCTCGGCGCAATCATCTGGGCGCAGGCGTTTCTGGGCTGGCACGTCATGTGGCGCGGTGTGCGCTACCGGGTGTTGCGCGGCGGAAAGCTGGCGCGAGTGCGGTGAGAGGTGGGGTGAGGAACTGCAAGACCGAAAAATTCCGAACACCGAACACCCAAAGCCCGACTGCCAAGACTCAATGCGTTCCCGCAACTGCGCCATCATTGGGCGTTCGATGTTGGATGCCCCCCGGCCAACAGGCTAAAACCTCGCCGCCGCCGGGGCGCTCCAGCGGTCGCCTTTCAGGGCGCGGGCGAAGATTTGAGCGTTCTTGGGCAGCGCGAGCGGCGTCTCGTAGAGACGCGCTTTGGGCGAAACGTCGCCCCCAGGCAGCCGCGGATCGGTGCCGTCGAGGGTGTAATAGATGCGCACATCTGCCGTCACCTCGTCGGCAGGCGGCTCGGGCTGGAAGTTGGGATTGCTGGTGATGCAGAGGCGATCCAGCTTCGAATTCACTTCCCGCCCGCGCAGGTGCAGGGTGTGAACCCCGGGTGCGAGCTGAAAGATTCGGGGTTCATCATTTTGCGCTGAATGACCCTGAAGCCGGCCGCTCCACCGGTTCCATTGCCAGGCGGGGGAAAAGTGTTTTTCGGCCGCGTCGTAAACCTCGTCCGGCTCGTCGTCCATCGAGAAAAAGAACGTGTTGTAGGACGAGGACGGGGCGATCACGCGCGCCCAAAGATAATATTGATTGGTGGCCGGCACCGTAAACTTGTAGGTGGCGGTGCCCTTTATCGCCGCGGAGGTGGCGATGAATCGTTTACCGTTCGCCGCCGGGTCGTTCAGGATCGCCATCGGCGAAACAATCGTGCCGGACTCGGCCTCGAGGAAGAGGGTGAAATCCTGGCCGGGCGCAGGCGGCGGTAAGATTTTTTTCGGAGGAACGGGAATTTCGAGCCGGAATTTTTTCCCGTCCGGCATGGGTCGGACGGCGGGCGCGACCGGGAACTGCCGGTCGATCCACGCGATGCGCTCGCGAATCCACGCCTTCATCCAGTTCACCTCGCCCTGGTAGGTGGACTCGACGTGAAAGTTCGGGTTGATGCGCTTGCCGAGGATGGGCCAGCGCTGGAAGTTGTGAGCCTGGGCCTCGTCCAGTTGCGCCGCGATCTGATCGATGCGCGCGAGCACGCGGGTGACCTCGAATTCGTTGGTGCGAAGCTGGCTCCAGCGGTCGGCGTATTTCTGCGCGAAGTTCGGATCCTGGAACAGGCGGTGGAACCAGAGATGTTCGGCGGCGGTCAGTTCATCCGCATACCAGCCTTGCGGCGAGTAGCCGTCACGGCCCCGGGCGTTGCCGAAGCTCAGGTTCCAGTCCCAGATCGGCTCCATCTTGAGTTTTCCGCCCCGATCTTTGTGAATGAAATTGCTGAATCGGATGCCATCAACGTTTTTGGAAAATTCAACAATCCAGTGGTGATCGATGAATGAAGCGGTGTCGATGTAGGTGGCGTAACCCTTGACCGGATCCTTGAAAGATTCACCGGTGAGCGCGGCCTCGAAACGGTCGAGGTAGCCGATCAGCCAGGCAGATTGCGCGGGGGTGATTTCGCCGCCCTTGGGTTCGACGTAATAGAAACTGCGCCCGCCCTGGGTCGAGAAACCAGGATTGTCTTTGTCGCGATGATCCCGCTTGAAAATGTAGCCGCCGGAAATCTCCGGCTCACGGTTGTCGCCCGGTCCGAGCTTGGCGATATCAACGCGGTCCTTACCGCGCTTGATTTTTTCCTCGAGCACATAAACGCCGAAATATTTGGCGCGGTTCAGCTTGCCGCCGGTGCGATTGACGAAGACTTCAACGAACCGGGTGCGCGGCGCGTAATGGCCCATCGCGGCGCTCAGTTCGTAGGCCAGCACGTCGCGCATCAGCGTCTTGTCGGGATACGGCGCGTAGAGCACCCACTCAGATTCCTTGGGCAGTCCAAGCAGCGGCACCTTGAGCGGCGCGCCGCGGTCGTCCTTGGTGTGGAAGTTGAAGGACTTTTTCGGGTAGTCGAGCGAGCTGCGCCCGCGGGTCTCGATGGTGCCGCGGCCGTTGTAATCCATCGCCGTGGCCAGCGTGGCGCGGCCATTCACCACAGGAATGATGACGGCCGAGACCGGGGTCTTCTGCTCGGTGTTAACGGGTTCTTGAAAGGTGTTGAGGATGACGATCGGCAGGCTGGAACTGAAGCCGGCCAGGGCCGGATCGACCAGCGTGTAGGACTGCAAAACGGTGGGGCTGGGCGTGGAGCCGGCGTCGAAACTTTTCGCCTTGAGGAGCGTGGTCTCGGTCAGGCGGAGGGGCTCCCGGTAGGCGGGAGAGGCGCTGGTCGGCTCCGAGCCGTCGAGCGTGTAGCGGATGACGGAGGCTTTGCCGCTGAGGCCCACGGTGAGATTGCCGACATGAACTCCGCCGGGCACGGAAAAGACCGGGGCCGCCGCCACGCGCGCCGCCGGTGCTGACGGCACGGCCGCGCCCGCCATTCCGGCGCAGCACGCAAGCAGTATCAGCCAACGACAGTTCATCATTTTGGAAATCATCCGGGCCGCGCGGCGCGCCTGGAAATTTGCAAGCTGTGAATCTACACAACGAGGCGAGGCGATGGCAAGCGGCGGAGATGAGGCGCCAGCCCATTTTTGACAATCCGCCGCGCTTCTCCTAGCCTTCCGCCGCGCATGAAAGTTATTCGTCACACCGATAAAAATTTCGCCGAAAACCTCGCCGGTCTGGCCGCCGCCTCCAGTCTCTTCGATCCCGCCATCGAGGAACGCGCCCGGGGCATCATCGAGGCCGTCCGCAATGGCGGCGACGCGGCCCTGCTCGAATTCACCGCCCGCTTCGACGGCGCTCAACTGACCGCCGGACAACTGGCCGTCTCGCAGGCCGAGCTGCTCACCGCCTCGCTCAAGGCTGACGATGCCCTGCGCGCGGCGGTCGCGGCGGCGGAGAAGAACATCGCTGCGTTCGCCCGGAGATCGTTGCGGAAAAACTGGGCGATGAAAAATTCCCATGGCGCGAAAGTCGGCGAGAAGTTCGACCCGTTTCAGCGGGTGGGCATTTACATCCCCGGCGGCACCGCGCCGCTGGTTTCCACCGCGCTGATGACCATCACGCTCGCGCGCGTCGCGGGCTGCCGCGAGATCGCCGTCTGCACGCCGTGCGGGAAGGACGGCACCATCAATCCCGCCCTGCTCTTCGCCGTGCGCGCGGCGGGGGCCACGGAAATTTACCGGCTCGGCGGCGCGCAGGCCATCGCCGCCCTCGCACTCGGCACCGCGACCATCCGCCCGGTGCAAAAAGTTTTCGGCCCCGGCAACGCCTACGTCGTCGCGGCCAAGCGGCTGCTCTTCGGGCGTGTCGCGGTGGATTTGCTCCCCGGCCCCAGCGAAGTGCTCGTGCTCGCGGACGACACCGCCAATCCGAAATTCGCCGCCGCCGATCTGCTCGCGCAGGCCGAGCACGGCTCCGGCCACGAACGCGTCTGGCTCGTCACCAGTTCAGCGAAAATTCTCAATGCCGTGCAAAAGGAAATCGAACGTCAGTTGCCCAAACTCGCGCGGCGCGAATTCATCACCCGGGCGTTGGACAACAACGGCTGGCTCATCCAGGTGAAATCGCTCGCCGACGGCGTGGCGCTGGTCAACCGCCTCGCGCCGGAACATTGCGAAGTGATGACCCGCCAGGCCGCCAAAGTTTCGGCAGACATCCTCACCGCTGGCGCGATTTTCCTCGGCCATCATTCCCCGACGGTGCTGGGCGATTACGTCGCCGGCCCGAGCCACACCTTGCCGACCGGCGGTGCAGGCGCAAGCTTCGCCGGCCTGACCGTGGACCAGTTCCAGCGCCGCACCAGCGTCGTCGAATACACCGCCTCCGCGCTCAAGCAAGCGCTGTCTGCCGTGAAAAAATTCGCGGAGATGGAAGGCCTGGGCGCGCATGGGAGAAGCGCGGAAGTGAGGCTCGACTAAACAGGCCGGTGTATTTATCTTCCGGCCATGACAACGACAGCGGAAGTCAATGGGTTCACCGGGCGTCTCGACGAGCTAGTCAAGCGGGTTCAATCCGGCAACGAAGTGTTGTTGACCAAGGCTACAAGCCGGTCGCGAAAATTGTTTTCGTGTCGGAAAATGAAATCGCTTCCGGCACGATCTTCGAAGTTCGTTCGCTCAAAGGTCATCGCGTTTTGACCCCGATGATTTCGCAATCGGAACTCGCGGACGAAATGTTCCAATCACAAACTGTCGCGCCATGAAATTTCTTTACGACAATGAAGCGGTCCCCCGGTTTTGCCGAGAGCGCGGCGTGGCCAAATTGGAGCTTTTCGGTTCGGCGTTGCGCGATGATTTCAGCCCGGACAGCGACGTGGACTTGCTCTGCACCCTCACCACGGAAAAAGACGAGCACTGCGGCCTGTTGGAGTGGGTCGATATGCAGTTCAAGTTGCAGGAAATTTTTGGCCGCCCGGTGGATTTGGTCAGCCGTTGGGCCATTGAACGGAGCCGCAATCCCTATCGTCGTCACGCTATTCTTTCGACCGCGAAGCCAATCTATATCGAAGGATAACGCGTATCTCGCCGACATTCTCGATTCGGCGCACATCATTCAGCAGCACCTCGCAGGAATGAGTCGTGAACAATTCCTCGCTGATCAGCGGACTCAGGATGCAGTCGTCCGCCGTTTTGAAATCATCGGCGAAGCCGCACGGCATCTTTCGCCTGCCACGTTGAAAGCATTGCCGGACGTGCCGTGGAATCTAATGGTGGGCATGAGAAATCTCCTCATCCACGACTACGATGACGTTGACCCGAAGCGCGTGTGAACGGACAGCCAGGAAGACCTCTCGCCATTCGTCGCCAAGCTGGAATCGTATCTGGCCGCTCAACCGAAAAATTCCGGCAACGATGGTTCGCCTTGATTCGCCTGCCTGAATTTTGCCCGGCTTGACGTTCCCGCGCCCGGCTGCAACCTTCCGCACGCTTGGCGTCTGACCATTCCACGACGGCGAATCTCTTCGCCACCGTCGCTCAAACTCCCGCTGTGCAGGCCCTCAAACGGCGCGTGGAGGCGGGCGGAGCGTTGTCCGGTGCGGCCGTTCCTCCAGCCGCCCGGCCGTTTTTCGCGGCGCTGCTCCGGCAACTGTTTCCGCAACGCCCGCTCGTCGTCGTCACCGACGGCTTGAAGACGCAGGAGAGTTTTCACCAGGACATCGGAACGTGGCGCGAAGAAATGCGGAGTGCGGAGTGCGGAGTGCGGAATGAGCATCTGCCTCAACCGATCTTCTATCCCGCCTGGGAAATTCTGCCGCACGAATCCAAGCTTCCCCACGCCGATGTCATCAGCGAACGCCTCGAAACCCTCGTCGCACTGTCCAGCCTCTCAACTCACAACTTTCAACTCTCAACCTTGGTCGTCACCACCGTCACCGCCCTCCTGCAAAAAACTTTCCCCGCCGCCGCCATCGCCGCGCGCACCCGCACGCTGCAACGCGGCGACCAGCTTGATCCGCTCGACCTCATCGAATGGCTCGAGGAGCAGGGTTACGAGCCGGAGGCGCAGGTCACGCACAAGGGCGAGATCGCGTTGCGCGGCGGCATTCTCGATCTGTTTCCGCTGACCAGCCCGTGGCCGGTGCGGCTGGAGTTTTTCGGCAACGAACTCGAATCACTCCGCCACTTCGATCCCGCCACGCAAATCTCGAAGGAGGAAATTGCGAGCATCACGATTCCGCCGGGCGGCGAGTTGGGGATCTTGAAACGCGAAGTGGAATGCGGGCTTCAACCCGCTTCAACGTCCGAACGGGAGGAGGCATTGAACCCTCTTAAATCATCCGACCGTCGTGCGGTGAAGCGGGCTGAAGCCCGCGCTCCTTTCGCCACGCTGCTCGATTATCTGCCGCGAGAAACAATCTTTTTGCTGTGCGAACCGGAGGCGCTCGAAGCCCACGCCGCCACCTACGCCGGACAAATTCCCGCCGCCGATCCGTTCTTCATTCCGTGGGAAGAATTCCTCGCACAGCTCGCCGCACGGGAAATGACCGTGCTGGAACTGAGCGAGGCGGAAGAATCTGTTGGAGTTCAAGCTTTAGCTTGTTCCCCGGACAGGCTGAAGCCTGAACTCCAACTCGCCGGGCCGGAGGCCTGCCCTCCGACTGTTCCGCAATCCGCAATCCGCAATCCGCGTTTCGAAAGTCTGGACGCTTTCCGGCCCATCGTCGAGCGGGCGATGGAACCGCAGATTGCCGAGGCGCAGCGGCGTGAATTTTTTTCGCAACTCCACCGCTGGGCGCGGCAGGGCCACACGGTTCACGTCTTTTGCAACAACGACGGCGAGAGGCAGCGGTTCGGCGAAATCTGGAAGGAATACGGATTCGACGCCTGTCCTACGTTGCACCTTGGCGCATTGGCCCGCGGCTTCATTTACGAGGAGGCGAAACTGGTCGTCGTCACGGATGCGGAAATTTTCGGACGCTACAAAGTGCAGCGACCGCGCCGGCTCAAATCGCCACACGCCGCCGCCACGCGCTCGGCGCTCGACATTGATTTTGCCGATCTGGAGGAGGGCGATTACGTCGTGCATTTGCAGCATGGCATCGGGCGCTATCTCGGCCTGAAAACGCTCACGCCCGGACGCGGCACCAAGCCCGGCCAAAATCCGCAATCGAAAATCCAGAATCCGCAATCGAACGGCCCGGAATGTCTCGTCATCGAATACGCCTCCGCCGATCCGAACCAGCCCGCGCCCAAGCTATACGTGCCGGTGAGCGAGGCGCATCTCGTCAGCAAATATGTCGGCGCGGGAAAATTTCGTCCGCCGCTCAACACCCTCGGCGGCGCGCGCTGGGCGAAGACGAAGGCCCACGCCGAGAACGCGGTGCGTGATCTCGCGGCGGAACTGCTCGCCATCCAGGCCGCCCGCGAATCGAAGACCGGCCACAGTTTTCCCGAAGACAATCCCTGGCAGCGCGAGTTTGAAGGTTCGTTTCTCTTTGAGGAAACGCCCGACCAGATGCGCGCCATCGTCGAGACCAAGCGCGACCTGGAATCTTCGCGCCCGATGGACCGCCTCATTTGCGGCGACGTCGGCTACGGTAAAACGGAAGTGGCGATTCGCGCCGCGTTCAAGGCGGTGATGGGCGGCAAGCAGGTCGCCATCCTCGTGCCCACGACGGTGCTGGCGCAGCAGCATTTCAATACGTTTCGCGACCGCATGGCAGACTACCCGGTGCGCATCGAGCTGCTCTCGCGCTTCCGCACGGCGCGCGAGCAGAAGCGGGTGGTGGAGCAGCTCGCGACGGGCGGCGTGGACATCGTGATCGGCACGCACCGGCTGGTGCAAAACGACATTGCGTTCAATGATCTCGGCCTCGTGGTCATTGACGAGGAGCAGCGCTTCGGCGTGATGCACAAGGAGAAATTCAAACTGCTCCGGCGCATGGTCGATGTGCTCACGCTCAGCGCGACGCCCATTCCGCGCACGCTTTACCTCGCACTCACCGGCGCGCGCGACATGAGCACGATCGAGACGCCGCCGGCGGACCGTCTGCCGGTGGAAACCATCGTCGCGCAGTATGACGAGCGGGTGATCCGCGACGCGATTCAGCGCGAGATCAACCGCGAGGGCCAGGTGTTTTATCTGCACAACCGCGTGTTCGACATTGATGCCGTGGCCGCGCGGTTGAAGGCGCTCGTGCCACACGCGCGCATCGTCGTCGGACACGGCCAGATGCACGCGGACGATCTCGAACGGGTGATGACGCAGTTCGTCAACGGCGAGGCTGACGTGCTGCTCTCGACGACGATCATCGAGAGCGGCCTCGATATTCCGAACGCAAACACGATCATCATCGACCGCGCGGACCGATTTGGTTTGAGCAATCTCTACCAGTTGCGCGGGCGCGTCGGCCGCTACAAGCATCAGGCCTTCGCCTATTTGCTGCTGCCGCGTCACGCCGGCTTGTTGAGCGACGCGCGCAAACGGATGAGCGCGATCAAGCAATACTCGTCGCTCGGCAGCGGCTTCAAAATCGCCATGCGCGACTTGGAGATTCGCGGCGCGGGCAATCTGCTCGGCCCGCAGCAGAGCGGCCACATTACGGCGGTGGGCTTCGAGCTGTACTGCCAGTTGCTCAAGCAAAGCGTGAGTTCGCTCAAAGGCGAGAAGGTGAAACCGCGCATCGAAACCCAGGTGCGGCTCGACTTCATCGCCTTCGACGCGAGCGAAGAATGCCCGGGGGAAAAGCGGAAGGCGGTAAGCGGAAAAGCGGAAACAGAGGAGCTGCGGATCAGCATCCCGCGCGACGTCGCCGTCTATTACGAAGAGGAACCCGAAGCAGACGCACCACGCACCACGCACCACGTTTCCCGCTCCTCCGCCTACGTGCCGTTCAACTACATCACCGATTCGCGCGCCCGCATCGAAGTCTATCGCAAGCTGGCCCAGGCGACGGACAAGGCGGCGCTGGAAAAACTTTCCCGCGAACTGCGCGACCGTTTCGGACCGCTGCCCAAAGCGGTGGAACTGCTCCTGCAGATTGGCGAACTGAAACTGCTCGCCGCGGACCGCCACGTCACGGTCATCGAGACACAGGGCGAGAAGCTCATGCTCACGCGCCACAGCGGCCTGCTGACGGTAGACGGGAAGTTTCCACGCCTGACGAAGAAGGAGGCGTCGGCGAAGCTGAAGGAGATCAAGAGGCTCCTCTTGGTGCTTTGAGAATTGCAATTTTGGTGGCTAGCCCTATCTTACTGCAGCCTACAAACCCAACTGTGAAAACGAAAAAACCTTCGCGCGCACACCCACCCTTCAGCCTGGCCGGATTCGTGTTCGGGATGATTCTTCTGACCGTCGCGCCGTCAGCCAGCGGCTTCAAAAAACCCGAACTCGCCGAGTTGCCGAATTTCGACCGGCGCGAGCCGGCCGGGCCGGACCTGGCGGCCGCGGCGCGGGAGCAGGCCGCGGCCCGGATCAAAGCCGCCGTGCCGGGTGTGAAGATCGAGCGGGACGCGCTGCTCGGCACGCCGAAAATCATTTCTTCGACGCGCGGTTTCCTGAGCGGGCCGGACGGCGCGGGCGGCGGCGTGGCCAAGGCGGCGGTGGACGCGGTGCCGGCGAACGATCCGCATCGCGCGGTGAAGGCGTTCCTCAACGACCACGCCGCGCTCGTCGGGCACGACGCGGCGGCGCTGGCCACGGCGCGCGTGGCGCGCGATTTCACGACCGCGCATAACGGCCTGCGAACCGTGATCTGGGCGCAGGAGCTGGAGGGCATTTCCGTTTTTGAAAGTGTGCTG
>SIBJ01000128.1 GCA_009695195.1 Pedosphaera sp.
CTGCAACGGCAAGGCCGGTTCAAACGCAGTGGCCAATCTTGGACGCCGCTGGGCTTGCGTCATCTGTGCGCCGTGATCGAGGCACGCCAAAACGGTCACTGGGACCACCTATGGAACCACTAACCGGGGGGAACCTGCCAGATGCACACAAACCCGCGGCAACCGTGAAATAGTGCTTGCCACCCGGGTGGCCGCTTGTATCTTTTGCGACCTTAATTTGGAACTGGAATTTTATGGCAGGAATTTGTGAACTCACCGGTAAGCGGCCCATGAAGGGCAGCATCATTTGGCGCAGTGGTAAATCCAAGAAGAGCGGTGGTATCGGCACGCACATCACGGCAATCACCAAGCGCAAGTTCCTCCCCAATCTCCAGCGCGTGAAGGCGCTCATCAACGGCGAAGTCCGCTACATCCGCGTCACCACCCGCGCGCTCAAGAAGGGACTCGTGACCAAGGCCCCGAAGCGCAATTGGAAAAAACCCGAGGCGGCGAAGAATTGATTTTGATTTAGTTCAGGGAGCGCGAGGTCCGACAGGGCCTCGCGTTTTTCTTTGGCGAAATCCATCCCCGCCCGGCGGCGAGGTTCAAACGGCAGGGAGCGGCAGTTGCAACGCCTGCGTGGCCGTGCGGCAGAGACCGATGAAGGTTTCCTCCGCCAGACTGAGCCGCTTGCCGCGCCAATGGAGCACGCCCCAGCGACGTGGCAGTTTGCGCCGGCCCAGCGGCAACGCCACCAGCGAGCGCTCGTCCAATTCCTGCCGCGCGATCCACGGCGCGAGCACGCTGATGCCGAGGCCGAGCTTCACCAATTCCTTCGTCGCTTCCATGCGGCCGACTTCGATGATCGTATTGAGCACCATGTTCTCGCGGCGAAAATATTCCTCCACCAGCCGGAAGGTCACGCTGCTCTGGCGGTAAAGGATGTAGTTCTGTTTCGGGATCTCGTCGCGCTCCACCCGTCCGCTGCGCGCCCAGGGATGTTGCGCGCCGGCGATGAAATAAAGTTCGTCGGTGAAGAGCGGATGAAATTCCAGTTGCGGCTCGTTGCCGGGATCGAGCGCGACGGCGAGATCAATCCGGTGTTGCAACAGCGCGGCCACCATGCCCTGGGTGTCGCCGGGTTCGAGGCTGCTGGCGTGTTCGGGAAAACTTTCCTTGAACTCGCGCAGCACCGGCGGGATCAAGTGCTGGCACGCCGTCGTGCTCGCGCCGAGCCGCAATCGGCCGCGCCCCCACTTGCCCAGTTTGCCGAGCGAGGAACGCGCGGAATCCATCTCGGTTAAATTGAACGGTGACGGCTCCGCCAAGGACACGTGGCACTTCGAGTTCTCACTCGAAGGCTCGGGCCTGACCTACGAAGACGGTGATGCACTCGGCGTACGCCCGACGAAATGCGCGGAACTCGCCGAGGAAATCCTGCGCGTGCCCGGTCGGCATGTTACGATTGGCGCGATGACAGATTCCGTCTCCCTCTGTTTCGGCCTGCTCGCGGGCGGGCTGTCTTCGCGCATGGGCACGGACAAGGCGTCGCTCGACTGGCGCGGGCAGCCGCTCTGGCAACACCAACTCCGTCTCGCCGCCGAGATCGGCGCGAACGAAATCCTCATCTCCGGCAAGCCCGACGGTCCGTATCGCGATGCGGCGAAAACTGTGGCCGATGAATTTCCCGGGCGCGGACCGCTGGCAGGATTGGCCGCGTTGCTCGCCGCGATGAAGAGCGACTGGCTCGTGGCCGTCGCCGTGGACATGCCTTTCCTTGACCGCACAACGTTGGGCTTATTGCTCGACGCGCGCGGGGATGGCCGCGGAGTTGTGCCGACCATCGCCGGTCGCGCCGAACCGCTCGCCGCAATATATCCGCGGGCGCTGGCGAAGTTGGCGCGCGTAAAAGCCGGCTCAAGCGACCGCTCCTTGCAAGCGTTCGTTTGCGACGCCGAAGCCGCGGGTTTGGTGCGACTGCTTCCGTGGAACGCGGAACGCGCCGGATGTTTCCGCAGCGTGAACACGCGCGCGGACTGGGCGGCGGCTCACGGACGCAAATCCTGAATCGCTTTCCCGATCGAGTTCGGCGTCAGCTCGCCTTCGGTGTCCCCGTGCCTTCGAGATGCACAGCTTTGTAGCCGCCGATGGTTTTGAAGTAGAGCAGCAGCAACAAATAGATCGCCGCCATCGTCGCCGGGATAAACGAGTCAGCTTTCAACGTCGTGCGGTCGCCCGCGATGCTCGCCTCGGCCACGGATTTCTGTTCGGGCGTGCGCTCGGCCGCCGAGACTTTTTGGGCTTCGGCCAGTTTGGTGCCGTCGAGCGCCGCGGCTTCAGCAAAGAACAGGAACTTGCTCGGCTTCTCGGATTTGTAGGCCGCCAGCGCCGCCGGATTCGACTGGCTCAACGCTTCGGTGGCGAAACGATCCTTCGCGTAGCCGAGGCCGGGCGAGCCGATCATTCCCGCCGACAACATGCCGATGCCGCCCATGATCGAAATCGCGATGGCGCCGGTGCGCGGAAAACGGTCCGAAGCCACGGCCAGCATCGTCGGCCAGAAAAATGTTTTGCCGACGGCATAAACCGCCAGCGCCAGGAAGGCGACGCCGATGCTGGTGATGTTGCTGGCCAGATTCAGCCCGATACACGCGAGGATCGCGCAGATCACCAGAATGCCGACCGGCGAAATGCCCAGGCGTTTCTCGATGAAATTCGCGCAGAAGCGCAGGCTGAACATGATGGCCGAGGTCCACATGAAAAGATACTTGCCCTGCTCGGAGGTGAAGAGGTTGCCGGTGATGTTTTGAATCCAGCCGTCCGTGCCGAGTTCGACCGCCCCGACCATTGCGTGGGCGATGAACAACGCGAACAACAGGAACGAACCGATGGAGAACTTTGTCATAACCGAGACCGCCACCAGCAGCACGCCGCAGATTCCGTACGCCGCGCCGGCTGACAACCCCAGCGCGCCCTGGCAAAACAGGGTCAGGAGATAGCACACCACCAGCCCGCCGAGGATGCCGACGTCCTTGAACATTTCGCCGAAGCTCAAACCCTGCTTCGACGCTTCCGACTTGGGCATGTGCTGACCGAAGAACATCACGCCGTAGGCGAGTGTGGGGATGAGATACAGCGAAAGTTGCAACTGCCAGCTTATTTTCATCTGGTCATCGAGCAACCAGCCCAACGCGCTGCCGACGACGAGCCCCGCCGGCCAGCTCGCGTGCAGGATGTTCAGGAAGTGCGTGCGGTTGTTCGGATACAACGTGGCCACGAGCGGGTTCGCCACGGCTTCGAGCGTGCCGTTCGCGTAGGCGAAAATGAACATGCCCCAATACAGGCTCTGGTAGGCACTCGCACCGTGGGCGGTGAAGGTGACGATCGCGGAAAGCACATGCAGCGCGAAGGCGAGAATCACCAGCTTGCCGTAGCCGATCTTGTCGCACGTGACGCCGCCGATGATGATCCCGAAACAAAAACCGGAGAAACCCGCGCCGCCGATCGCCCCCAGTTGTCCGGCGGTGAAACCGTATTCGCCGCCCCAGTTGTCAAAGATGCCGCCGCGGATCGCAAAGCCGACGCCGGCGGCGAAGATGGCCATGAATCCGGCAATCAATAATCGTCGCGCGTTCGGCGCAATTGCTTCGTTGCTCACTTGCAGGTTGCTCATAGTTTTTTGTCCAGGGTTGGGTGTTTGGGTATTTGGGTGGTTGGGTCTTTCTCAGAGAGTGAACGCCGGCAATTTCACAATCGCGCCGCCGCGCCGCGCGGATTCGTGGGCGCACAGGCCCACGCACGTCCAGTTCGCGGACTGCTTCGCGTTCGGGAACGGATCGCGTTTTTCGACCAGCGCCATGGCGAACTCGTGCGCGAGATGCGGATGCGAACCGCCGTGGCCGCTGCCCTGCGTGAAACTCAAATGCGTCTTCTTGCTCGCGTCGTAAACTCCGTGCGTCGTGTATTTCGCGATGCTTTTGGGCAAACGCTTGGCGAAATCCGGGCACTTCACCGGCTTGGGAATTTCTGGTTCGGGCAATTTCGCCGTATGCATCACAAGCGGTTCGTGTTCCACGAGCGGCCACTCCACGGATTTCTTCGTGCCGTAAACGTCAATGCTCTCGCGGTACTGGCGCGCGGTGTCGAACAGGCTGCGGATGATCCGCGCGCTCACGTCGCTGCCGCAGAATTTGATGTGCGCGGTTTCGACAGCGAACGGGCTGCCGTATTTTTTTATGAGGTCTTTGCGAATCGTTCCGCTGCCGAAACACGAAACATATTCCGCCGGCTTGCCAATGAGTCCCGCGACCGGGCCGACGCAATGCGTCGCATACCACATCGGCGGCAGGCCGGGCCAGTAATTGGGCCAGCCGTCCATGTCCTGCTGATGCGAAGCCTGCACGAACTGGAGCTTGCCGAGTTCGCCGCGGTCGAGCAGTTCCTTCATGAACAGATATTCGCGCGCATACACGACGGTTTCCATCATCATGTATTTGCGCCCGGTGCGCTTCGCGAGGTCCACGATCTTTTTGCAATCGGCGATGTTCGTCGCCATCGGCACGGTGCAGGCGACGTGTTTGCCGGCCTTGAGCGCGGCAATGCTCATCCACGCGTGATCGGGAATGGGCGAGTTGATGTGGACGACGTCCACGTTCTTGTCGCGAAGAAGTTTTTTGAAATCCGTGTAGCGCACCCCGACGCCGAAGTAATCGCCCACGGCGTTGAGCTTCTTCTCATCGCGCTGGCAGATGGCGTAGCAATCGGTGTGCGGATGCTTCTGCCACAGCGGAATGAATTCCGCTCCGAAACCGAGACCGACAATGGCGACGTTGATTTTTTTCGTGCTCATTCCGAGTTGCTGGGCCTGAACCGGGCCGCGCGCGCAAGGCTTCCGTGCGAAGGGAACGGCGCAGCAATGCCGCGCAATACACCCGCCCGGCGCGAAAGTGTCAACGGGAAATTTCCGGCCACCGGAGCGCGGGCCGCTTGCCCGCAAGTTTTCAAGGCGGCGCCGGGCACTCGCGGACAAGCTGTCCGCGCTCCTCACTTCGCGCCGTGCGCGAGCAGGAACGCCATCAAGTCGTAAAACTCCGCCGTCGTCAGCACCTCGCTGAAGTTCGACGGCATCAACGAAAGCTGCGATTCGCGGCGCTCGGAGATTTCTTTTTTCGCCACTGTGATTTCCTTGCCCAAGGTGTCCACGAACACGAGCACCTCGCCTTCTTCTCGGCGTTGCAGGCCCGTAATGGACGTGTCGTCCTTGAGCGTGACGAGACTCGGGCGAAAGGCCGGGTCAATGTTGCGGCTCGGATCGAGCACGTCCTCGATGATGCGTTCGAGACCGCGATTGCCCGCGCCATCGAGTTGCGGACCGACCACCGCGCCCTTGCCGTCGAGTTGGTGACACACGACGCACGTTTTTTCGAACACGGCCCGTCCGCGGTCGGCGGAAGTTTGCGCCGAGGCGAAACCCGCGCGGCGCTCGTCCATCAACTTTTGCAACTCGACGCTCGCCGGGGCGAGGTCTCTCGTCAGCGCGTCGAAACGTTCGTTGAACTGCGGCAATTTCGCCGCGGCTAGGCGTTCCTTCACGGCACCATCGGCGATGACTCGCGGTGAAATCCGTTTTTGTTCCGCCAGTGAGAGCAACGCTTCCGCGCCCGCTGCGTTGCCGGCCAGCGCCAGCGCGAGTTTGAGTTGCTGCCGGTGCGACGCGGTGACGATAGCGCCCAGCACGGCCTGCCGGGCGACAGGGGAATTCTGCTCCGCGAGAATAAGCGCCAGCGATTCGCGCAGCGCGACGGGTTGATTCGTGTCCGCCAGCGTTTCGGCGGCGCGCGGGATGTAGGCCGTCGCATCCATCGCGATCAGGGTCTGCGCTGCGACCGCGCGAAAATCTTCGGGCGCTTCCTGGTCCGCGAACGCCGCAGCGAAGCGGGACGCGAATTGCGGCAACGGCACGGTGCGCGCGAGTTCCGCCGCGTGATGCCGGCGCTGGCTGTATTCGTTCGGGTTGGTGGACGGCAGCGGGACAACCGCCGGCTCGAACCGACCCGCCGCCAACCACGCGAAGGCGCTGCCGGTGTCGCCGTCCACGATTTCCAAGACGCCGCGCCGGCCCGCGTGCGCGCTCAGATCCCATGACACGCGTTGGGCGGTGTCATTGCGCGGCGGCGGTGAACTGGCCAGCACTTCGCGCGTGTCGGCGGCGATCAGCCTGATGAAATTTTTCTTTCCCGGCGGCTGGTCGGGAAAACCGTCATGACCCGCGAGGAAGAAACTGAGTTTGGCTGGAACGTTGAACGGCCGCGAACGCACGATGCCGGTGAGCGTTTCGCCTTTCGGTGGCAGACTGCACAGAAAGACCGAGGCTTCGTCGCCATCGGCGGATTTGCGCTTCTGCAAAAACCACGGGCTGGCCGTGGGCGTTTCCGGGAGCGGAACGCTGATCCACGAGGAATTCGATTCGTCCGGCGGCGAGAGAAGTTTTTCCGCCAACTCCACGGCCCACGCGCGCAAGCCGCCGGCCAGTTTCCCACCGCGTTGGGCGAGCGCGTCCTGCACCGCTTTGAAGAGCGCGAACTGGGTGTCCGTGTCGTCGGGGAATTTCTCGCGCGCGATGGCGGCGAGCGTGTCCAGATTGGTTTCCGCGGCATAACGCGCGGCGTGGCGGAGGTAATCCATCAGTCGCTCGCGCGACTCGGAAAATTTCCGGACGTGCTGGATCAGGAACGCCGCCGGCTCGTCACCCGGAACGCCGAGGGCGACATCGGCAACGGTTTTCGAGTCCGGCTCGGCCAGGTTCAGCGTCTCCAAATACGGAAACGCGCCGAACGATTTGAGATGATTTCGCAGTGCCATGCGGCAGACGTGCAGGAGTTCGGAATCTTGCGCGGGAATCCGCCGGCGCAATTCCAACAGCCGTTGAATCGGCTCGTAGTCGCCGTGTTCCGTCCCATGCGTGTGCTCGCCCAGCGCATCGGCGGCGGCGCGTTGGACGTAGGCGTCGTGGTCACGGAGCGCGGCGAACACCAATTGTCTTTCGTCAGGCCGGAGGGCGCCAACGTCCGGTCTCGTCTCGGACAAAACGCGCATCGCGTGAACGCGCACGGTGCGGTCGGCGTCGTGCGCGGCGGCGGCGAGGATTTCCGGTTTCAGCGTGCCGAGGCGATGAAGAATCCAGAGGCCGTGCGCTTTTTGTTCGGCGGTGGATTTTTTGTCGCGCAACATTTTTTCGACGGCGCGGACGGCGGGCTGGCCGATGCGGTCCACGAGTTCGTTCATGGCAAGCATACGCGCTGTGATGTTTGGATTCGCGAGTTGTTTTCCGAGCGTTGAGGCGGACGCGTCGGACAGGTCGGACGGGCGTGTTGTTTTAGAGCCAGGGTAAGTAATCCGCCAGATGCGCCCGCGCTCGCGGTCGCGGCCCGGGTGATCGAGCGGCACTTCGTAGTGGCCGATGATGCGATTGTAAAAATCAGCGACGTAAAGCGCGCCGTCCGGCCCGAGTTGCAAATCCACCGGGCGAAACCACGGATCGTCGCAGCGCAGAAAATCCGGCTCGGCCTTCGCGATGCGCGTCGAGCCATGTTCAATGTAGGAATCGCGGTTGATGCGGCAGGTCATGACGTTTCCGACGAACGTGTTGCCGCGAAACTCCGCCGGGAAATTGGTCGCGTCATAATGCACCATCCCGGCGATGGCCGTGGACTCGTGACTGTGCGCACAAATGTTCGGGGCGAAGCCGAGGCCGTCGTCCGGTTTGCCGAAACTCGGATAATGCCCACCGCGCAGAAGTTGATAGACGGGTGAGCTGTGGCAGTCCGCGGACCAGAGATCACCAAGCGAATCGAACATCAGGCCGAAGGGATTGACCTGTCCCCAGGTGAATTGCTCGACGTGCGAGCCGTCCGGCTTGAAGCGGTAGGTGTTGCCTGAATTCATCGTGATGGAACTGCCGTCCTTCGCGGTGAGTGTGGAGTCGTTGTTGAAACCGTGGTCGGCGTAAATCCAGCCGTCGTAGCCGCGGCGGAACGAACTCGTCAGCCCGTGCGTGTCCCGCTCGAATCCGAAGCGCCCGAGGACAAGCTCCTTCGTGTCCGCGCGGCCGTCGCCGTTCGTGTCGGCGAAGTAGTAGATGTTCGGAATGCTGAAGGCGAGGACACCAGCGCGATACGGGAGCAGGCCGATGGGGAGGTTCAGGCCGTCGGCGAACGTCGTGATCTTTTGCGCGCGACCGTTTGCGTCGAAGTCGCTGAGCACTTTGATCGTGTCGCGCCCGGGCGAATTGGTCGGGGCGGCGAACGGATACTCGCGCGATTGCGTGACCCAGAGCCGGCCCTTCGCGTCGAACGCCATGTTCATCACCTTGCCGATGTCCGGCTCGGCGGCGACGAGTTGGATTTCGAATCCGGGCGGGAGGTGAAAAACTTTCTGTTCCTGTTCCGGCGTGAGCGGGTCGGTCTTGCGGATGTTCTCGGCGAACGGGTCGTTGGCGGCGGGAACGCGGGCAACGGCGAGCGTGAGGAAAAATAAAAATTGCAGCGCGCGGCGGAGTTGTCGCCGGAAAGGACGCACTGGTCGTGCTTGCATGGCGCATAGGCGTAGCGTGTAATCGCGGCGAGTAAAGCAGAAGCTGCGGTTTGGTGTCCCGCCTTCAGGCGGCGGTCGGGGGATTCGAATGACGAACCGCCTGAAGGCGGAACTCCAAATGGCAAGCACACCGGAAATTATTTTATGACCGCAACCCCTGCGAAGCCGATTGATGCGCACGTCCACATCGTCGGCAACGGCGCGGGCGGGACGGGCTGCTGGTTGCGCGTACGCGGCTGGTGGCACCGGCCGCTGGCGGCGCTGATGGTGCGCGCGTGCGGGTTGCCGGGCAGCGCGCTGACGGGCGATCTCGATGGCCTTTACGTCGCGCGGTTGCTGGAACTGGTGCGCGGCTCGTCGCTGGGCGCGATCGTGATCCTCGCTCATGAAAATGTTTACGATCACAACGGGCGCGTGATGGATGGCGTCGGTTCGTTTTACGTGCCGAACGATTACGTGTTGAAACTGGCGCGCGAGCACCCGGAGTTTTTGCCGGCGGTTTCGATTCATCCGGCGCGACCGGATGCCATGGAGGAATTGGAGCGCTGTCTCGCCGGCGGCGCGGTGATCATGAAGTGCCTGCCGAATTGCCACAACCTCGACTGCAACGACCGGCGCTTCACGAAATTCTGGGAGCGCATGGCGGCGGCGAAGCTGCCGTTGCTGGCGCACACCGGCGGCGAACACACCGTGCCGGTGGTGCGAAAAGAACTGGCCGACCCGCGCGTGCTGACGTTGCCGCTGGAATGTGGCGTGACGGTCATCGCCGCGCACTGCGGAACGAAGAGCGGCGTGGCGGACCCGGATTATTTTGAAACGTTCGTGGCGATGACGCACAAATACCCGCGGCTCTACGGCGACAACAGCGCGTTGAACCAGTTGAACCGTTGCAAACATCTGCTCGACTGCCGGCGCGAAGGCGTCGTGGAGCGGATGGTTCACGGCAGCGATTTCCCCGTTCCCATCACCGGGCACGGCGCGTGGCTGCGGGGTTTTGTGGATTGGAAAACGTTTCGCCGCTGGCAACGGCACCCGAACATCCTGGAGCGGGATTATCAGTTGAAGCTCGCGATGGGTTTCCCGGCGGAAAGTTTCACGCGCGTTGCCGGGCTGCTGCGCCCGCGGGCCGCTCAGAAATAAAAAAACCGGGCCAGACAGTCAGGAGGTGACCGAAAGGCCCGGGGAGTTTTGAAAGTACATTTGTAGTTTCAGGGAGAACATCGGCAAGCGCTTGTACCACGCGCGGGCCGAAAACGTTTCGGGCTATCAAAGAGCGATCAACACCGACACCAATTGCCCGTAAAATCTTTTTCCTGTTACGCCTCCATTTCACCATAAGTAACCTTCACTGTCAAACATTGGTGAGAAAGTATTAGTGATGATTTCGGGTGGGATAAGCTGCGCCCTAACGAGTTCTACTGAAGCCGTTTCGAAGTCAGATTTCGAGTGATTCGCAATGCCGGCGCGACTTTTTCGATTGTTCAGGCGGCGATTGCTGAATCGGTTCCGCAAGATTTTGGGGAATTGTTCTCCGAAGTTGAACAACACGACTGGCGTTCACGCGGTTGATCTCGGGCGAATAACAACGCGTTGAAATGGGCGCTCGACAGGAATTTGTCGCAGGAATAGTGTCGGCCCATGAAACGAGATAGGCCGAATAGGGTGCGATTAAAGGCGGGTGCGGGTGAGCGGGTGCTGGCGGTATTTTTGGACTGCGGTGGCAAGTTGGACGCGACACCGCTTGCGAGCGAACGGGGCGGGTGGCTCATTGCCATTGCCGTCGTCGGTGCCAAAGCGGTGTCGCGTCCG
>SIBJ01000129.1 GCA_009695195.1 Pedosphaera sp.
GAAAAGTGGGGCCAAACCTTGACTCCTGTCGGACACCCCTTTATCACTCCTCCAGAGCGTCGCTTCGCTCCGACCACTGTCCGACAGCCCCGGAACACTGTCCGACATGAATCGGAACAGGTGTCCGACAGCATTGGGATCCGCACCGCAACCGGCCAGCAGATTTCTTCGGGATCTCTGGCCAAGAAGCTCATCGTGGACGCGGGCGATTCCGGTACTTCTCGTAAAACCGCGTGTGCCGGTTTTCGAGGCTGACTTCCTTGCCGGCGATCCACATGCGCTTCACGTTCGCGCGGATGTCGAGGATGTCGCCGTCGCACACGAAGAGCGTCGCGTCCTTGCCGGCTTCAATCGAGCCGAGCCGGTCGGCCACGCCCGCGAGTTGCGCCGGATAAAGCGTGAGGCTGCGCAACGCCTCGTCCGCCGGCAGCCCGAACGCCACCGCCTGCGCCGCGTCGTACGGCAGATTCTTCACGAGCGAACTGCGGTCGCCGCTCAACCCAAACGCCACTTTCACGCCGGCCTTTTGCAACACCGCCGGCGCCCTGAAATGAACATCGTAAGCGTCCGCGTCGCGCACCGGTTGCGAGAAGACGTGATTGAAGATGACCGGGACGTTGTTCGACGCGAGCAGGCCCGCGACTTTCCACGAGTCGCGCGCCTCGGCGAGGGTGATTTTGAATTTGTTCGTCTCCGCCCACTTCACGGCGGCGCGGATTTGCCGCACGTCATCGGCGTGAATCGTGATCGGGACTTCACCGCTCACCACGCCAAGCATCGTTTCCCACGACGGAACTTTGGCGAACGCCGCCGCATCCTTCGCCGCGCCCTTCGCTTGCGCGTACGCGCGGGCGTCCGCGAAGAAATCGTCGAGCGCTTTCAGTTTTTCCTTCCGCTCCTTGTCCTGGTCGTCGAGCGATTTCCATTTCTCCTTGTTCTTCGCGCGTTCCTTCGGCGTCGTGTCGAGGCCCGCCTCCGGCCAGTAAACGTGGAGCGCGATGGATTTTTTCGCCGTCATCTGCTCGGGCGTCCAGCCGTCGAGCGCGACGAGGCCGGACTGCCCAGCCACCACGCCGCCGGATGGCGCCGGCTCGAAAAACGCCACGCCGTTCGCGCGCGCCACCGGCAACAGTTCCGAGTCGGGATTCACCGCGAGCCACGACTGCACGTCCGGGTTGTAACCTTCGCCGACTTCCGTTTCGTCGTGCGTCGAACGGATCGCGCCAATTTCCACAAGGCCGAGCGTCGTGTTCAACGCGATCATGCCGGGATAAAGATGCTGACCCTTAAGATCAATCTTCGTCGCGTCGGTCGGAACGATGGCGCGCGTCGGCAGGCTGGCGTCGAACACGCCTTTGATCTTGCCGTCTTGAACCAGCACGTCGCCCTGCGCGATCGTCGCGCCGGAAACGGTGTGGATCGTCGCGCCGGTGAGCAGGAGGGTTTCCGCGTTGAGAAGCGAGCAACTCAAGAAAACAGCGGCGAACAAAGCAATTGCCGGGGAACATCCAACATCCAACATCCAACAACGAACATCCAATGGGTGGAAGTCGTGCGAACTGGAATAACTGGATGTTGGATGTTGGATGTTGGATGTTGGATGTTTCATTTGAGATTTCATCGCCCACCTCCCTCGTCCAGACAGTTGCGGTCCACACCGTCGAATTGATGTTCCAGCGCCACGCGGAAGAACGAACCGTCATCTTCCTCGTCACCGCCGCCTCCGCCGCCATCGCCACCACCTCCGCCGCCGGAAAGTTTGGCGAGCTTCTTCGCCTTCGCGATGAGTTCGGTGCGTTCCTTCGTCAGCGCGGCGGCGCGGTCGGCGGACAGTGAGCGGTCAAAATATTTTTTGCCGTCAATCCACGTCTGCAACACCACGCTGCGCGAATCCAGCGGGTTGCCGGACCAGACGACGAAATCCGCATCCTTGCCCGGTTCGAGCGAGCCGACGCGTTTATCAATGCCGAGTTGTTTCGCCGGATTGATCGTGACGAATTTGAGCGCCTCAATTTCCGGCGTGCCGCCGAACTTCACGGCCTTCGCGGCTTCCGTGTTGAGCCGGCGCGCGAGGTCGGACGAATCCGAGTTGAACGACACCGTCACGCCGCGGTCGCGCATGAGCGAGCCGTTGAAGGGAATCGCGTCATAGACCTCGAACTTGTAGGCCCACCAATCCGCGAAGCACGACCCGCCCGCGCCGTGCGCCGCGATTTCGTCGGCGATCTTGTAGCCTTCGAGCACGTGCTGGAGTGAGGCGACCTTCACGCCGAAACTTTCCATCACGCGGAGAAATGCGACGATTTCATCCTGCCGATAGCTGTGGCAATGGATGAGCCGCTTGCCCTCGATGATTTCGCCGATGGCTTCAAGTTCGAGATCGCGGCGCGGTGGAGTGCCGCCGGATTTTTCAAAGCGCTTCCACTCCGCGAGATATTGCTGCGCGGCGGTGAAGCGGTTCGCGTGAAACGGCGGCACGCCCATGCGCGTTTGCGGATAGCGCGTGGTGTACTTGTCGCCCCAGTTGGATTGCTTCACGTTTTCACCGAGCGCGAACTTGATGCCTTGCGGCGCGTCCGCAAACTTCATTTCTTCTGGCGACGCGCCGTCGCGCAGCTTGATGACCTGGTTTTGCCCGCCGATGGGATTGGCCGAGCCGTGCAGCAGATTCGCCGTGGTCAATCCGCCTCCGAGTTGCTCGTAAAGATTTTTGGTTTCCGAATTCACCACGTCGCCGATGCGGACCATCGCGGTCGAGGGCAACGTGGATTCGTTCACCGCGCCGAGGATTGCGGTGTGGCTGTGCGCGTCAATCAGGCCGGGGGTGATGTGAAGGCCAGTGCCGTTTATCACAGTCGCCGCCGGAAAGCTGAAGGCAACCTTTCCCATGGAGCCGCATTTGCCATTGCGAGCAAAGAAATCCGCGTTTGTCAGAACCCCATTTGTTCCGCACGACCAGATTGTCGCGCCAAGAATGGCGACCCCGGTAGGGAACTCTAATTTGATCGGGCCGCGCCCATCGAGCGGGGAGCGCGCCACGCGTTTCTTATGAAGCTCCTTCAAATCGGCTTCCTTCTTTTCTTTTTCAGCTTTCGCTTTCGCCTCTTTTTCCTTGTCGGCTGCGTCGTCCTTCTTCGTTTCCTTCGCGGAATCTTTTGCGGCCTGCGCGTGGTAGTTGCGTCCGTCAATCCACACCTCGCGCACTTTCGCCTCGGGATCGAAGTAGCCTTTGCCGTCCACGATGGTCAGGTTCGCGATCTTGCCCGGCTCGATGGTGCCGAGTTGTTTGTCCACGCCGCAAAGTTTCGCGGGCACGGTCGTGAGCGCCGCGAGCGCATCGTCCTCGGACAGGCCGCGTTCGAGCGCGGACTTGAGATTTTTTCGGAAAGCTTTTTTGTCGCTCAACGAATAAGTCGTCAGCGCCACTTCCAATTTCTGTTGGCGCAGCACCGCCGGATTTTCCGCCGCCCAATCCCACGCGCGCAACTGGTCGAGCGCGACCTGTTCCCAATCGTCCTCCGTCGGCAGTTTGGGCAGCACCGGAAAATTCAGCGGCACGATGAACGTCGCGCCGGTCTCCTTCGCGAGGTCGGGCCGACGCCATTCCTGTCCGCACGAGACGATGGCGAAATCCAGTTTCAATTCGCGCGCCACGCGCGCGGCGCGGTCCACCATCAACGCGCTGCCCGGCTCGAACAGCACGCGCATTTTTCCCTCGGCGGCGGGCGCGAGCGCGTTGAGCGACGGATTGTATTCGGGGCGCTTGCGGTCTTTCGCGGTGGCCTGCCACGTCGCGTCGGAAAAACTTTGCCGCACGACGGCGATCGCGCCCATGAGCGAGCCGGGATAATCCTTTTCTTCATCCTCGTGCGTTTCGAAGGCGATGTGCTGGAACACGTCCGGCTTGAGGATGAGTTCGTTCGGGTCTTGCTCCGCGAGCGCCACCAGCGCGCTCGTGCCGCGCACAATGCCGCGCGTCGGCGCGATGACGGCGGTGGTGAAACCCAGTTCGCGCAGCGGCGTGATCGCTTTCTTGTCCGGCGAGTAGCCGCGCACGGCGCGAAACTCCGGCGAAACTTTCGCGACTTGATAGCCCGGTCCGCGCTGGCCCGCATCGGTGCGTTGGCCCGGCGCGCCGAAGAAATTCACGCCGCCCGCCGTGAAGGATTTTGCGCCGATGGGTTCGCTGTCCGTGGTGGAGATCGGCGCGTTGGTCGAACCGAGCGCGAGATACGGCTCGATGAAGCCGGCGTAAATCGTCATCCCCTTCGCATCCCAAACGCGCGCGTCGGCGGGCGGAGGAAGATTTTTCCCGACGGCTTCGATGAATCCGTCGCGGATGACAATGGTCGCATCTTCGAGCGTTTCACCCGGCTTCGTGACAACTTTTCCGCCGACGAGCGCGTGGACGCCGAGCGGGCGCGGGCGAAAGCCGGGCGGCAGCAATTCGTTCGCGGCGAAACTCGAAAGGGCGAGGAGGCAAAGAGAAGTCAACGCGAGAGCGCGTTGCGAGAGCGTCGGAAGGATGCGGTTCACGCCGGGAGTATGCAACGCGGCGGCGACGAATCAAGCCGGCAGGCGGGGCGCGGCATTCATGCCGCTTCCACGTCGGTTTGAATGCAGAGGTGAAGCGGCATAAATGCCGCGCTCCTACGGATTGAAGCGCACCCGATAATATCTCGCCGGGCCGGTGGCCACGGGATCGGCGAGCCGCAACAACGCGCCGTTGCCGGTGGCCGTGGTGATCGTCGTCCAGTTCGGGTCCGCGAGTGAATTTTTGAATTCCAAAACGTAGCTCTTGCGCTGGAAGCTGGGAACGAAGCCGCCAAATTTTCCGGCGTTGAGCGAAAGCCCGAGCCAGCGCGGCGCGGGGAGCGCGCCGCTGTCGAGAACCAGAATCGTGTGCGCGTAGCCTGCGGCCAGGGCGATGACATTCGAGATGCCGGGCGGGAAGCCGGCCTGACCATCAATGCTCGCGCCCCAAGGCGTGAGGCTGCCATCGGTTCGCAACGCGAGATTATGGAAGCCGCCGGCAACGACGGCGACAACATTGCTGAGCGAGCCGGGTGGAGTGGATTGATTCTGTGAGTTGTCGCCCCACGCGATCACCGAGCGATCGCTCCAGAGCGCGACGCTGTGATACGCGCCCGCGGCGATGCCAATGACGTTGCTGAGGCCGGGCGGCACGGTGGATTGTCCGGCTAAAAATCCGTTCGCGTCGATGTTTTGTCCCCACGCGATGACGGTGCCGTTGGATTTCAACACGAGACAATGATTTCCGCCGGCGGCGATGGCGGCGACGTTCGTCAGTCCGGCGGGCGAATTGACCTGACCCCACGCGTTGTCGCCCCAAGCCACGACGGTGCCGTCGGTTTTCAACGCGAGGCTGTGCCACGAGCCGGCGGCGATGGCGAAAACATTTTTTAATCCGGCGGGCACGGTGGATTGGTTGTAATCATTCGCGCCCCAAGCCGCGACCGTGCCGTCAGTGCGGATGGCGAGACTGTGATAGCCGCCGCCCGCGATGGCCATGGCGTTGGAGAGTGACGCGGGCACGTTGCACTGGCCGTTCCAGTTGTCGCCCCACGCCGCGACGTGCCCGTTGGCAAACAACGCGAGGCTGTGCCACTCGCCGGCGGCGACGGCCAGCGCGGTGGTGAGCTCGGGAAGATTGAGCTGGCCAAAAGTATTGTCGCCCCACGCGCCCGCGAACTGAACCAGCAACAGCGCGTTGGAACTGACAGCGCCGCCCGCGGCATTGCTCACGGTGACGGAATAAAGCCCGCTGTTCGTCGCCAGCGTCGGCGCGAGCGTGAAGTCCGAATTGGTCGCGCCGGAAATCGGCTGGCCGCCGAACCGCCATTGATATTGCAACGGTGGCGAACCGGTCGCGGTGACGGAGAACGTCGCGCCCTGTCCGACGAGCACCGCTTGATCCTGCGGCGGGGTGACGATGGCTGGCGGTGTGACCGGGATGGTGGCCGAAACGAAAACCAGTTTGATGCCGTCGGCGATGGCGACGGCGCCGGCTTCGGGAATGTTGTCCGACACGCGGATGTTGCCGGCAGTGCCGGCGGCAAAGTTGAATCGCCCCAACAAACTCCACGTGCCGGGATTGGTAAGCTGGTTGGCGAACACCGTCGCGGTCCCGCCGTTGAAGGTGATGACATGCGGCACGCTGGCCGAGGCGTTGGTCACCGTGGCGTGCCATTGGTAAACGTCGTAATCGCCCGGCGCGACCACGTTCGGTGTGAACTGGATGTAGTCGCTGCCCGGGCCCTGAAATTTGGTGAGGTAATTTGAGCCGAAGGAGTTGGTGTCGGTGCCGGTGCCGTTGCCGAAGAACGCGCCGTTGGAAAAAGTCCGGACGGAAGTCCACGCGCCGACGCGCGTCGCGTTCGGGCTGTCAATGACGAGGTTGTTCACGATGCCGGGAAAGTCGCCGATGGTGGCGGCCTTGATGTTCGTCCACTGCGCGGCACCGTGCAGGTCCGCGCGCCAGAAACTCGCGCCCTTGTAGCCGCCCGCCGTCACCGTGTTGGGATCGGTCGAAAGACAATCCACGAACTCCATGACGTGCGACGGGGGAATTTCACTGACGCCGGAGTTGGGCGGATTGGGCCCGTAAACGTGGTTGACCGGCGCGAGCGGTTTGATGGCGTTGGTCCAGAAGATGGTCTGGCCGCCCATGTTGGTGGACTGGCCGGCGAGCGCGTTCTGCCAGTTCTTCCAGTTGGCGTCGGCCCAGTTGATGTTGCCCGAGGGCCGGCTCTTGATGCTGGTGCGGGCGAAATGATAAATCTGCGGCATGACCGCATCGCACCAGTAGCCGAATTCCTTGTACGGAAATGAGGAGTGAAAACTGATGATGTCGAACGGCGCGTGGGCGAGGAATTTGTTCGGCCAGTTCGAGCGCACCGTCGAGCACAACGTCCACGCCTGCGCGGGGCCGTTGGTGATCCACGAGTTGCCGCTCTCCCATTCGCTCTCCGCGTCCCACACGAAACCGTCCGCGCCCTGGTTGAAGACGTAATTGGCGATCTGGATTTCGCCCGGCACGTTCGCGCCGTACGACCGGTTGTACCCGAAGATCAGGAGGCCGTGTGCGTGCGCGATGTTGACGAGGTTGCTGGTGAACTGCGGAAAGTTGTAACTGCCGTTGAACAGGAAATCGTCCGTGGCCGCCTTGACGATGACGTAACGCACGCCCTGATTGGTGTACCAACGCATGAGGCTGTGTTCGTTGGTGACGCTCGCCACGTTGCCGCCGAGCTTGTTGGTGGCCATGCTCGTGAAATAAATCCAGTCGCCCTTGCCGAGATTCGCCGGGTCAATGCCGCCGTCGCGGATCACCGCGCGCGCGGCGGAAAGTGCGCCGCTCGAAATCAGTACGCCACAAAGCGTCGCCCGAAAAGAGAACTGGCCGAAGAACATAACTGTGCGGGGAGAATACAGGGCGACGCGAAGGCGTCAACTTCCCCGTTCTTAATCTTAATCTTTTTCTTAATCATAATCAGCTTCACCGCCGGGAAGGGGGCGGAGATTAAGATTAAGAAAAAGATTACGATTAAGAAACGAATGGTGCCCGCACAGTCCGGGCGCACGCACACAGCCGACGGATTTACTTCGTCTGCCCAAACAGCATGAACACCCGCGGCCCGCGCACAGTCTGGATGGCGGCCTGTTCCTCCAGCGGCCCGTTCGGCACGGCCAGACCGTCGCAATGTTTGTCGTTCACTGGCTTGCCGTCCACGAAGATCATGTAGTGATGCGTCTTGTTGCCCGGGATGTGATGGATGGTGACGTGCCAGGCATCGAGCACACTGTCGCGCAGCATCGGGACTTTCTGCCAGTGGTTGAACGAGCCGGCGACCTCGACGCTTTTGGGCGCTTCGGTGTGTCCGTCCGCCAAGCGCCAGCGGAAAACCTTGGTGTAACTCAGTCCGGCGCTCGACGGGCCGCGCGCCATCGGCGAGGGTTGTTGCCGGAAACCGGAAGGAGTCTCAGGAATCAGCGGGCCGCTCCTCGACTGCGGGCCGCGGTTGAACAAATTACTTACGGCGGAAAACATATTGTGCTTTAGTCGGGCGGACAGTAGGCCACGCCTCACCGGAACTCAAACGGGAAAGTGCAAATCCGCGAAATTTTTTTCTGTAAGGTTTTCCGCAGCGCAAACGTCCGGAAAAATACTCGGCAAATGAAACCTTCTGTTGATTTCAACAGTTGATTTCAAAGTTGATTTTGTATCGAAATTTGCGACCATTAAGCAGGCCAACCAAAACTTGGGATGCGCACACCCAGAATCTCCATCCTTCCGCGCTTCGTTGCGTTCGCGGCGTCATGCGTGTTGGCCGCGGGTTGCGCCAACGCTCAACAGAATTACAACCTCGCCGCCTGGGGGAACAACGGAGGCGGCCAGGCGTGGGTGGCGGCCGGCGTCACGAATGTGAAGGCGTTCGCCTCTGGTCCTGACTTCGCGCTGGCCGTCTTGCCGAATGGCAAACTCATGGCGTGGGGCGGCAGTGCGTCGTGGCAGACCAACATTCCGGCGCAAGCTACGAATGTTGCCGCGATCGCCGCTAGTTACACTCATGTTCTTGTCTTGCGTTCCAATCGTACGCTCGTGTGTTGGGGCGATCCTGCTCTAGGTAATACGTCCGGCGGGCAAGTGACCAATGTACCAGCCGGGTTAGACGGCAAGATCACAGCGATAGCTATTGGGCCGTACTACAGCATCGCCCTGCAAACTAATGGGCAATTGACGACGTGGGGAAGTTCGACTTATCAAACACCGCTCAGTCCGCCGGCGGGATTGAACGATGTCAAAGCAATCGCCGCCGCAGAGAATTTCGGTGTTGCACTTAGAAGCAATGGAGTTGTCCAGACTTGGGGTCCGGCATTCGCTCTGCCAGTTATGGACGCGGTTTCAAACGCCACAGCCATCGCGGCAGGCGACATTCACGTTGTTGTTTTGAGGAGCAACTCGACGGTCTCAGCTTGGGCAAGTCAACCAAACCTTCATCCCGAACTGACCAATGTGCCCCCGGACATGACGAACGTCGTCGTCATCTCGGCAGGACGTTCACACAGTCTGGCGCTTCGTTCGGATGGCTCGGTTGTTGGTTGGGGTACTGACAGGTTCGGTGAATTGAACCTTCCAGCTGGATTGACAAATATCACAGCCGTCATCGGTGCGCCGTTCGGTTCGTTTGCTTTCGTAGGAAACACCGCTCCGGTCATTTCGAAACAGCCGAAGGGGAGAACTGCCTACTTGGGAAACGTGTTCAAAATCGGCTGCACGGCGGTTGGGCGTTCTCCGCTTGCTTTTCAATGGGAGAAGGATTCAGTCATCCTGCCCGCAGCGACGAATTCGACCTTGCTGCTCACCAATGTCAGCGCGACTGAAGCCGGGAGTTATCGTGTTGTTGTCACCAACGTCTTTGGAAGCGTCACCAGCAGTGTCGCAACGATTGAACTGGGGTCGCTTTACGGTTGGGGCAATAACAGCGCCGAACAAACGGAGCCTCCACCGGGTCTTTCCAATCCGATTGCGCTCGCTTGCGGTTCGTACTTCAGTGCCGCCTTGAACTCGAATGGCACGGTCACGACTTGGGGCGAGAATACGGTCGCTCCGCCTTCCGGCCTTTCAAATGTGATCGCACTCGCCGCCGGGGATGAACGCATCATCGCCCTGCGATCCGATGGCACCGTCGCAGCTTGGGGGCTTGCTTTTCTTTCCTCGGCGGAGACAAACGTCCCCGCTGGCTTGAGCAATGTCATTGCGGTCGCGGCGGGGTCGTACCATTCCCTTGCACTGCGGCAGGATGGTTCCGTCGTGGCTTGGGGTGACAATACATACGGAGAAACGAATGTGCCAGCGGGACTGACAAACGTCATTGCCATCGGGGGCGGCAGGCTACACTCACTCGCGGTTAAGGCGGATGGACGCGTGGTTGCTTGGGGCTACAACGGATCCGGGCAGACAAATGTCCCGGCGGGGTTGATGAACGTGGTCGCAGTTGTAGGAGGAAACAATACGAGCTATGCCTTGCAGGCGAACGGTCTTATTCGCTCTTGGGGAGGCATCGGCCTTCCATCAAGTTTTACCAACGTGGTGGCCATCACAGTTGGCATACTAAATAGTGCGCTGGCTTTGCGGAGCGATGGAAGCGTTGTTGGTGCGGGCGGCTTGCAGCCAACGGTCCCGGGAGGTTTGAGCAACGTTGCGTATTCCGGGGGCTGTCGGACAGTGATTCCGATTTCTGTCGGACAGCGTTCCAATTTCTGCCGGACACCGTTCCGATTCATATCGGACAGTGTTCCGGGCTGAGGTCGGACAGTTTTTGGGGCACATTGGAATGCTGTCCGACA
>SIBJ01000023.1 GCA_009695195.1 Pedosphaera sp.
CCGCGCATGAGGAAACGGAGGCCGAAAAACTTTCCCTTGTTGATGCGCCCCCGGCAGGAAATCATTGCCGAAGCCACCCAGAAAAAATCAACGACACATGCCCTTAACTAAGCGCCATTCCCCTCACCCGTTTTTAATCACACCCGGTGGATGACGAGGCTCTTTTGCGTTTTGACTGTGGACTCCGGACTGTGGACTCTGGACAAAACATGAACAGCGCCATCATCGTCGCCGCCGGCAAGGGCACCCGCATGGGGCCGGGCGTGGATAAACTTTTCCTCGAAGTCGCGGGCCGGCCCGTCGTGGCGCACACGTGGCAGCGGTTCAATGACGCGCCGTGCATTGATGAACTCGTGATCGTCGTGCGCGACGGAATGCAATCGGCTTTCAGCGAGATCGCGGCGCAGTTCAAATTCACGAAACCTTTCCGCCTCGTGGCCGGCGGCGTGGAGCGGCAGGACTCGGTTTGGAACGGATTGGAGGCGTTGTCGCCGCAGACGGAGATCGTGGCGATCCAAGACGCGGCGCGGCCCTGCACGTCGGAGGAATTGATCGCGGCCACCATCGCCGCGGCGCGCGAAACGGGCGCGGCCGTGGCGGGACAGCCGGTCACCGATACGATCAAAGAATCCGACGACGGCAAAACAATTTCCCGCACGGTGGATCGTTCGCGACTCTGGGCGATGCAAACGCCGCAAACCTTTCGCGTGGCGGTGATCCGTCGCGCATTCGCTGAGCTGCGGAAGCGCGGGCTGGCCGTCACGGACGACACGGCGGCGTGCGAATTGATCGCGCAGCCCGTGCGACTCGTCGCCGGCGACACGCCGAATCCAAAAGTGACCGTGCCGGGGGATTTGCCGTACATCGCGATGTTGTTGCGAGGCAGATAAGCTCCAAGTTTCAACCTCCAAGCTCCAGAGAAGCTCCAAAACGCAACCTCACCGCGCAGCGGAGCCAGCCGAACGGACGGCCCGAAGAAACCGCAGAGCCGCGATTGACGCAGAGATTTTTGTTCGTCGGCCTTTCTCTGCGCCCATCGCGTCTCTGCGGTCGAATGGCTGGTCCAAAATCTTTGCAGAATGCGACGAAGTTGGGAGATCGCAGTGCAAAGCGCGGCGGCGAAACCGCAAGTTGGTGTTTGGTGTTTGGATATTCTCTGGAGCTTGGAGGTTGGATTTTGGCGCTTTCCCCCGCGTCCCGCCTGCTTGCGTTGACATCGGTTCACCCTTATTGTCCGCCAACGCATTTGAATTATGAAACGACGTTTGACTTACGGATTGGTGATCGTGGTGCTGCTCGCGAATCTCGCCATCGGCGCGCGGCTTTATCTGGGCTCCGCCGCCGCCGCCGAAAAGGATTCCGCCTACCCAAACCTGGAGTTGTTCTCCGTGGTGATGGAAAAAATCCGCAAGGATTACGTGGACGGCACGAACACGACGTATCAGGAACTGGTCTATGGCGCGCTCAAGGGCATGGTCAACACGCTCGATCCGCACAGTGAATTTCTCGAGCCGGAAAAATACAAGGAGCTTCAGAACGACACGCAGGGACAGTTCGGCGGACTCGGCATCGTGGTCTCGCTCAAGGACGAATACCTCACAGTCGTCGCGCCGATGGAGGACACGCCGGGATTCCGGGCGGGCATCCTCACCGGCGACCGCATCATCAAGATTGATGGCAAGAGCACCGAACGCCTCGGCCTGCCCGAAGCGGTGAAAAATCTCCGCGGTGATCCCGGCACGGAAGTCACGATCACCGTCCAGCGCCCGTCCACCGGCGTGACCAAGGAAATGAGACTCATGCGCGCCATCATCAACGTGGACATGGCCAAGGACATCAACGGCAAGAAGCAATTTCCCATTGGCGAAAGTAAAATCGGCTACATCCGCCTTACCCAATTCGGTGAGAAGACCGCGGACGAACTGGAAACGGGGTTGAAAAAACTCAAAAACCAGGGGATGCAGGCCATCATTCTCGATTTGCGCGGCAATCCCGGCGGGCTGCTCGACCAGGCGGTTGACGTTTGCGAAAAGTTTTTGCCGCGCGGCCAACTGGTCGTCTCGACCGAGGGCCGCAATTCGATCCAGAAATATCCGGCGCGCGGTCGCGGCGATGAATTGAAAAACATGCCGATGGTGGTGCTGGTCAACGGCGGCAGCGCCAGCGCGGCGGAAATCGTCGCCGGCTGTTTGCAGGACGTGAAGCGCGCGGTGCTGCTCGGCGAGAAGACTTTCGGCAAAGGTTCGGTGCAAAGCATCGTGCCGTTGCAGAACGGCGCGGCGCTTCGCCTCACAACGGCGAAATATTACACGCCCAGCCACAAGGTCATCCACGAGCACGGCATCACGCCGGACATCGAAGTCCCGATCTCCGATGAGGAAGAACGCGCGCTGGTGCTCAAGCGTTCGCCCGGCGGATTGGAAACGCTCGAAGCGAAGGACCGCGAGGCGGTCGAAAAACTTCGCGACCCGCAGGTTGACCGCGCCATGGACGTGCTCAAAGGCATCATGCTCTTCACCAAACGCGCGCCTAGCTTCGAGGAGCAACGCAAGAACGAAAAGATCGCGGCGGCCAGCGGCGAGGAAACTTCCAAGCCCCGGTAACTTCACGGTGACGCTGCTCGCATTCGAAACTTCCTGCGACGAAACCAGCGCCGCGGTCGTGCGCGATGGCGTGATTCTTTCCAGCGTCATCGCCTCGCAAATCAAACTTCACGCTGAATACGGCGGCGTGGTGCCGGAACTGGCGGCGCGCGAGCATTTGCGAAATCTCCTGCCCGTGACGCGGGCGGCCCTGCGCGAAGCCGGCGTGACCGCGAGTGAATTGGACGCCATCGCCGCGACGCAAGGGCCGGGCCTGCCCATGGCGCTGATGGTTGGCTGCAAAGCCGCGCAAGCCCTCGCCTTCACGCTGCGCAAACCGTTCCTCGGCGTGAACCATCACGAAGCGCATCTTTACTCGCCGTGGATTCGCATCGCCGAGCACCGTCTCGGCTCGACGGACGCCGTTGTTGAAACTGGCCGAGACGGTGCTCGGCGCTCCGCCCTCGTCGCCGACTTCTCCGCCTTCCAGCCCAACGTCTCGCTCATCGTCAGCGGCGGGCACACGATGCTCGTCCACGTCACGGCGGAACTGGAACACAAAGTTCTTGGCGCGACGATTGACGACGCAGCGGGCGAGTGTTTCGACAAGACAGGAAAACTCCTCGGTCTCCCCTACCCCGCCGGCCCGGTGATTGATCGCCTCGCGGCGGACGGAAATCCGAAGGCTTTCGACTTCCCGCGCCCGCTGTTGAACGATCCGAATGACGACTTCAGTTTCAGCGGGCTGAAAACTTCCGTCCGCTATTTTCTGCGCGACCATCCCGGCTTGGCCGACGATCCAAAACAACTGCGCGACCTTTGCGCCAGCGTGCAGGCGGCGATTGTGGAAGTGCTCGTCACAAAAACTATTCGCGCCGCAAAACGACTGCGCGTGCGCTGCGTGACGGCATCCGGCGGCGTGACGTGCAACCGTGCGTTGCGGGCGGAACTACTCGCCCGCTGCCAGAAGCGAGGATTCACGCTGCGCCTCGCCGAGCCGACACTTTGCACCGACAACGCGGCGATGATTGGAATTCTCGCCGAAAGAAAATTGGCCCGCGGCGGAGTCACGTCACTTGACGCCGAGATCGAACCGGGCATGGCTGTGGCGTGAGGCGATGCGCTGCCCGTTGAATGGTACTGGGTGCTGAGCCTGTGACGCCAACGGACCTCCAATCGCGCGGCAGCGTCTTGGAGTGCGGTGGCTGGCGGGGAATGGGGCTGACACCGCTTTCTTTTTGTGCGCACAGAACACCAACGCCCACACGATGCCGAAAGCGGTGTGTGCCCTCGCCCCTCACCCACCGCACTCCAAGACGCTTGCGCGCACGCGTCGGTCTCAACTGGTACCAAGTCGGCACCGATGTCGTGGTAGAGCCGTGCAGAAAAAATCGAACGATGAAAATCCCTGCGGCGATCACTTCACTCGACGCCGAGATCGCACCGGGCATGTGGTTGACTTGAGGCCACGACATCCGCAGCTCATTCCGACTCCGAGTCTATTTTCCATTCGCCGTTAATCTGCCGAAAGCGCGTTGTGCGAGTGTGTTCGCCAGGCACAATCTCGATCACTAATTCGATTAGGCCATTCGTCGTCACATTTCGCCCGACCACATTTAGGCCCGGAAGTTTTTCCGCATCATCGAAGATTCTCTCGATTGTGGTGTGGCCTTCTTCTATGCCCTTCCGCATCTCGCCCGCCATTTCCGGCGATAATGATGCCAAAACTTTTGGAAAATCGCGATGCTGCATTGCCCAGAGCATGGATTCAACTGTCGCTTCAGGCGTGGTGTAGCCGGCGAAGCGGGCATTGGATTTTCGAATGTAACCCGCGGGCAAGGCTTTCACGGCATTGGTGCGGGCCGCCGCGAGCCTGGCGCGAATCTTTTCGTTCTCCGCCGGCACCGCGGCGAGTTCGCGCTGCCGCCGGCTGAGCAGGGAAACTTGATTCCGCAGCCGCAGCAATTCGGACGACGGTGAAGTGCTCGGGTGTTTTTCAACCGGCTGATTTTCCGGCTGGGCCGGAATGGAATTCACCTTCTGGATTTCCAACTGAAGCTGCTGCTGTTCTGTGCGAAGAACATCAAGCCGCCGACTTTGCACGACGACCCCCGCGACCGAGAGTCCGCAGGCGACCAAGGAGGCCCCAATGATTAGAGCGCGAGGTTTCATGATTCGTTTCAATTTCAATTCACTTAGTACCCGCCGAGATAGAGTTTCTTGTCGTGCATGATGAGCTGTTCGGGGTGTTTCTTCGCCACTTCTCCCTGGACGCTACCGTCACACAAACCGATGTGGCCGTGAATCGGACAGCGAGTCAACACGCGCTGCGGCTCGGTATCACTCCCGGACGGCGCGAGCAATTCATACGAGCAATTCTCGTCGGTGAACTTCGCAAAGGTTGCCGCCGCGAGCCGGTTTGTTTCCGCGGGGCAAACCAGAATCTTCGGCGTGTTCAACTCGTTGCTCATCGAAAGAAAGTCGGGTGGATAGGTGTCTTTATGATCGAGCCCCCACACTCGGGCCGCCAAGCCGATTTGCTTGAGGTTGTTGATGCAATTAATTGATAGCGCCTTTTCGCGCGCCTTCGCCAGCGCAGCAAGTTCCTCCGCGCTCAAACCCGCTGGAGTGACTGGCTGTTTGCTGAGGACTTCATTCTCCGTCTGCATCTTTTCGAGTCGCGCCACTTCGCCGCCAAGTTGCCCAGCCCGCACTTTTAGCCGCGCGATCTCCTTTTCCTCCGCTGCCGATGCCTCGGAAACATCAACCGCCAACTGCGCGGCGGCCTCGGGGGCGATTCGTGCGGCGTTTTGCAAAGAAGCGCGCTGTTCAGCGAGACGACGGTTGCTTTGCTGCAAAGCGCGAACCTGAACTTCCTGCGAAACCATTACCGCCGCACACGCCAATGAAACCGCCGCGGGCGCCAGCGCTGGCCACGAGCGACGCAGCCAGCCGCTCAGTCCAACTGAATGGATCATCGGCTGCGCCTCTTTCTTTGTGGCCGTCAGCTTCACCTGGGCAACAAGCTGTTGGCGCAGCGCGGTGAGCGCTTTTGGTTTCGGCGCGCTGCGCAGAACATTTTCAATTTCCTGATCGTTGAGATTCATTTGGCTCCTTGAGTTGTCGCGACCGGCGTCATGCGTTCGTGATTCAATTTCTTTTGCAGTTCGTCCAGCGCCTGGCGCAGCCGGTATTTCACGGTGCTGGTCGCGATGCCTTGGGCGTCGGCGGTTTCCTGCAACGTGAGTTCCTGGTAATAATGCAAATGAACGGTCTCGCGCAGTTGGGCTTCGAGTTGGTCCACCGAGCGAAAAACCGTCGCGGCCAGATCAGCACGGCTGAGTTCTTCATCGGGCGACGGCCCATCGCCCGCACACGCGGCCCACCATTCGTCCGAACGCGGCTCGGTTCGACGGTCCGCCCGCCGCCAATCCACATAAACGTGATACGCGATGCCATGAATCCACGATCCGACCGACGACCGGCCCGCGAACGTCGGCAGCGATTCCCACACGCGGCAGAACGTGCGCTGCGTGAGGTCGGCGGCATCGGCGTCGTTGGCGGCGAGCCGGCGCAGGAAGGCAAAAATCCGTTCATAGAACAGCTCAATCAGCCGGACCGCCGCCGCCGTGTCACCATGACGGGCGGCTTCAACCAGTTCATTCGCGGGCGGCGATTCCATTCGTTGTCACCTATTTAGTCGAAGTTCTCCGGCCAAGTGGACAAAAAAATCTTTCACAAAATGACGGGAGCGAGTTGTATGAAGCCCGCGTATGGAAACCAGACCCGACGACGCCAAAATCCTCGTCCTCGAACGCCCGCATCCCGCGCTGTGGAAGTATTACATCATTTGCGCGATCTTCACCGGCCCGGGCATCGTATTCACGCTGCCGTATCTTTTCTTCCGTTACCACACGCTGCGCTACCGCTTCGACGCTGAGGGCGTTCACATGAAGGTGGGCATCCTGTTCCGGCGTGAAATCAACCTCACCTACGCGCGCATCCAGGACATCCATCTACGGTCGGGGATCATCCAACGCTGGCTCGGGCTGGCGAATCTTGAAATCCAGACCGCGTCCGGTTCCGCCGGCGCGGAACTTGTCGTCGAAGGGTTCAAGGAATACGAAGCCATCCGCGATTTTCTTTACACACGGATGCGCGGGTATCATCCGGGGAAAACTTCAATGCCGGCGACAGCGGTTTCGACAACTCCCGCCACAGTCACTGGCGAAAATGCCGAGGTCGTTTCGCTGCTGCTGGAAATCCGCGACGAACTGCGCCGGACGCGCGAAGCGTTGGACGCCACGACTCCACAACCGCCGCCCATCCCACCGCGCCATGTTTAGCGTCTTCCGCCAAATCTGCGAACAAGTGCTTCGGATTCCGCCCGAGCCGGAGCCGCCGCCGGGTGATGAAACGAAAACCCAGATTTTCCGCGCGTCTCCCAATTATTTCAAATACCTGCTGGCGATGTGGGTGGTGAAAACCGTCGCGCCGCTTTTATTTCTCTCGGTGTTCATGATCGGGCCGGTCATCGCGCTGCTGTTCGACAAATCCAAGGGCGCGGCCGCGGGACTGACGGTGGTGCTCGTGCTTGAAGGCGTCGTGGTTTCGTTCGTGCTGGTCGCGCGTGTGTTCGCACTGGCGCTGGTCCGGCTGGATTTCGAGAAGCGCTGGTATGTGGTGACGGACCGCAGTCTGCGCGTGCGGGCGGGGATTGTGCTGGTGCGTGAAGCCACGGTGACGTTCGCCAACATCCAAAATATATCCATCTCGCAAGGCCCGATCCAACGGATGCTGGGCATCGCGGACTTGCGTGTGGACACGGCGGGCGGCGGCGGCGTGACGCATCAGAAGCAGGGCACGTACAATCTTCACACGGTCTTCTTTCGCGGCGTGGACAACGCGAACGCCATCAAGGAACTCATGCAACAACGGCTGCGGCTGTTGAAGGATTCCGGCCTGGGCGATCACGAGGAACTGACCACCCAACCCACGGTCGCGGTTTCGCAAAGCCTCCTGGCCGCACTCCGGCAAGTCAAAGCCGAAGCCGCTTCACTGCGGGAAGCGGCGAGCCGGCGGGCGCAGCAGCTTTCTTGAGCCGAAAGAAATCGCCAAATAACTTTCGCGATGACTTCCAATCCAATGACCACGACCGACAGCCCGTCACCGAAAACCGCCGAGGTGTCTCCGCCGCCGACCCGGCTGACTTCGGTGGATGCGTTTCGCGGGTTCGTCATGTTTCTGATGATGGCGGAGGTATTGAAGTTGCATCGCGTGGCGGTGGCGCTGCCGGAGAGCGGGTTTTGGAAATTTCTCGCCCACCATCAAAGTCATGTGGAATGGATTGGCTGCTCGTTGCACGATTTGATCCAGCCGTCGTTTTCGTTTCTCGTCGGCGTGGCGCTTCCGTTCTCGCTGGCGAGTCGCACCGCTCGCGGGCAGTCGCGCGCGCGGATGACGTGGCACGCGGGGTGGCGCGCGCTGGTGCTTGTGTTGCTCGGCGTTTTTCTGCGCTCGCTCGGCCGGGGACAACCGAACTGGACGTTCGAGGACACGCTTTCACAAATTGGGCTGGGTTATGTCATTCTCTTTTTGCTTGGACTGCGGCCCATGCGCGATCAGTGGATTGCGTTGGTCGCCATTCTCATCGGATACTGGGCGGCGTTCGCGCTGTATCCGCTGCCGGGCGCGGATTTTGATTACGCAAAAGTCGGGGTGACGAGGGATTGGCCGAACCTGATGACCGGCGTGGCGGCGCATTGGAACAAGAATAGCAACCTGGCGTGGGGATTCGACACGTGGTTTCTCAACCTGTTCCCGCGCGAGAAACCATTCGCGTATAACGGTGGCGGCTATGCCACGCTGAGTTTCATCCCAACGCTCGGCACGATGATCCTTGGCCTGATTGCGGGCGGAGTGATTCGAAGCGAACGCGCGGCGTGGGCGAAAGTGAAATGGCTCGCGCTCGCGGGGCTGCTCGGCCTCCTCGCCGGTGCGGCGTTGGACTGGCTGGGGATTTGCCCGGTGGTCAAACGCATCTGGACGCCGAGTTGGGTGCTGTTCAGCGGCGGCTGGTGCTTCCTGCTGCTGGCGGGATTTTTCGTAATCCTCGACATCTGGACTCACAAGCGTTTGGGATTTCCGCTGGTCGTGATCGGAATCAATTCAATCGCCGCGTACTGCATGGCGCATTTGTTCGAGGGATTCATCGCCAAGGCGCTCAAGACTTTCCTCGGGCAGGACACTTTCAAAATATTCGGCGCAGCTTACGAACCGTTGCTGCACGGCGCCGGAGTACTGTTGGTGCTCTGGCTAATTCTATTTTGGATGTGGCGAAGAAAAATCTTCCTGCGGATTTGAGATTGGCAATCGGCGTTTGATTCCGGGGTGTGGCCCGCCTAAGCTGCGCGCGTGGACGCTGGACTGATCAAGAAAGCCTTGGCTGACATCACCGCCGAGCAGGATCCCACGCTCAAGGCGGCGAAGATGGCTTCGTTATGCACGGCACTGTTTCTTGAACACGGGGTGGAACTCGTTGTGGTTGGCGGTTCGGCGATTGAGTTGCTCACCGAAGGCGCCTACACCTCGGGCGATCTGGATATGTGCTACACCTTGCCAGCGGTGATTTCGCCGCGGACGCGGCATGATGTCATGGGGTTGCTCGGCGCCAAGGGCGGGCCACGCAATTGGCAGGTCGCCGGGATGTATGTGGACATCCTCGGCTCGGCGGAAAGTTTTGCCCGCACCCCGAAACGCGTCTTGGAGGGGCCATACGGCCCGATTCGGGTGATGCAAGCGGAAGATCTCCTTGTCGAGCGTGTGCTGATGTCCACTTACCCGCAGGAGAATGAAGTGGCGCGAGATTGCGCGAAGAAGCTCGCGTCGGTCATTCTGACCGGCGGATTGGTGGCGGATTGGGGCGAAGTGAGGAGGGTTGCGAATTTGCCCGAATACCGTAACCTTTCGGAGTGTGAAAAGCTTGTGCAAGAAATAGCCGATGAACTCAAAACCAGAAACCCTCTGCGTGCCGATTCCGATTGAAGGCTCAATCAGTTGGGAGGACTGGCTCAAAGGCCGGCGCTTTCGCCGCGAGGCGGGCAATCGCGTCGCGCCGGCAATCATCCGCCGTGCGAGCAGTTCCAAGGACAAGCGGTTGCGCAAACTCTTCAACGGCGAGCGCGGCCTGCCCTTCACGCCGACGGAAAAATTGTAACCGGAGCGCCGAGCACCGTCTCGGCAAGTTTCAGATTCCGCTACGAGCCGAGACGGTGCTCGGCGCTCCGGTGCGGCTTCACCGGTTCAGCTTTTGGCAAAACTTCTCCATCCGCTCCAGCCCCTTCTCGATGTTCACCATACTCGTCGCGTAGCTGAGCCGGATGTAATCGTCCGCGCCGAAGGCGATGCCGGGCACGGCGGCGACCTTTTCCTGTTCCAGCAACTTCGCGCAGAACTCGGTGGACTTGAGGCCGGTCTTCGAGATGTTCGGAAACAAATAGAAAGCGCCCTTCGCGTTCACACACGAGATGCCGGGCATGGCGTTGAGTTTGTTGAAGGCGTAGGTGCGACGCTTATCAAACTCCGCGAGCCATTTCGCCAGATGTTCCTGCGAACCGTTCAGCGCAGCGACGGCGCCTTTCTGCGCGAACGAAGTCGGGTTGCTCGTGCTGTGGCTTTGCACGGCGTCAATCGCCTTCGCGATCGGCTCGGGCGCGGCGCACCAGCCGAGCCGCCAGCCCGTCATGCTCCACGCCTTCGCGAAGCCGTGGACGATGATCGTGTGTTCGAAGTGCGCGGGCGAAAGACTCGCGATGCTCTTCACCGTCGCACCGTCGTAAAGCAGATGCTCGTAAATCTCGTCGCTCATGATGAGCACGCCCTTCTCGACGCAGACATCGCCGAGCGCCTTGGTTTCCGCCGGCGAGTAAACACTGCCGGTGGGATTGCTCGGCGAGTTGAACACGAACAGCCGCGTGCGCGGCGTTATGGCAGCGCGTAGTTGCGCGGGCGTGACCTTGAATTCCGTCGCGTCGGTGGTCTCGACGATCACCGGCTTCGCGCCGGCGAGCTTCACCATCTCGGGATAACTCAGCCAATACGGCGAAGGGATGATGACTTCGTCACCTTCCTGGCACGTCGCGAGAATGACGTTGTAACAGGAATGTTTGCCGCCGCACGAAACGATGATCTGCGACGGCTTGTAGCTGAGGCCGTTCTCGCGTTGGTGTTTATCGGCGATGGCCTGGCGCAATTCCGGGATGCCCGCGGCGGGCGTGTATTTCGTGAAGCCATCCGCGAGCGCCTTCGCACATGCGTCCTTGATGTGTTGCGGCGTGTCGAAATCCGGCTCGCCCGCGCCGAAGCCGACCACGTCCTCGCCCGCGACTTTCATGGCCTTGGCCTTGGAATCAATCGCCAGCGTCAGTGAAGGCGCGAGTGAGGCGGCCCGTTGTGAAATCCGATAATTCATAAACGGCGGAGAGGGTACGAACGAAGGCCGCGAGCGCAAGAAATCGTTGAAGCCTCAAAACTTTTCAAGCGCGACGCATCTCTTCGGCTTCAATGATTCGGACGCCTTCCGGCGGTTGCTCCACCGCGCGCACGAGGGCCGCGAGGGTTTGCGCGAGGGTGACGGGCTTCAGTCGCCTCGCGGCGGCGCGCTTCGAATGGAAAAGCTCGAAGGCCCAAAAGATCGGTAGAATGAAATACGGCCACCAGTGTCCCGGGCCGAGGACATAATATGGCCGGACGAACGTCGCACTCATACCGCTGGCGCGGATCATTGCTTCGCCCTCGGCGCGTACGGCGATGTACTCGCGCATCACCGGCCCGGGTTGCGCGACGCTGAGGTAAACAAAATGCCGGATGCCCGCCGCCGCCGCGACCGCGACGGATTCGCGAACGGACACAAGATCAATCGCGCGAAATTCTTTCGCCTTCGACGGATTCGGGTGCGGCACGCCGACGAGTTGAACGAACGTCTCGGCGGGGGAAATCTTGTCGCCGAATGTTTTGCCGTCGAGCGCGTCGCCGGTGACGACTTCACAGTCGGACGGAAGTTTCTTTTCCGAGCCGGCCCGCACGAGCACGCGAACGTGGCAACCGCGAGCGAGAAGTTGGGGAATCAGTTCGCGCCCGAGATAGCCCGTGCCGCCAGTGACGAAAACATTTTTTGCTTTTGAATCCATCGCGTGGCGCCTCACCGCTTGCGCGTCGAGTGTTCCTGCAACCAGATCACGTCCGGGTTGTTCGTCGAAGCGAGGACATCCGGAACGTATCCGTCGCGGACCAGCGGCGGCATGGTACGGTCGTCGCGCCAGCGCTTGATCTCGGCGTGGCCGTCGGCGAACGAGAGCCCGCCCGCGCGATGATGATAGCTCGCGGGAAAATCATAGAAGCCGGTTTGCGCCGGATTGTCCGGCCAGCCTCGCATGTCCGGCGCGAAGTTCCCGATGTCAATGCTGTCTTCCCGCATGTCGAGCAACACGAACGTACGCGCGGGCCCGGGATCGGTCATGTCGGTCATCTTCAAATAAACCTTCCAGCGGCTGCCCCCGGGAATCAGCAGGCCGTCGAGGCCGGTGAAACCGTCGCTGAGGCCGCCATCGGTGCCGTCAAACCCGCCGACCCAGATGTTCATGGACATGCTGCGGACGCGGGGTTTGCGCTCGCCGTTGACGGTGACCGCGGAAAAATCCGCCGGACAACGCCAGATCGCGACGGACTTTCCGCAGTAAGGCCAGAGCGGACTTCTTTTGATGTCCACGTCGGGATCCCAGTTCGAGCGGTTGTTCGGATCGAAATTCATCCAGCCATTGACCCACGCAAACTGACCCGTGCCGGGATAGGGCCATTGCTCGCTGGCGTAAAGGAGACGGTCATTGTTGTCGTCGGAATACATTTTCCACGCGAGGGTCAACTGGCGGTGATTGGACATGCACTGGATGCCGCGCGTACGCAGGCGCGCTTTTTCCAGCGCCGGCAACAAGAGCGCGGCGAGAATCGCGATGATGGCGATGACGACGAGCAACTCGATGAGGGTGAAAGCCGCGAGCCTGGCCGCGCCCGCGGCCCAACGCGCGGTGGCGATCGCATTCATCCGGGCCCGGAGTCTCATGGCAGTTCGCGTTGTGAAATCAAAAGCATCGCAACCGACGGTCGTGAACCGCGGACGATTTCATTTATCCGACGGCTTTCGCATCGCGCTTTGGATGAATTGGTAATCAGGCATCTCCGCGGCCGTTGGTGGCTGGCCGAGGTAACGGAAAACTTTCGGCGCCTTCCAGCGTACGCGTTGTGCATGGCCATCGGCGAACGAGAGGCAGCCGCCTTGATTGTGCCGGTCGGCGGGCATGTCGAACCAGATTTGCGAAAAGAAGGGCAACTGCACCGGGTTGCCGAATTGCGCGTCCAACAACGTGTCCGGATGTTCATCAATGAACACAAACAACTGGCTGGGCGAAGGCTGACGGATCGAGGAAAACTTTGCCCATGCGGGCAAACTCACGGGCGGGTTGACGGGGATTTGCCAGAAATCTGGATCGCCGTTCACGGATTGACTCATGTTGTAGCTGCGGTTGCGAAGCTGAGTCAGTTTTGTTCCATCGAGATTTTCCACGGTCGAGCGATCCGCCGGACAATGGTAAATCCCGAACGACCGGTTATATGGGAACAATACGCCAGTTTCCAAGTCCGTAGTCGTGGTGTCGGTGCGCGCGTGGTCCGGGCACCACGAAACGCTGGCGGCAATGACTCCGCCCTGGATGGACATGATCGAATTGTTCGGCGGCAGGAGGTCGTTGTTATCCACGGCGTAAAGATGCCAGCAGGTTTCGAGCTGCTTCAAGTTGTTCAGGCAACCGACCATCCAAGCCTTCTCCTTTGCCTTGGAAAGCGACGGCAACAGCATCGCGGCGAGAATGGCGATGATGGCGATGACGACCAGCAATTCGATCAGCGTGAAGGCCCGCCAGCGCGACGCGACGCCCGGGCCGCGCGATGCCCCCGGTTCCGCTTGGGCGCTTCGTTTCATTTCGCTTCGCATTTTGGGTCGAGCGAACTATACGCCGGGGCAGCCGCGCCGCCAACGGTATTTCGCCCGCCGTCAACCTTTGATCAACGCCAGCACCCGCGCCACGGCTTCGTCCATCTTCACGGCGGCGACCGCACCGCCGCGTGGTTTGATTTCCACTTCGCCTTTCGCCAGCGACTTCTCGCCGATGCTCACGCGGATCGGAAAACCCACCAGGTCCGCGTCCTTGAACTTCACGCCGGGCCGCTCGTCGCGGTCGTCCAGAATCACTTCCACGCCCTGCGCCGTCAGTTCGGCGTAAATCTTCTCCGCCAACTTCATCGCCGCGCTGTCGGCGGTGACGGCGAGCGGTGTGATGCAAACCTGATACGGCGCGACCGACAGCGGCCAGACGATGCCGTCCGCGTCGTTGCAATGCTCGATCACCGCCTGCAACGTGCGCGTCACGCCGATGCCGTAGCACCCCATCACGCACGGCTTGCGCGAACCGTCCACGTCGAGGTACGTCGCGTTGAATTTCTCGCTGTACTTTGTGCCGAGTTTGAAGACGTGGCCGACCTCGATGGCGCGGCGGAGCTTCAACGGCTTGGCACACTTCACGCACGGCTCACCCGCCGTCACGGTTCGCAGATCGCACCACTTGGTCACTACGATGTCGCGCTCGATGGAAACCTGCTTGAAATGAAAGCCGTCTTCGTTCGCGCCGGTGGTCATGTCGTTCGCACCGCGCAACCGCTCGTCGGCAAAGACGGAAATATTTTTCACGCCGACCGCGCCGAGACTTCCCGGGTGCGCGCCGAGCGCCGCGAAGATTTCCTCCGCCGTGGCTGCCCGGAAAACCGGCGTGCCCACGACACCCGCGAGTTTGGCCTCGTTCAACTGATCGTCGCCACGGATCAAAATGATGACCGGCTTGCTGTCGGCGATATAGATGAGCGTCTTGATCTGGCGATTGGCCGGCACACTGGACGGCGCTTTGGTCAACGCCTCGATGGTGACGACTCCGGGCGTGGCGAATTTCTCGATGGGCGCGCCGATTTCTCGCGCCGCCGTCTTCGGGATTCCGCTCGTAGCCTTCTCGATGTTCGCCGCGTAACCGCACGCCTCGCAGAACACCACGTCGTTCTCGCCGGTCGCCGCCGGCACCATGAACTCGTGCGAGTAGTTGCCGCCGATGACGCCAGTGTCCGCTTCCACCGGAAAATTCTGCACGCCGCAGCGGTCGAAGATGCGTTTGTAGGCGTCATACATTTTGCGGTAGCTCACCATCGAGGCGTCGTCCGTCGTGTCGAACGAGTACGCGTCCTTCATGATAAATTCCTTGGCGCGCATCAAGCCGAAGCGCGGGCGGATCTCATCGCGGAACTTGACGCTGATCTGGTAAAAATTCTTCGGCAACTGCCGATAGGAATTGATTTCGTTGGCGGCCAGCGTGGTGATGACCTCCTCGGCGGTCGGGCTGAGAAACCATTCGCGATTGGACCCGTCCTTGACCTTGAACAGCACCGCGCTCGCGGTCTCGGCGCGTCCGCTTTGCTCCCAGATTTCCTTGGGCTGCAACGCGGGCATGAGCACCTCGATGGCGCCGGCGCGATTCATCTCCTCGCGGATGATCTGCTCGATCTTCCGCAGCGCGCGGAGTCCGAGCGGGAGAAAAGTGTAAACGCCGCCCGCCAGCTTGCGGATGAGTCCGGCGCGCAGCAGCAGTTTGTGCGACGTGATTTCGGCATCCGACGGGGCTTCCTTGAGGGTCGGGATCAGAGTTTGGGTCCAGCGCATGATGTTTTAGGGGTAAAACTTTTTTAGAAGATTTTCCGGTGAAGCGATGATTGGTGCCGCCAAATCCAACCGCCGGAACAGCAGCGCCAGGCGCTCGTGGTCCACGGCGAGCAAGTGTGAATCACGACTCACCAGCAGCACGCAGTCGAGCACGCCTGCCTCAGCGATCACGCAGGCATCGTTCCGCTCTTCGTATGGCAGCAGGCCGGAATCTCTCAAGCAACGCACCGCGTTCGCGGCAATGGCCTCCTGCACTGCGTTGAAATCGGCGGGCTTGAAGTGCCACCGGGTGCGCGACTCGCGAAGGGCCTTGCGTGCCGTCCGCCTCACGGCCGGATCCGGGTCTTCCGTCATCTTGCTGACAACTTCGCCAAGCACCGTCGGAGTCACCAGAAATTGCACCGGGCGAATTCGTCGCTTGATAAGCAGCCACGCATCCGTGGTCGCCTCATGGCCGTCGGCCAACCGCATCAAGATGTTGGTGTCAACGGCTACGAGTTGTGGTTTGTGCATCGTCGCTGTAAATGATCTGGAGGGCTTTGGCGTGCAGCCGGCGGCGTTGCTCGTCAGTCAATTTGTTGCATCGTTGCCTCGTCCGTTCGCAAACGGCGTCCCAATCAATCCGCTTCCGCCCTTTGGCAGGCGCGTCGGTTTTCTTCATGGCGGCAGAATACACCGGCAAAGCCCGCGCGCCAAGCCGTTCATTTCACCGCGTTGATCAACGGCGCCATCCCTTGAATCCTTACTTCGAGTTTGTCGCCGGATTGGATCGGCCCGACGCCGCTCGGCGTGCCGGTCAGAATGATGTCGCCGGGCTGGAGTGTCATGTGCGCGGAGATCGAGGCGACCAGACGGTAGCAGTCGAAGATGAGCTGGTTGGTGTTCGAGCTTTGGCGCAACTGGCCGTTCTGGAAAAGTTGGATGGTGAGGTTGGACGGATCAATCTTCGTTTCGATGTACGGGCCGATGGGCAGGAACGTGTCGAAGGATTTGCCGCGGCTCCACTGGCTTTCCGAGCTTTGCACCGTGCGGTCGCTGATGTCCTGCGCGGCGGTGAAGCCGAAAATGTAACGCGGCGCGGCGGTGGCGGTGACGTTCTTCACGCGCCGGCCGATGACGACGGCGAGTTCCGCCTCGAAATCCACGCGATGATGTTGATACGGCAGTTCGATCTTCGCGCCGTCCGCCAGCATGGCGCTCGGCGCTTTGAACCAGAACAGCGGCTCCTTTGGCAACGGCTGGCCGATGGCCCGCGCGTGGTCGGCGTAATTCAGCCCCACCGCCACGATCTTGCTCGGCACGACCGGCGCCAACGTCCGCACGCCCTTGGCCGACATCGGCTTCTTGTCGAAGGTCGGCGTGCCGAACATGTCGCCGTGCATGAGGAACAGTTCCCCATCCACGACCTTGGCGAAAAAAACGTCGTCGCCTTTTTGAAATCTCCCGATGGCTGCCATAATTCGACTAAAGGCTAGGGGCCGGATTTTTTTCGCGCAAGCGGAAAGAAAACCGATGCGCGGTCGTTTGCGCAGTTGCGGTAAGGCGGTGGGCCCGCTAGAATATCGGCCGTGAATCGCCTGACGAAACAGGAACAACTGGTTCTGTGCGCCGTGCTGGGTTTGCTGCTGGTCGGCTGGGCCGTCCGGGCTTACCGCACCGCGCAAACCGCGCCCGTCGTCAGCGACATGTCACGAAACTAAATGCAAGAAGTCACATTCGAAGAAGCTCTGGAGCAAATCCTCGCCGCCGACCCGCGCTATCAACGCGACGCTTACGGCTTTGTGCGGGAGGCGCTGGATTTCACGCAGAAAATCGTCGGCAAGGAAGGCGCCGGAAAAATCCACCATGTCACCGGCCAGGAATTGCTCGACGGCATCCGGCAGTTCGCGCTCACGCAATTCGGCCCGATGACCGCCACCGTGTTCGCCGAATGGGGCGTCAACGATTGCCGCGACTTCGGCAACATCGTGTTCAACATGGTGGAAACCCGTCTGCTCGCGAAAACCGACAAGGATTCAGCCGGGGACTTCGAGGGCGGATATAATTTTGATGACGCCTTCCGCAAACCGTTCCTCCCGACGAGCAAACTCCTCAGCGAAACCCGCGCGCATGCTTCACCGCCGAAACCCTCCGCGAAGGGTTGACGCGCTCACGGCAGCGGCACGCTGCTGCTCTCCGACACGAAAATGGAATCCGGTGCCACCTTGGGCAGTTTGTCGTTGCTGATGAAAGGCGAAACCCAGCCCGACGAGCAACAATGAAAGCGTGCCCGGCTCGGGCGTGATGTAGCCGTCGCGAACTCGAACAAGCCTGCGTTGACCTCCCGCGCGTGATTCCGTAGCCTCGCTCCGTGAGTACGTAAAGCTCGACCAAGACCAATCGATTATCTAAGATTCCTTTCTTGATACGAACCAAACCATATTTCACGACCGAATACGGGAAAGCCTTTTGGGGCGATTCATCGGAACTGATGAAGGAAATCCCTGACGAATCAATCAATCTGGTCGTCACATCCCCGCCTTTTGCCCTCACACGCAAAAAAGCTTACGGCAACAAAGAGGATCACGAATACGTCGAGTGGTTCATGCCATTTGCAAAAGAAATCAGACGGATTCTGAAAGGGGACGGAAGTTTCGTTCTCGATTTGGGAGGCGCGTATCTGAGCAATGGAAGCCGTTGAACTTTATTCCAGTCCTTGGCGGAAAAGTTTTGAGGACTTCCTCAAGGGCGTCTCAAGCGACCTGCTGATTGCAAGTCCGTTCATCAAGACATCCGAAGCGAACTGGATATGTGCCGCACTGAATGGGCGCTCGGTGCGACTTCGCGTTTTGACTAATGTTAGAAGCGAAAGCGTATTGAATGGTTCACTTGATGTTGCCGCGCTGAATTTATTTTCAAAGGCTGTCCCGGATTCAAAGGTCATTGCCGTACCAAGGCTTCACGCAAAAGTTTACGTCAGAGACAACGACTTGGCGGTCATCACTTCAGCAAATTTGACCCCCTCCGGCCTTGAGGGAAATTATGAGTATGGTGTGGGGCTTCGCGACGTGAAGCTGGTTGGTCGCGTTCGGAACGACATTGAAGCTTACGGTCGAGTCGGAAGCGCAATGAGCGCCGAACTTCTAAAGGAAATGTCTTCGATCAGCGATGAGCTCGTTGATGAATTCCAGAAAGTGCAAAGGTCGGCTAAGGCTCGGCTTCGGCAAAGTTTTAACCAGAAACTTCGGAAGGCGAACGTTGAGTTTCTGCGGGCACAAATTGGAAGCCGTTCCGCTCATTCCCTATTTGCCGATGCGATCACTTATGTTCTTTCAACAGGTCCGCTTTCTACTTCCGAATTGCATCCACGAATTCAGAAGCTGCTGCCAGACCTTTGCGACGACAAAGCTGAACTTGTAATTGACGGCCAGCGGTTTGGAAAAAGATGGAAACATGACGTGCGAAACGCTCAACAGTTTTTGAAACGGCAGGGAGTCGCCAGTTTTGATGGCAAACAATGGCGATTAGTTGGACAGGTGCTTTCTTCTAATTAACTCCCCGGCATGAATCCCAAGCGATGCTGCTTCCAGGACTTGCCAGACGATGTGCAAACTCTGGTTTCCGACATTGTTGGCATTATGGGGAGCGAGCACGATTGGGAAGAACTCAAAGATCACGAGTTTGAAATCCATGAGTTGCCAGTTGCGGTGTTTCCTTCAGTACCGGTTTCAACAGATTACCGCGATGAAGAATATGCCGAAGCCATGATTTGGAAAAAACTACCCCCGTTATTGATTCATGGGCATAAGTGGCTTGATGGGCGGCACAGGATTTGGGCCTTTAAGCGGATGGGCATTACGTCAGCTGAGTGCATTAACCTTGGAGAAATTTTCCCAGATTACTCACACGAACCCATCGGCCTTCTGAATTTCTGCACTACATTCAAAACAGAGACGTTCTTCACGACGCCGGGCGGGATGTCAGGACAGTAAGCGTTCTAAATCGCATCGCAACGGTCACGCCGGTCACGCCATACGAAATCGCAGCCTTGCCTCAACCTCGTCAGCGTGTGGTTGAAACGGTCAGCAGACTTGTCAGGGCGACAAACTTCCGCGATCAAGTCATGAGTGCTTACGACAATCGGTGCGCTGTGACGCGGGCGCAGTTGAAACTTGTCGATGCGGCTCACATTTTGCCCGTTGGCGCGGACAGAAGTGTTGACTGTGTTCGGAACGGAATCGCGCTTGCTCCAACATATCATCGCGCGTTTGACCAAGGATTGATCTATCTCACTTCCGGTTTGAGGATGGAGATAAACAAACAGCGGGTGGAGCATCTCAATTCGTTTCAATTGCTTGGCGGCTTCGATACTTTTACAGCCCACTTGAACCGAGTGATTCATTTGCCTTTCGATCCCGCCCAGAGACCTTCTCAGCAGTTTATCGACCTCGCCAACAAGTTCAGAAATATCCGCAGTTAACGTCGGTGTGCGGCGCGCCTCGGACCGCCGTTGTCCCACCTCCGGTGCAAACTCGCGGTCATGCACACACCCTCAGCACGATATTTCATGCGGCGGGAAGATTATCAACCGCCCAACACTCCGCCGGAGAGTCCCTTCCGGCAGTTCGATGTCACGTGTCCCCGCGCAGAACCAGCTTGCCGCCAACTCGGCCAGCTTCATTCTCACGCATCCTGCGCGATCTCCACACCATCGCTTGTTTCCTCACCGGTTTACGGAAAACATTTTCATCCGCGCCCGGTTCGGTTACTTTCCCGCCGCTTTGCGCCCCGGATTGCGGGGCGTTGAAACTTTGAAACCGCCGAGTCATGAAATGAAACTTCTGCTCGCGATAGCTATTGCCATTTTATTTATGCCTTTGAACAAGACCACCGCCGCGAACGCCAACGCCATCCCCGCCCTGCCGCCCGGCACGACGCTCACCACGCTCGACAACGGCCTCGCCGTCATCGTGCGCGAAGATCACAGCGCGCCCGTCGTCTCCGCGCAGGCGTGGGCGATGACCGGGAGCGTTCACGAAGGCCGCTGGCTCGGCGCGGGCCTTTCGCACGTGCTCGAACACATGCTCTTCAAAGGCACGAGCACGCGCCCCGGCAGCCGGATTGATCAGGAAGTGCAGGAGGCCGGCGGTTACATGAACGCCTACACGAGTTTTGATCGCACGGTCTATCACATTGACGTGCCGAACACCGGCGCGCGCACGGCGGTGGACATCCTGTGCGACATCATGCAACACGCGTCGTTGCCCGCCGACGAGATGGAAAAGGAAAAGCAGGTCATCCTCCGCGAGATGGACATGAACCAGGACGATCCGGGCCGTCGCTCGGGCCGCCGATTGTTTGAAACCGCCTACACGCGCAGCCCGTATCGCTTCACGGTCATCGGCTACCAGGACATTTACAACGAACTCAAAACGCCCGACATCCTCGGCTATTACCAGAAACGTTACGCGCCGAACAACGTGTTCTTCGTCGTCGCCGGCGACGTGGAAACTTCCGAAGTCATCGCGCAAATCAAGGAAGCCTACGCGAAGAACAAGGCGAAGCCGCTGCCGCCAATGGTGCTGCCGACCGAGCCGCAGCAAACCGCCGCGCGCGAAATCATCGAGGAAGCGCCGATCGAGCAGGGACATTTCCATTTCGCGTGGCACATCCCGGACGTGCGGCATCCCGACATGCCGATCCTCGACGTGCTCGCAGTGTTGCTCGGCAGCGGGCGCAGTTCGCGTTTGTATCAGGAGGTTCGCGAGAAGCAGGGTGTCGTGAATTCCGCCGACGCGTGGACTTACAGTCCCGGCGCGCCCGGGCTGTTCGGCATGAGCGCGGTGGTGGACGCGGACAAATTCGAGAAAGCCCGCGCCGCGATGCTCGCCGAAGTCGAAAAGCTGAAAAAGAAACCCGTCACCGCCGCCGAACTTGGCAAGGCCGTGAAGCAATTCATCTCCGCCACGCTCTCGACGCGCAAGACGATGACCGGTCAGGCCGCCGACCTTGGCGGAAACTGGCTCGCCGCGAACGACCTGAATTTTTCCGAGCGTTACCTCGCCGCAGTGAAGCGCGTCCGGCCCGCCGACTTACAGCGCGTCGCGCGCGAATATCTCACGACGGAAAACCGCACGCTCTTCGCGCTGTTGCCGAACGACACCGCGCCGAAGACTTCCAGCACCGCCGCGAAATCCAGCGAGCAGGCGATCCAGAAATTCGTTTTGCCGAACGGCCTGCGGTTGCTGGTGAAGGAAGATCATCGGCTGCCGTTCGTCGAGTTTCGCGCCGTGTTCAAAGGCGGCGTGCTCGCTGAGAACGCGCAGAACAACGGCCTTTCGCAACTCCACACGAAGATGCTGCTCAAAGGCACGAAGCGCCGCAGCGCCGAGGACATCGCCACGGAGATCGAGTCTGTCGGCGGGAACATTGACACCTACGGCGGCAACAACAGCTTTGGCCTGAACGCCGAAACGTTGAGCGAAGATTTTGCGACGGGACTCGATCTCGTCGCCGACGTGCTGCTGAATCCGACGTTCCCCGCCGCCGCGCTCGAACGCGAACAGCAGATCCAGATCGCCGACATCAGCGCGCAAAAGGACGAGTTGCTCAAAAGTGCCGCCAAAGCGATGCGCCGCGCGATGTTCGGCGACGCCGGCTACGGCCTCGACGCCCTCGGCACGGAGGAAAGCGTCCAACGCACGAAGCCCGCGGATCTGAAATCCTTCCACGCGCAACTCGCCACGCCCGCGAACTGCGTCCTCGCGATCTATGGCGACGTGAAACCCGCCGCCGTGAAAACCGCCGTGCAAAAAGCGTTGGGCAAATGGAAATCCACCGCTGCCGTTCCCGCTCTCAACTCTCAACCCACAACTCTCAACTCTTTGAAGCGCGTCAGCGAAACCCGCGACAAAAAACAAGCCGTGCTCGTCATCGGCTTCAACGGCACGACGCTGTTGAGCGAAGACCGTTACGCGCTGGAACTCTTGCAGGAATCCTGCAGCGACCTCGGCTCGCGCCTGTTCCTGCGCATCCGCGATCAACTTGGCCTCGCCTATTACGTCGGCGCGCAGAATTTCATGGGCCTCACACCCGGCTATTTCGCGTTCTACACCGGCACGATGCCAGAAAAAGTCGAACTGGTGGAAAAGGAATTGTTGAAGGAAGCCGAACTCCTGCGCGCGGACGGCCTGACCGCCGAGGAATTGAGTCGTGCGAAGGCGAAAGTCATCGGGCAGAAAAAAATCGCCCGCCAGGAACTCGGCGGCTTCGCCATGACCACCGCGCTCGACGAACTTTACGGCCTCGGCTTCGCCAACACCGACGCCGAGGACGCGAAGTATCAAGCCGTCACGCTCGAACAAGTCAAAGCCGTCGCGAACAAATATCTGAAACCGGACGCGTGTGTGATTTCGGTGGTGAAGCCGGGGCAGCCGTAATCAGGAGGGAAATTGCCGGTCGAAGTCTTTGTGACTGCCAATCCAAACCCAGACCCATTCATCTTCGTAACGACGCGCGACCGCTCGATAGTCTTTCGTCACGCGCACCGACCACAGCCGCGGATCTTTTCGCAAACGCTCCAGTTGCAAACCGGGGTACGCAGGGTTCTGAAGGAATTTTTTATGAGCGGCGCGCGCGGCGGTCTTGATCTCAGCCGGCAAAGACCAATAAGACTTCCAGAAGCTCGCATTCCCGCTTGAGGTCACGGCGGCGTATCAAAATCACTGTCCTTGATTTCACGAAAAGCCCCGGGCAGGCGCTGGCGCTCGGCGTCTATCGCATCCGCGAACGCGGACAAAGCGGGACTTGGCGCAGGGTCTTCAATGATTCGCTGCCACGCGGCGTCGCCGTCCAGTTCGAGCAGGACCGCCGGCAGGTCGCGCACCAGTTTCTCCCGCTCGGAGGCAGAAAGCGTGCGAATCGCTGCTTCAATTTCAACGGCCGTGCTCATGGCGACCAAGCTAAAGCCCTTCGGACGGGAAGTAAAACTCAATATGCCACCGCCGAAATGCCACGAACGAAAAGTTTTTTCATTGTCTCCCGCGTCGCTCACGCGTATCAATTCCCGCGAACCGAACGGCGGAAGTTTTATCAATGACACATCGGCTCTTGATCAATCCGGGAACGCCCCAGGCTTGGGAAATCCAACTCAAGCCCGGCGCCAACCGCATCGGTCGCGGCGATCACAATGATTTTCAAGTCGCGCACGGTTCGGTGTCCGGCACGCATTGCGAGATCGTCGTTAGCAGCGCGGGCGTGATCCTCAAAGACCTCGGCTCCACCAACGGCTGCTTTGTCAACCGCGCGCCGGTGAAGGAAGCCATCCTCCAAACCGGCCAGCACCTCCAACTCGGCTCGGTGGACATGGTGTTTGAATCCGCGGCGCCGGGCGGAACGGCCTCGCCTGCCGCCGCGCCGATTGTGGTCCGCCTTTCCTCGCCAACCGCCGCTGCCGGCGCGCCGCCCACCGCGCCTCCGGTGCCGGTGACCGCGCGGCCAACCAGTTTGCGTTTTTCAGGTGCCGGCCATGCAGCCGCCGCGCCCACCGCAGAGCCAATCCCGGAAGCAATCGCCGAAACCGAGCCGACGGGCCCGCCGCCTGCCGGCGCACCGAAGATCGTCGGGATGGCGTTCTGCAAATTTCATCCGAAGACGCCGGCGCGTTTCTTTTGCAACAAGTGCCGGAAATTTTTCTGCGACTTGTGCGTGTCCACCCGCGCTTCGAGCGCCGGCTCGAAGAAAACCTGCCGCGCGTGCGGCGTGGAGGTGACGCCGGTGCTGATCGAACGCGGCGCCGGCGGCGGTGGAAAAACGTTTTATGCGCGCCTGCCTGGGGCGATGGTCTATCCGTTCCAGGGCATGGGTGTTTTCTACATGCTGATCGCGGCGGTCGTGTTCAGCGCGCTGCGATTTGTCGGCGGCGGAATAACCGGCATTTTCATTACGGCCGCCGCTTACGGTTTTTTGTTTTTGTTCATGCAAAACATCATCCACACCACGGCGTCGGATGAGAATACCACCCTCGAACTTCCTTCCGGTGGCGATTTGGGCGGCGGCTTTGTTTCGCTGCTCGGCACGATCGTCATGTCGTTCTGGCTCTACATCATTTTGTGGGTCTGCCGTTACAAAGACATTGATGTGCCGGGCGCGGCCCTGATCGGCGCAAAGATTCTCGGCTGCCTTTACTGTCCGATGGCCATCCTGGCCATCGCGATGAAGGACAGCGTCATCGCCGGTAATCCGCTCGTGGTGCTTCCGGCCATTCTCCGGATGCCCTTGGAATACGCGGTCACCACGTTGGTGTTGCTGGGCGCTTACGGCGTCAACGAATTTGGCGACAATCTTAAATTCGGCGCGGCCATGGACATCATGACGACCAAGGACATGGGCAAACTGTTCGCGGCGTTCGGCGTTCAAGCCGTGCTGGCCTTCATGACCATCTACCTCCTCACCGCCAGCATGCGCGTGCTCGCGCTGCTCTACGTCACAAAGAAACAGAAGTTCGGCTGGTTCGCCCACTGAGCCGTAATAATTCGTTGCGCGTCTTTCGCGGTTCGTTTCCAATCGGCGGATGAAGCCACAACGTCCCCGCCTCCGTCCGTTGGCAGCACTATTTTTGTTTGCGTTGGCCGCGACTTTCGTTCAAGCCGACGACCGCGCCGCGCAAATCGCCCAAGCCACCGCCGCGCTCCACGACCAGCTCGTCGCCACGCGCCGCGATCTGCACGAACATCCCGAGTTGTCCAACGACGAGGTCCGCACCGCGCGCGTGGTGGCGGAACGTTTGCATGAACTCGGCTTTGACGAAGTGCGGACGAACGTCGCGAAGCACGGCGTCGTCGGGTTGCTCAAAGGCGCTAAGCCCGGCCCGGTCGTCGCCTGGCGGGCGGACATGGACGCGCTCCCCATCACCGAGGCGAACGACGTTCCTTACAAGTCCAAAACTCCCGGCGTCATGCACGCGTGCGGTCACGACGCGCACACCACCGTCGGCCTCGGTGTCGCCGAAGTGTTGAGCAAAATGCGCGGCGAGATTCACGGCTCGGTGAAATTTCTTTTTCAACCCGCCGAGGAAGGCGCGACCGGACGCGACCAGGCCGGCGCGTTGCTGATGATCAAGGAAGGCGCGCTGGAGAACCCGAAGCCGCTCGCGATCTTTGGTTTCCACACGTCGCCGGAACTGGAAGCGGGCGTCATCGGCTACCGCGCCGGCCCGGCACAGGCGTCGGCGGACGGATTCAACATCACCATCCGCGGAAAAATGTCGCACGCCGCGTCACCGCACAAAGGCATTGATACCATCGTCGTCGCCGCCGAATGCGTGACGGCGTTGCAAACCATCAAGAGCCGGCGCATTGACACGTTCGAGCCAGTCATCCTCACCATCGGCACGATTCACGGCGGCACGAAGCAGAACATCATCCCGGACGAAGTGAAATTGTCCGGCACCGTCCGGACGTTCAGCGAAGACGCGCGCACGCAGATCGAACAGTTGATGCGCGAGACGCTCGCCGGCGTGACGTCCGCTTACGGCGCGAAGTATGAACTCGATTACGAACGCGGCACGATGGTCGTGGTGAATGATCCAAGACTCGTCGCCGCCACCCTGCCCTCGCTGCGGCGCGCGGCGGGTGAGACCAACGTCGTCGAAGTTCCCAAGCGCATGGGCGCGGAAGATTTTTCGTTCTACGGTCGTGTCGTCCCCGGCTTCTTCATGCGACTCGGCGCCGGCAACAAAGCCCGCGGCATCACTTCCGAGGGGCATACACCGACGTTCGATGTTGACGAAGCGTGTTTGGAAGTCGGCGTGAAGACCGCCGCGACCGCGCTGCTGGATTTCCTCGATCAGCACGCGGCGGCGAAGTGAAGTCTGCCGCCACTCACCACACCTCGTTCAACTGGTCGGACTGCACCGCTCGGAATTGCTCGGTGAGACGGGCGAGCTCGCGCTGAAGGTCCGGCGACAGCGCCGCCACGTCCAGCGGTTGTTCATCCAGCCCGCGTTTCCCCACCGGGCCGACGCGGAAATGTTCGACCAACCGTTCGAGCAGTATCAATTGGTCCGCCGCCGGCAGATGCGCGAACCGCTTTTCGATTTCGTTGACTGCTACCGTTGCCATAACATTGAACTGACATTTCGTCATTCAGCCCTGACAACCCGGGCCGCTGCCTGCTGACGTTCGCAGGCAGAAGCCGTTACGAGGACGCGCGCGGGCGCGGTTCGGTCGTCCCCGAGGTTGACGCAGTGGCCGCGGCCACGGAAATCTCCAGCGTCTCATTCCGTTGATGCGGTTCGTCCTCTTCGCTCTCCACCAACTTTCCGGCCACGGGGGTTTCGATGGACACCGGCGTCGTGCCGGTGCTCGTGTCGCCGGTCTTGTGGAACTTCACGCTCACGATCTTGCTGATGCCGTGTTCCTCCATCGTCACGCCGTAAAGCACGTCGGCCATGCCGATGGTGCGCTTGTTGTGAGTGATGATGATGAACTGCGATTGCGTGATGAAGCGTTGCAACACGCGGATGAAGCGGTTGATGTTCGATTCGTCGAGCGGCGCGTCCAATTCGTCCAGCACGCAGAACGGACTGGGCTTCACCTGATAGATCGAGAACAGCAACGCCACGGCGGTCATCGTCTGCTCGCCGCCGGAGAGCAGTGAAATCGTCTGCAACTGTTTGCCCGGCGGGCGCGCGACGATGTCAATGCCGGACTCCAGCACGTCGTTCTCGTCGGTCAAAATCAAATCCGCTTTGCCGCCGCCAAACACCTCGACGAACATCGCGCGGAAGTTGTCGCGAATCTGGTTGAACGTCGTTGTGAACATTTCCTTCGTCTGCGTGTTGATGCGGTTGATGACTTCGAGCAATTGCACTTTGGCCGAAACCAGGTCGTCGTGCTGCGTCGTGAGGAACTGGTGGCGCTGCTCCGTCTCCTCGTACTCCTCGATGGCGACGAGATTCACCGGGCCGATCTCGTCGAGCCGTTTCTGCAACGCCTCGACCTGTTGCGCCACGGCGTTCCAGTCCGTGCCCGCGCCGCTCGCGGCCATCTCTTCCGGCGTCACGGTCTCGATCTTCGCCGGCCCTTCCTCGGCGTAGGTGATGGTGATGCACTCGCTGCGCACGTCGTCGAGGTTGACGTGATACTTCTGCTGGATGCGCTCGCGAAGATTTTGCGCCGCCATGTTTTTCTGCGCGAGTTCCACGTCAATCGTGCCACGCGATTCCCGCAACTGCGTCAAGCGCCGGCGTTGTTCGCGCAACGATTCGTCGCGCGACGTCACATCCGCTTCCTGCGTCTGCTTGCGGGAGAGAATTTCCGCCGCCTGCGCGTTCACCTGCTCGCGGTCGTGCGCGAGGCTCTCCATCTTGCTGCGCGAATCGGCGATCTCGGACTCCGCCTGCGCCTTGCGCGCGATGAACGAGGAAATCTCGCCCTTGCGCTGCTCGATGATCTGCGCCAGTTCCCGCACGCGCTGTTCGAGCGATTGCAACTGCTGCCGGAACGACGCGGACATCTGCTCCTCGGTCGCGAGCGCCACTTTGCTCTCGGTCAAGGTCGTCGTCGCCGCGTCCCGTTGCTGGCGGAAAGATTCCAAGTTGGCCGTGAGCGCCGTGACTTTTTCCTGTGCGGCCTGCTCACGCGTTTCCAGCGTCCGCGCGCGTTCGACGAGGGCGTTGCGCTTGTCGTTGCCCTCTTTTTCCTGCGCCGCGAGGCTCGTGACTTCGTAAACGACGGTATCAATTTTCTGGTGCAGCAGGCGGCGGGAATTTTCGAGCGCGTTGAACTCACCCTCGCGCGTGGCGATGGCGACCTCCTGCACGCGCAATTCATTTTGCGCGTCCTGCAAGCTCGCCTGCAATCCGGTCTGCTCGCTCAACAGCGCGCCGCGGCGGCGGCTGGCTTCGGCCACGCGCGCCTGGATGTCGCCCACGTTCGCCTGGAGTTCGGTGATCTGGTTTTTGCGGCCGAGAATTGAAGCGGGCGCTTTTGGATTTCCGTTGCCGTTCAGATAACCGCCGGTGTAGATGCCGTGCCGGCTCAACAAATCCCCGCCGAGCGTCACGAAGTCGCAGCCGGCGTGACCGTTCTGAATTTGCGCTGTCGCCGTGGAAAGATCCGCCGCGATGAACGTACGACCGAGCAGCGACTTCAAAAGTTTTTCCACCGAAGGATCGGTTTGGATCACGTTCAGCGCGTGAACGAATTCACCGTTGCCCAGCGGTTTGGCCGCCGTTCCGCTCGCGCCCGGCGACAGTTCGCCCGCGAAGGCGAGTTGTTTTTCATCTTTGTGTTCGATGGAAAGCGCCGCGACGCTCGCGCGGCCAACCTTGTTCGTGCTGAGCTCGGCGAGAATTTGTTGCGCCGATTCCGGCTGCTCGGTGAGCACAAGCTGAAGGTGATGGCCGAGCGCGTTCTCGATGGCGACAACATATTGCTCCGGGACGCGGATGCGGTCGGCCAGCGAACCGATGACGGAGCGGGATTTGCGCAGCGCCGCAACGGCGCCGGCGCTAAAACCTTCGTGCGAGCCTTCGAGTTGTTCGAGCACGCTTAGCCGCGAACGCTTCTCCGCCTGCTGCTGCAAAAGCTGGTCCTGCTCGTCGGAGGACTGCTGCAATTCGGTCTGCAACTCCTTCAAACGCGCCTGCCGCTGCTCGACGGAGCCGCGCTTCGTGGCCACGCTGAGCTTCTCGTTCTCAACGTTCGAGGCGAACTCGTGCAATCGTGTTTCGAGCCGAGTGCGTTCTTCTTCAAGCTGCAATTTCTCGGCGGAAAGTTTTTCGAGGCGGACGACGTTGCCCGACTTCTGCAGATCCAGCGCGTTGATCTCATTGCGCACGCGCGTCAAATCCTGCGCCGCCGCGAAGGCGTCAGACTGCGCCTGGCGCAATGCTTCCTGACCGTCGCGAATGTCGCCCTCGATCTTTTGCAACGCGGCCTGGCGCGATTGCAACGCCTGCTTGTGTTTGGCCAGCGTCGTCTCGGACGCGGCGAGCCGTTCCTTCAACGAACTCAATTCGTCCGCCGCCACGCGACGCCGCTCGCCGGCCTCGGTGATGTCCGACGTGGCCTTGGTGTTCTGCTTCGCGTACTCGCGCAGCCGTTCTTCGTTGAACTGGACGCGGCTCTCGTGCCGGTCAATCTCACTCTTCAATTCCAGCCCGCGCTGCTGTGTGACGGCGATTTCGTGTTCGAGTTCGGAGAGGCGCTCGCGCAGTTGCTTGATCTCGTCCTCACAACGGAGCACGGCGGCGGACTCGGTTTCGATTTCGCTGCGGAGATTGTCGGCGGCGGATTGTTTGTCGCGAACTTCGCCGAGCAACACGTCGAGCTGATGGCGCGCGAGCTGGGTGTCGAGGTGTTGCAGCTCGACTTGAATTTGTTTGAAACGTTTCGCCTTGCCGGCCTGACGTTGCAGCGAACCGATCTGCCGCTTCACTTCGCGGATGAGATCGGCGACGCGCAAAAGATTTTGCTCGGTGTATTCGAGTTTGCGAAGCGATTCCTTTTTCTGGCTCTTGAACTTCGTGATGCCCGCGGCCTCTTCGAACACCATGCGACGGTCTTCGGGTTTGCTGGAAAGAATCTGTGTGATGTTGCCCTGCGCCATGATGCTATAACTCGTGCGGCCCACACCCGTGCCCATGAAAAGTTGCTGGATGTCTTTCAGCCGGCAGGGAACGCGGTTCACGAAATACTCGCTGCCGCCGTCGCGAAAGACGCGCCGCGTCACGGTGACTTCGTTGTAAGCGACCTCGACGCCCGCCGCGCTCAGGTGTTCCTCGTCAACGCCGCCGAGCGTGAGCGAAACCTCGGCCATGCCCATCGGCTTGCGACCGTCCGTGCCGTTGAAGATCACGTCCGACATTTCGCCGCCGCGCAACGCTTTGGCGGATTGCTCGCCGAGCACCCAGCGGATCGCGTCCGAGACGTTGGATTTGCCGCAGCCGTTCGGGCCGACGATGGCCGTGACGCCAGGCTGAAAATTCAAAGAGGTCTTGTCCGCGAAGGACTTGAACCCCAAAACGGTCAGATTCTTGAGATACATGATTTGATGTAAGAAATCAGGCCCGCCCTGCTCTGTAAAGTGAAAACCACAATATGCAGGGCTCTTAACCCTCGCGCTGCACAACTAATTGGTGAGGAACCGAGATTGTCGTTGTGCCCGCGACCTAAAAACTGACCTGTTATCTACGCCCTATTTTCTACGCCCACGCAACCGAACGGTCAACATCTAATGTGAATATTTTGCGAATAACTTTGCCAACCGCCGGCGCGTGGTTCAAAACTTCCGCAACGAACCGGTCCGTCATGTCGCAAACTCGCATCACCATCGCTCTCGTTCTGTCTTCATTCGTGTCCCTCGGAAAAATTTCTGGCGCAAGCTATGAACCCGCGTCGCTCACTCCGCCGCCGCCGCAACGCGAGTTCCGCGCGGCGTGGATCGCGACCGTCGGCAACATTGACTGGCCGTCCCAAAAGAATCTGAGCACGGCGGAACAAAAGGCGGAACTGCTCGACATCCTCGACCGCGCCGCGAAGTTGAAACTCAACGCCGTCATCTTCCAGGTCCGCCCTGCCTGCGATGCGCTCTACGCTTCGAAGCTCGAACCGTGGTCCGAGTATCTCACCGGCGCGATGGGCAAGGCGCCGGAGCCGTTCTACGATCCGTTGACATTTGCCGTCGAGGAGGCGCACAAGCGCGGACTGGAACTGCACGCGTGGTTCAATCCCTATCGCGCCCGCCATTCCAACGCCCGCTCGTCCGTCTCCGCGAATCACATCAGCAAAACCCGCCCCGACCTCGTCCGCGAATACGGCAGCTACCTCTGGCTCGACCCTGGCGAGCGCGACGTGCAGACGCATTCGCTCAACGTCGTACTCGACGTCGTGAAGCGCTACGACGTGGATGGCATTCACTTCGACGACTATTTTTATCCCTACAAAGAAACTTCACGCGGACGGGAACTGGATTTCCCCGATCAGGCGAGCTGGAAGAAATTCGGCGCCGGCGGAAAACTCGAACGTGACGACTGGCGGCGCGAGAACGTGAACAGCTTCATCGAACACGTTTACAAAGGCATCAAGGCCACGAAGCCGTGGGTGAAGTTTGGCGTCAGCCCGTTCGGCATCTGGCGACCCGGACACCCGGAGCAAATCAAAGGCTTCGACGCCTACAACGAACTTTACGCCGACTCGCGCAAATGGCTCGTCAACGGCTGGGTGGATTATTTCACGCCGCAACTTTACTGGAGCATCGAGGTCAAAGCGCAAAGTTTTCCCGTGCTGCTCGATTGGTGGAACGACCAGAATCCGAAGAAGCGCCACATCTGGCCGGGCATGGACACCACGAAGGTGAAATCCCGGATGGCGAATGACGAATTCGCAACCCGCGTCACGAGCCGGACGAACTCGTCCCGCGCGCGCATCAGTTGGCAGCCGGCGGAGATCGAGGCGCAAATCCGGCTCACGGAAAAGCAACCCGTCAGCGCCGGCCACGTCCATTGGAACATGAAAAGTCTTTTGCGCAGCAGCGAACTTCAGGCTGATCTGGAGCGCGGACTTTACGCCGAACCCGCGCTCATCCCAGCCTGCAAATGGCTCGGCACTTCCGCGCCCGCGAAACCGCGACTCACCGCAACGGGCGCAGACCATGCGAGCGTCCGCGCGTCATGGGAAGCCGGAGCGACCGAGAAGTCATCGCTCTGGTTGCTGCAATATCAGGTGAAGGGAAAATGGGCGACGAAAATCCTGCCCGGTGAAAAACGCGGCGTCATTTTGCCCTTCATCACACCCGACGTGCTGGCGTTATCCGCCGTGGATCGCGTCGGTAATTTGAGCGCACCGTTGGTCTTGCGACTGAAGCGTTGATTCCGCCTTCCGCCCCCTGCCCCCGATTTCGGCTCCTGGGCGCGATTTATCGGAGTTTATATTTCTGCCTTCTTTCTGCCGACCTCCTCCCGACCATTTGACCACGAATCCGGAGCTGCAAGCGGCTTGAGTTGGCGGGGTTCGCGTGGGCTGCCGGAAAAACAAAGCGGACTACTTCAACTTTTTGACGAGCACCTTTGAATTGCGACCGCTCTGGTCGTATTTCTCGCGGCGCGCGGGCGGGAGGTCGTCGGGCGTGCCTTCGCTGAAGCCGCCTTTGGATTGGAAGTAGGTGAAGGCTTGCGTCGAGAGGGTGAGGAGTTCGCTCAGGTTGAGTTCCTTCGCCTTGGCTTCGACGAATTGAATCAGCTTGCGGCCGATGCCCTGGTTCTCGTGCGAAGCATTGACGTAGAGAAAGGCCAGCTCGCCTTTTTTCTGCTCGGGATAAACGTGCAGCGCCACGCAGGCGACCGGGTTCTTATCAATCTCGAAGATGTAATAGTCGCCGAGTTGTTTCTCGATGCTGGTGCGCGTGCGCTTGACGAGTTCGTCGGTCTGCACGCCTTTCTGTGTGAGGAGTTGGATGGCGCGGATGTCTTTCTTCTTCGCGAGGCGGATCTGCTGATACTCGTTGGCGTAAATCAACGTGCCGATGCCTTCGTTGGAAAAAACTTCCGCCAGCAGGCCCTCGTCCACGCTGCCGTTGATGACGTGAACGCGTTGAATGCCCGCGCGGCAGGCTTCGGCGGCGAACTTCGCCTTCGAGAATGTCGCGGGCGTGAAATCGCATTTGTTTTTATCCAGCAACGCTTCGAGTTCGCCCACGATCATCTGGCGGATGAGTTTACCCTGGCAGACGAGGCCGTCCGTCGTCGTGATGTAAATCAACTTCACCGCCTTCAACGCGTCGGCCACGGCGACCGCGACGTGGTCGGAGTTCACGCGATACGTTTTGCCGTCGCCATCGAACCCGAGCGGCGGGATGACGGGGACGACGCCCTGTGCGAGCAGGCTCGACAACAATTCGACGTCCACGCGCTCGACCTTGCCGGTGAGCAGATGGTCCACGCCCTGGATGATGCCGAGCGGGTGCGCGATGATGGCGTTGGTGCTGGCGGCGCGGAGATCGTGGGCGGAAAGGCCCTCGAGGATTTCGTGCGTGAGACGGTTGGCGGCGGTGAGCGCGAGCTTGAGGGTGGCGGCGTCGGTGATGCCGCTGCCGTCGAGGTTCGAGGCGGAGATTTTTTGTTCGTCGGCGAGCAGTTTGATCTGGCCCGCCGCGCCGTGAACGAGCACGACGCGGATGTTCAGCGACCGGAGCACCGCGATGTCGAGCAGGATGTTGGCGAAGTTCTCGTCGGTGACGATCGCGCCGTCCACGCTGATGATGAACGTTTTTTCGCGGAAGCGCGGGATGTATTGCAGGATGCCCCGCAGGTCGGTGGGTTTCACTTGGGCGCGCCAGTTGTTAGCATTGGGGCAGATGAAAGGTCAGAACGGCGTGCGATTCAAACAATAATTTCCGTCCGCGTCCGTAGTTTTGTGAGTAACTTCCACGGGAAATCCCTTGACAGAATTGGTGGAATTTGGCGTAACAGTGCTGTGACCCGAAGTTGTAATTTGTAACTACCGCAAAAATACCTATGAAGAAGTTCCTCGCTCCCCTCATCGCCGCCATCGCACTCTCGACCGGCGCGGCTTTCGCGCAAAGCACGTTCCAGGCAATTCTCGACGGGCTGCAGGAGGCTCCCGTGCCGAACGCTTCGCCCGGCACAGGTTTTGGAACGGTCGTGCTCAACGCGGCGCAAACCCAGATCACCGTGGACGAAAACTGGAGCGGGTTGCTCGCCCCAGCGACGTTGAGCCACATCCACGGGCCAGCCGCACCCGGGGTGGCTACGGGCGTGGCCTTCCCGTTGGCCGGCGTGCCCAACGCCACCGCCGGCGCGATTCCGCAACAGGTGTTTGCTGTCACTCCCGCGCAAGTGGCCAACCTCTTCGCCGGTCTCATGTATTTCAACGTTCACTCCAGCGCGTTTCCCGGCGGCGAAATCCGCGGCCAGATCACGCTCGTGCCGGAGCCGGCCACCACCACGCTCTTCGCGGCGGGCTTGGGCCTCATCGTCTGGCGCGGATGGCGGCGCAAGAGCCGGTAACCCGGGAATCTTCTCCCGAAAAAATTTAACCCCGCAGCGGCGTCGTCAATGACGCCGCTGTTTTCTTTGCGAGCGCCCACGTTTGAACGCGCGGATTTGAGTGCGGACTCCCCTCGTAGATTTTGCTCCGCCGTGCGACCGGAGCGCCGAGCACCGCCTCGGCCAGTCTGGATTCAGTTCCAGCAACGAGCCGAGACGGTGCTCGGCGCTCCTACCCGGACAGCGCGGATTTGAGCGCGGCCAGACAGCGTTCATTTTGCTCTGGCGTGCCGACGGTGATGCGGATCCACTCACCCAACTGATACCCGCCCATCGGACGCACAATCACGCCCACGCGCTGCATCGCCTCGAAAACTTTCTGGCCTTCGCCGACGCGGACGAGGATGAAGTTCGCGGCGGAGGGGATGAATTCCAGTTTCAACTGCGTTAGTGCCTCGGTGAAAAACTTCAGGCCGCGCGCGTTGTTCTCGCGCGTGCGCTGAACGTGCGCCGAATCGTCGAGCGCCGCCAGCGCCCCGGCTTGCGCGATGGCGTTGATGTTGAACGGCTGGCGGACCTTCTCGAACGCCGCGATGAGCTCGGGGTGCGCGAGGCCGTAACCGATGCGCAGTCCGGCGAGGCCGAAGATTTTTGAGAACGTCCGCATCAAAAGCAGATTCGGTTTCGCGCCGGAGCGCACCAGCGAAACGCAATCCGCCGCGTCGTCAAGGAACTCGACGTAAGCTTCGTCCATCACCAGCAAAACATTCGTGGGAACTTGCTCGATGAAGCGCAGCAACTCCACCTTCGGCACGACTGTGCCGGTGGGATTGTTCGGGTTCGCGACGAACACCACGCGCGTCTGCGGCGTGATGGCTTTCAACATCGCCGGTAGATCGTGGCTGAGATTCTTCGCCGGCACGGAGACAAGCTTTGCGCCGAAAAGTTTTGTGACGAGCGGATAAACCGCGAAGCAATACTGCGACACCACGACTTCGACGCCCGGTGCCATGTAGGCGTGGCCGACGAACTCGATAATTTCATTCGAGCCGTTGCCGAGAATGAGATTCGCCGGCGGGAGGTTCAGCTTCGCCGCGAGCTTTTGCTTCAGATAAAACGCATTGCCGTCGGGATAGAGATTCAGGTTGGCGAGCACGCGTTGCATCGCCTCCAGCGCGGCGGGCGACGGGCCGAGCGGGTTTTCGTTCGACGCGACCTTGATGATGTCGCTCGCGGGCAGGCCGAGTTCACGGGCGACTTCTTCGATGGGCCGGCCGGGTTGGTAGCTCGGCAGGTCGTGGAGTTCACGGTTGGTGAGCGGCGGGATGGGCATGTTAAAGCGATTCGAGGATTTTCTGGACGTTCACACTGCGCCCGATGAGGTCGCGGATGAGCGAAATTTTTTCCACGTCGTTCGGTCGCGTCTTCACGATCAAGTCGTGGACCTTTGACGCGACGAGATAGCTGTCGTCGTTCGCGAGCAACACGGGAATGGGCATGGCGCGGATGACTTTGAGCACGGCGTCGCCCGGGCGCAAGCCGCCGGTCAACACGATGCCCGCCATCTGTTCCTGGCTGTCGGCTTCGAGGCCGGTGCAGGCGGCGAGCACGATGTCCTCGCGGTCGCCCGGCGTGATGAGGAGCACGCCGCGCTTGAAATACTTCATCGCGTTCTGCGCGCTCATGGCGCCGACCACGACGTCGTCCACCAGCGTGTGCAGGTTGCGCGGGTCATTCAACAATTCGGCGCTCAGTTCCTCGCGGATGGAATCCATCGTCGGGCTGGACAACATCCGCTGGTGCGGGATCACGCCGAGCAGTTCCAGCCCTTTGCGTTTGAGGCCGCGGCGCGCGAAGTCCGTGATGTATTCCAGCTTGTCACCCATGACCTTGTTGAGAATCACGCCGATGATCTCGACGCCTTCCTTCTCGAACAGCGCCTGGTTCAACGCAACCTCGTCAATGGGCTTCCCGATCCCACCGCGCGTGACGATGATGACTTTGCAGCCGAGCGTCTTCGCGACCTGCGCATTGGAGAGATCGAACACCGAACCGACCCCGGCGTGGCCCGAGCCTTCGCAAAGGACGAAATCTTTTTCCCACGACACGCGGTCGAACGCCTTCCGGATTTTTTTCACGAGCACGTCGTTGTTCGCCGCCTGGAGATATTTCCGCGTGAAGTCCGGCTCGACCGCGATGGGACTCATGTCCCCGAGCGGGCAGTTGAGTTGATACACCGCGTCCATCAACACCGTGTCCTCGTCAATCTTCTGTTCCTCGACTTCCACAAAACGCTGGCCAACGGGTTTGATGTAGCCGACGCGGGGAAAGAAATGTTGCAACGCGGCGATCAGTCCGAGCGAGGTCGTGGTCTTGCCATCGTTCTGGCGCGTGGCGGCGATGAAGACGCGCGGCGTCGAAGCATTCATGCGTCATTCCCCCGGCAGCGTCATGTCGGCGGCGGGATAGAGCACGTTGTAGGCGTTGGCTTGCAGGCCAACGATGGCCGCGACGCCGAGGACGTCGTGCGCGTTCGAGCCGCGCGAAACGTCCGCCGCCGGGCGGTTGAGGCCGAGGAGAATCTGGCCGTAGGCGTTGGCGCGACCGGTGAGCCGCGCGAGTTTGCTGGCGATGTTGCCCGAATTGAGATCGGGAAAAATCAGCACGTTCGCGTGGCCGGCCACTTTCGGATCGTGCGTCTTGCGGCGGGCGATCTCCGGCACGAGCGCGGCGTCCACCTGCAATTCACCATCGAAATCGGCTTCGAGAAATTTCTCCTTCGCCTTCCGTTCCGCAAGCGCGGTCGCGGCCTGGACCTTGCCGATGGAAGGATGCGTGGCGCTGCCCTTCGTCGAATACGAGAGCAGAGCGACGCGCGGCTTCACGTTGAGCAGATGCCGCGCGAGTTGCGCGGTGGCGACGGCGATCTCCGCGAGCTGTTCGGCATTCGGCTCGGGCACCACGCCGCAATCCGCCAGGAACAGCACGCCGTTCTCGCCCACGCGCGTGTCCTCCATTTCCATGATCATGCAGCTTGAAGCGACGGTGTTCTGCGGCGCGACCTTGAAGATTTGAAACAGCGGCCGCAGCACGCTGCCGGTGGTGTGGCTCGCGCCGGAAACCAGGCCGTCCGCCTGCCGCATCGCGACCATCATCGCGCCGAAATAATTTGGCTGCACGAGGACCTTGCACGCTTCATCCGCTTGCACGCCTTTGTCGCGTCGCAACGAGATGAAGCGCCGGACAAAATTTTCCAACTCCTCACTTTGCTTCGGATTGATGACGCGGATGCCATCGAGGGAAATCTTTAACTCGCCGGCGAGCGCCGCAATCTTTTTGGGATCGCCGAGGAGGATGGGCGCGCCGAGTTGGAGCGCGAGGAATTGTCGCGCGGCCTGGAGCACGCGCGGTTCGTCGCCCTCGGGAAAGACGACGCGCTTGGGATGTCGCTGCAACTTTTCAATGACGCTGCCAATGAATCGCATGGCGGGAGATTAACCGCCGTTGGCGAAACTGCAACTCGCGATGAACTGGAAAAACCACGAATGGACACGAATGAACACGAATGGGTGCGAGGAGAAACCAAAGTCAAGGCACGTGGCGGTTTCACCTGCGGATAAAGTCGTTCGCTAAACGTTGGAGCCATCGTAACGCCCGGTATGATTCGTGTTTATTCGTGTTTATTCGTGTCCATTCGTGGTTGATCGGTTTGGCTCCGGTCAAGTCGGAGCGAACTTTGGATCGCGCGGCAGCGGCTTTTCCCGTTTCATCCGGGGAATCAGCAGCATCGCCACGATGAACATCGCGATGCCGGTGGCGGTGATGAGAATGCCTTGCAGCTTCGGATGGATGGCGGCGAGGAGGGTGACGGCGAGAATGGCCGTGGCGGGCAACACAGTGCCGAGCAGCGCGCGACGGAGTCCCATCAGAGTGCCGGCGCGGAGCGCGATGACCAACAGCACGAGGGCCGAGGCGCCGAAGATGGCGAGGTTGAGCGGAATGAATTCCTGCGCGAAGTACATCAACGGGTACGCGCCCGTGAACGTGCCGAGGACGAGCAGCAGCATCCAGCGATCAAAGTTGTTGATCGCGAAGGCGTGCGCGATCAGGCCGAGGATGAGCCCAAAAATCACTACGCTCGCCGGGCCGAGCCACGCGAGTTCACCGAGGCGATCAATCGGCGCGATGCCCAGCACGTCGAGCGCGATGGGCCGGCCGAAGAGGAGATTTTTGTAATCCCAGGTGTAAACCGTCTGACCGCTGCCGCGCGCGTACTTCGTGGGTTGCAAGGAGAGTTCGAGCATCCGCACGTCCGAGCCGACCGCGGTCAAATCAATGTGGAAGGTGTCGAGGATTCCGCTGGGTGGCGTTTGGAGATTGTAGAGTCCCTTGCCGACGGCGGAGTAGGCGATGGTCATGGGCGTGGGTTCGCCCGGCAGCGTGCCGAACCAGACGAGTTTGTCGCCGCGGATTTCGACGGAGTCACTCGGCTGCGCGTTGACGGTGACGGCGAGGTCGGCGAGCGAAATGATCTGCGGCGGTAACGGTAGCAGCACTTCGCACTCGCCTTTGCCGGCGGGGTTGAAGGCTTGAAACTTGGTGGCGAGTTGCGCGGTGTAGATGGATTCGGGATCGGCGGTGCCGATGCTGAGTCCCGGTTTGAGTGAGACGGTGGCGGCGAAACTCTTGACCGTCGCGAGCGTGCGCTGCGGCGCGACGGGCGGTGTGACTCCGGCGGTTTCCGCTCGCGCGGGCGACGCGGGCGCGACCGCGCTCAGGTTGCGTTTCAAAGCACGTTTCTTGGCGGAGGACAATGCGGGCAGGAGCAACGCGGCGAGCGCGGAGATGATGGCGATGACGACGAGAAGTTCGATGAGTGTGAAAGCCCGGCGGCGATTTTTCATACGTTTCCTCATGGATTTCTTTCAGCAGTTTGATTAGCACAACGGTTGCCAGCGGGATTTTGCCGGCCATCCCGCTGGATTCGAGCGCACGCGGAACGGGCGGGTGAGTGAAGTTCGAGCAAAAAGCGTCAGGTTCACGCGCGAACTGTTTTCAAAGACTGTAGGCGACGAGGTAACGAGTCGTTCGGGCGAAGCACTCCTGACGTCGTGCCCTACAGTCGAAACGCACCACGACCGCTTTCTCGCTTGCGTCGCCCGGTACTTTTGCGGCAAGGATGATGACGATGAAGCCCAACGTGACGGCGCGATATGCCGCGCAATTCTTCTGTCTCGCGCTCGCGGGTCTTCTTTCTTGCGGTTGCCGGTCGGTCGCGCCGGCAACGGCTCGCACCAACCTCCAATCCGCCGCCGTCGTGACCAACGCCCCGCTGCGCCATGTCACCCTCGGGAAAAAATTGAATCCCGTGTGGTGGTTCGGCAACGCGGATCGCCCGGTCCCGCCGGAATGGTATCGGCCTGGCCAGCGCAGCCGGAACTTCACGTGGCTTCTGCGGAATCCGTTTCACAACTTCACGTTCTATGTCATCGGCATCGCGGACAAACCGTTCACGCGCGCGGGGCGTTTCGCCGGCGAGGTGGACAATCCGAACGGCGGTTGGAACTGGGCGGTGTGCCGCTACCAATGCTGCCGGCTGCCGTTCGTCGGTTACAACCGTGGCCGGTTCAAATTCTACTGCGGCTGGCGCGGGCAGGGGAATTTCGGGATGAAGTTCAACTTTTCGGGCAAGCCGGCGGCAGCGCACGAATTCCCGCCTGATGGCCGCGGGCGGAGTCGCGCGCGGCCCTCTTCGAGTGGATCGAAATCTTTTACAACAGGGAGCGGCTCCACAGCGCCCTCGGCTACCAATCCCCTGTGTCATCCCCTGTGGACTTTGGAACGCAATTCAACTAAAAATCCGCATGCCCGATGTATTCACACACCACCTGTCAACCAAATCGGGGCAAGGCCAGACGATATTCTGCGTCCAAATGATCGTGTTGCTCGTCGGCATTTGCGGATGCATGCAAAAATCAGAAAATCAGGCGTTCGACCAAAAACAATGGAGCGAAAGCCGGCAGAGCAATCCAGATTTGAACATATCTCCTCGGATGCTCGACGATCTCATGACAAAGCATTTGCAACTCGGAATGCAAATGACTGACGTGACGGCGCTGCTGGGTCCAGCTGAGACAATGACCCCCTCGGGGACGGGCGTGTCAATCCAAGGAGAATCTCTAAAATACACTGTTTATGTTTATCAACCGGGCATCCACAATACATGGGAACTTCAAGGGTCCAACTCGCTGGTCCTTTACTTCGATCGCAATGAGTCGTTGAGGACATGGTCGCCACTATTTCCGGTAGTGCAACCAACAAGCGCCACCGCATCAGAAGCCACCCGCAATCTTCCACCAGACGGTCGATTGGATATCGGCAATGATCGCTTTGCGGGCTACCGTAAACATTTCGATGTGCTCCTAGGTCCCCCCGATCAAATGCGCACAGAGACTGAGCTCGAGTATTATTTGGGAAAGTTGTCACGGTTTGCAGCGAAGGGGGAATATCTGCAACTTCATTTTGACGAGAGCAACAGGTTAAGCCGAATAACTCGGTTAAAACATTGAGCGAGGAAAGCAAACAATTGAACCCGACGCGCCAACCATAGCAACTCGCTTCAGGGTGGCGGGTGAAGTTTCCGCCAGCTTGCGTAGCGGTCGAGAACGGCCTGGCCTTTCTCACTGAACCATGAGTAGCCGCGGCGGCGCTCCAGGGAAATTTCATTCACGTTGTCGTGGATGCTTTTGTCGCGGTCGCCAAAGATCGGGCGGTCGCTGCCGATCTCGTAGTAGCGCGACCACAACGGGCCGTTGCCGGGCGCGGGGACGAGCTGGCGGTCCTCCGCGCCGTTGAAGCGGAACGCCACGTCGCGCTGGGCGGTTTTCTGGAACCAATCGGCAGCGGCGTGGACGGCGGTGACGATTTCAGGCGAAGGCGAGGGCAGTTGCATCAGGAAGATCACGATCTCCCCGCTCTCGCCCGCAGTGAGCGCGGGCATTTCGTAATTGCGCGCCGAAACCGGTTGTAATGTGAGTGTGTCGTGTTGCTGGCCCCACACCGTGCGGCGGCCATTGACGACCACTTGCGATTGCAGCAGGCAAACGATCCCGCGCTTGAAGCTCGCGTCAGCTTTCCGGCGTGTGCGTTGGGAAAAGAAAGAAAAATCCTTTCCGCCGTCAGCGACATCGCGGAGCAGCGCGAGGACGTGAAGCATCGCGCCGTCGTTGTAGGTGATGGCGTCGTGGTAGCCGCCTTGCAACGGCCACACCTGCGGCCAGCCGCCGTTCGGAAACTGCGCGGCGAAGATGTAATCCAGCCCGCGCGAGAACGCGGCGCGATATGGCGCGCTGGATTTCTCGCCGAGGGCGGTGATGACCCGGGCGAGGAAACGCATTTGGGTGATCGTGGCGTCGTTGTCGAACGTGCCGACGAAATTCCAGCCGACGTCGCGCGGCGCGTCGTTGTCGCCGGGCGCGGGGAAGCGGGTGGTGTTGTCCGCCGCGAAGTGTTCGCCGGGCGCGCGGACGTGTTGCGAGAAATCCATGTTCTTGCACCAGCCGCCGGCGGGCGTTTGAAAGGACACGACGATGTCCGCGAGGCGGCGCGCGTCCGCGCTGCGATACCACTCCGCGTCGCGATTGAGCGGGAGGGAACGGGTGCCGCGACCGGACGGCGCGGCGATGGCTTCCTTGAGTCCGAGCCGGCGCATTTCATTTTTGAGCGCGGACTGGTCGGCTTGCAACTGGCGCTGCGAGCGGGCGAGATATTGCTGCCAATCGGTGCGTTGGGCGCGTGGCAGGGCGGCGATGCGTCCGGCGGTGAGCGGTTGCGAGGGCGTGTTGGTGCCGAGAATGCCGGCGAACGCGGACGGAGCTGAAATAATAACTGAAACCGCCAGTACAGCGGACTCGAACGGCGTCAAAAATCCGCGCTGGCATTTTTCCGCCGCTGTAACGGAGCGCCGAGCACCGCCTCGGCTCGTGGGTCTCCGATTCCAGCTTCGAGCCGAGGCGGTGCCACGCGCTCCGGCACGGAAGCACTTCACTCCGACACCTTCAAAGTTTCCGCGCGGCTCGCTCCGCCGCTGACCAATTGGAGTTCGACGCCTTTCTTCAAGTCGGCGTTGTGCAGCGCCTCGCGAACTTGCGCGGGGCTGGTGGTGCGCTCGCGGTTGACGGACGTGATGATGTCGCCGGGTTTGAGGCCGCGCTTCGCGGCGGGACTGTTCTTGTCCACGCCGGTGATGATGACGCCGTCGGTGAGTTTTACTTTGAATTTGTCCGCCTCTTCTTGGGTGAACCATTGGACTTTCAAACCAAGCCGGGCCGTGGGCGGTTCGTTTTCCTTCTGCCGCTTCGCGACGAGGGTTTCCACCGGGTCAACGTATTCGCCCGGTTTGACGGCGAGCTTGAGCGTCTTGCCGTTGCGCACCACTTCGAGCGAGACGGGCTGGCCGATTTTTTTTCCGCGGATTTCATTTCGCATTTCCTGCGCCGAGGTCACGCGATGACCGTCCACCGTACGGACGACGTCGCCGGTTTTCAAATCGGACTTCGCGGCCGGGCCGTCGGCGGTGATGCCGAAAACCATCACGCCGTCGTCAACGTCCTTGCGGAGTTGTTCGTAATTGGGGTCTTCCTTCAGCCCGCGGATATACACGCCGAGCCAGGCGCGGGTGAATTTTCCGTCCGCGATCAGTTTATCGGAAACCTCGCGCGCGAGATTGCTCGGGATGGCGAAGCCGATGCCGGTGCGCAGGCCGCGGATGAGGGTGTTGATGCCGATGATCTCGCCGTCAATGTTCACGAGCGGACCGCCGCTGTTGCCGGGATTGATGTTGGCGTCGGTCTGGATGAAATCCTGATCGAGCAGCGCGCCGCCGGCGTAACCGGGCACGATGTTCGAGCGGCCTTTCGCGCTGACGTGACCGAAGGTGACGGAGTAATCGAGGCTGAACGGCGCGCCGATGGCGATGGCGAATTCACCAACGCGGGTCTTGGCGGAATTCGCGAACTTCGCGGCGGGCAGATTCTTCGCTTCAATCTTGATGACGGCGACGTCGGATTGCGGGTCCACCCCGCGGACGGTGGCTTTGAACGTGCGGCCATCCTTGAGCCGCACTTCGATTTTGACCGCGTCCTCGACGACGTGCCGGTTCGTGAGGATGAAGCCGTCTTCGCGGATGATGACGCCCGAGCCTTGGCCGATGAGTTTCTCCATCGGCATATCCTCGAATTGCTGGTGGAAGTGCCGGTAAAATTCGCGCGGGGTAAAACCTTCCTCGTCCGTATCCGTCGTGTCGAGTGCTACGGCGCCGGGTTTCTGCGTGACGGTGATGACGACGACGCTGGGCGAAACTTTTTCCGCCAGCTCGACGAAAGCCTGGTTCAACTGCCGCGCGAGGTCGAGGTTTGGCGACGCGGTCGCGGCGAGCGGTGACGTGAGGACGGCGGCAAGGCAAAGCGAGGGGAGGAGGCGGTGCGAATTCATTTGGCAAACACAGGTCGGTTTTGACGAAACGATACGCCCGGCGGCGCGTTGTGGCGACAAAAACTTGCCGAGTGCATGGATTGACTTGCCGCGCAGCGACCGCTAATCTGCAAAAAAATCATGCTCGAAGCTATTGAGAAACTTCTCGTTTTACAGGACCGGGACCGGAAAATCCGCCGCATCGAAAGCGAACTCGCCCACGTCGAACCGGAACGGCAGACATTCAAAGGCCGAACCGTCGCCACGCAGGCGCAACTCGAGAGCGCCAAGCTGCGCGGCAGACAAATTGAGTCCGACCGGAAGCAGCTCGAACTGGATGTGGAAGCGAAGAAGACACAGATTGAGCGCTACGCCAACCAGCAGCTTCAGACGCGGAAGAACGAGGAGTATCGGGCGCTGGCGCACGAGATTGATACTTGCAAGGCGGACATCACCAGGATCGAGGATCAGGAAATCGAGTTGATGGAAAAGGCCGAGCAGACGGCGAAGGACGTGGCGCGGTTCACGCACGAGTTCGAAGCGGCCAAAAAACTGGCGGACGATCAGGTCGGGCAACTTGGCGACCGGGAAAAGAATTTGCAGAAGGAATTGGCGGAGTTGCAAAGCAACCGCGCGGAACTGGCGGCGGCGGTGGAGGACGGCGTGCGCGGGCGCTACGAGCGCTTGGTGAAGAGCAAGGGCGAGAATATTTTGGTGGGCGTGAACCACGGCGTCTGCGGCGGCTGTCACATGAAACTGCCGCCGCAAACCCTCGTGGCCTGCCAGGCGGAACAGGAAGTGATCACCTGCACGAACTGCGGCCGGATTCTTTACTTCACGCGGGACATGGAACGGGCGGTCGCGGATTAAGCTCCAAATCCCAAGCACCAACATCCAGAGAAGCACCAAGTCCCAAACACCGGAGGATCGCGACGGTTTGAGGTTTGGTGTTTGAGATTTCTCTGGAGGTTGGATGTTGGAGCTTGGAGCTTTTGGCCGGCTTGCATGAAGCGCACTTCTCGGTTAAGATTTCCCCGGTTTTGGAAGGGCGGAGGATCGCTCGCGACGCAAGTCACGGGAGGAAAGTCCGAACACCAAAGGGCGCGATGCCGCGTAACTTGTAGGCGCCGACGTAAGAAGGCGGACTGCGAGATACACGCGGGAGGAAAGTTGAAAGACTTTCCGACGGACAGTGCCACAGAGAACATACCGCCACGTTTCGCAAGAAGCGGGGTAAGGGTGAAAAGGTGGTGTAAGAGACCACCGCTCGAAGCGTAAGCGACGAGGCACGGAAAACCCCATCGGGTGCAAGGCCAAATAGGAAACCGAGGAACGGCTCGTTCCGCGTCCGCGAAAGTGGACAGGTTTCGGGTATCGGCTGCTGAGACAAATGATTCTCTCCCCGGAGCAATTCGGGCAGACAAAAATCGGCTTACAGCCCTTCCAAAACCATTTTGCCTGCCTCTGCGAATTGATTTTTTCCGGCTGGATTCACAAAAGCACAGCGCGCGTTCCAGTCCCATCGCACCGGATTTCAAATCAAGACCCCACCGTAAATCCTTGCCATCCGCCCGCATCCACCGTAAACCATACGCATCGCCGAACCCTGAAGCCGTCTGACTTTTTTGCTTATGAGCCAAACCGTTCCTGGCGCGAATCCCGCGAAATCTTCCGCTGTGCCGAAAATTGCGTCGCTGCTGTTTTCACTCGCGGTGATCTTCTTCGGCCAAACACTTTTTGCCGCCGCCACCGACAAGTCGCCGGCCGCCGCCAACTGCGTCGTCCTCACCATCGAGGGCAAGCTCGAGGTGATCGTGAAGGGCGCGACCGCGTGGTCGCCCGCGCGCACCAATCAGACGTTGCAGGCCGGCGACCGCGTTCGCACTGGCAACCGCAGCCGCGCCACGTTGCGCTGGTCCGACCTTAGCACCTTGCGAGTCAACGAACTCACCACGATCGAAATCCAGCCGCCGTCGCAGCCGGACAAGAAGCCGGAGCTCGATCTCAAATCCGGCGCGGCCTATTTCTTCAGCCGCGAGAAACCTTCGGACATCCAGTTCCGCACACCGGTGGCGTCCGGGGCGATCCGCGGAACGGAATTCAATCTCGCCGTCGCCGACGATGGTCGCACGGAACTCGCGCTCGTGAACGGGGAGGTTGACCTCGCGAACGCGCAAGGTTCGGTCACGTTGAAAAGCGGCGAGCAGGGGACGGCGGAGTCCGGCAAAGCGCCGCGCAAGACGGCGATGCTCGACGCGGCGAACATCATCCAATGGGCGCTCTACTATCCGGCGGTCGTTGACGGGGCAGACTTGAATGGCGCTTAGATAAGGAAAAACGCGTCAGCAATTGTACGCGAATATAACTGGATCCTTGGAGCGAGTTGTTTCAAAGTGGCGCATGAAACAAACGACTCCATTCCTCGCTGGATTTTCACATCTGCTGTCTGGCAGTCAACGCC
>SIBJ01000130.1 GCA_009695195.1 Pedosphaera sp.
CCGCACGGCGGCCAGCCCATGCCATTGAACCAGCCGTTGAGGGTCTGGAGCACCACGATGGCGGTGAGCGAACCGTAGATCGCCGGGGTGGTGCCAAAGACAAACGTGACCGCGGCGGTGAGCAACAGGCCCAGCGTCATGAACCAGCGCGGATTGCTGCGATCCGACACCGAACCCATGATGAACTTCGAGACGCCATACGCGATCGAAAGTCCGGTCATGGCCGAGCCGAGCGCGGCTTTCGAATACTGCGGGTATTCCCGGAGGATGTCCGGCATCGCCAACGCGAAATTCTTCCTCACGAGATAAAATGCCGCGTAACCAACAAAAATCCCGATGAACACATTCCGCCGCTGCCGGCGATATTCGGGATCAATGCGCTCCGCCGGAAGGGGCGTGGCGGCGGCGGCGGGTTTGAGGAGGGAAAACAAGGTGGTCAGGATCGCGCGGACGGACTTGCGAAATTGGCAGGGTTGAGAGTTGGGAGCGGAGCGTTGAGCGCAAAAACAAAAGGGTGGAGCGTTTTCCACGGAGAGGTGCAACAGTGCGGGTATTAGATCGAAGTCTCAGCGCTCATTGCGAAAGAACTCATCCGCGTTCTTAGACTCGGCTTCCTGTTGAATCAGGCCCAGAGACTCTGCATGTTACCGGTTAGGTCGGGAAAAACCGACTCGGCGCTTGAACTGTGCACGCAACACTGCTCACTCCCTGCATGCGTGCTTCGCCCTGAATTCATTAGCACACAAAACAGCAATCCATGCCATGTCTGTAAACGTCAGCTTCATCAACATGAAAGGCGGAGTTGGGAAGACGAGTCTCGCCATGCAGACCGCCATTTACGCGGCTTGGAGCGGGAAGCGAGTGCTTGCGGTTGACCTCGACCCGCAATCGAACCTCAGTCAGGCACTCCTCGGCCCTGAAAGATACGTGAAGGTCTTGAATGCCGGTAAGTCGACCGTCGTTCAACTACTCGAAGACTATCAACCTGCGGGTATCGGTACCGGAGGTCCACAGCCGGTGACCATACATGACGTGATCATCAAAGGCGTCTGGGCGAGTAGTCGGCATCTTCACCTCCTTCCGTGCCGACTTGAATTATCGCGCGTCCTTCGCAACCCGGCTGGCAAGGAACGGAAACTTGCCAAGGCACTCGCGAAAGTCGCGAGCGACTACGATCTGGTAATCATCGACTGCGCCCCAACGGAATCTGTTTTGACAGACATCGCCTACTTCGCGAGCCGTTGGATTCTTGTTCCCGTTAAACCGGAATTTCTCGCTGCGATTGGTCTTCCGCTGCTCGCGCGCTCACTGGAACATTCCACAAAGGAAAACGATGACCACCACATTGAGATGGCAGGAATCGTTTTCAATCACGGTGACTATCAGCCAGGGCCCGAAGCGAAAGCGTCAGTGGGCGAAGTAAGGAAATTGGCAAAAGACGAGGGTTGGTCCATCTTCGAACACGAGGTGCCACACTCGAAAGCAATACCCAAGTCGGCGCGCGAAGCGTCTGCCATCGCGCACACGAGCTATGCTCGGTCCGGAATCAAGAACGCAATCACGGGTTTTTCCTCCGAGCTTTTCCAGAAAATCGGCGTATAATCTCGCCATGCATGCTGACCTGCTCGACTTGGAAGTTCAATTGCTGGTGCTCAAGCACGGGCGGCAACGCATCGTGAGGAGCTTGGCCGGAATATCGGAGGTATCTGAAGCGGATATCGAGCGACAACTGTCCGCTGCGTGTAGCGCAAAATCCGCGAAGGAGAGGACGTCCCCACCCACAATTACGGAACTGGTTGAACGAGCCGAAATAACTTCGAGTTCTAAGCGGGAACGCGTCGCAACCCTATTGCGTGAGTTTGAGCAAAAGCGGTTCTTACCAGAGCGACGGTTGGTTGATCGGTTTTGTTTCGAGCATGGAAGTAAGGTGGCAGCCAAGTCGCGCACGGCGGCTCTTCCCACAGTGCTCAAAATCCTCACAACGCTCTCGGACGATGACTTGGACGAGCTGTTGGATTCAGTACGAAATGGCGGTGGCAGTAGTGGATTCGCGCAACTCGCCGCTGCCATTATGGACCGTCCCACAAAAGCTGGCTGACGACCCGCAGTGGACGCTGCGCGCGCTGATGAATTCAACAACATTCGTCGCCAGTTACTAAATCGCGCTCCCCCGATTACGAGCGGCGATCCGTGTGGTTGCTCTGGGAATCACAAATGAGCCGAGCGGCAATTGATATCGGATGATCGGGCCGGCGGCCCGCTGGGTCAGGCCGTTGACTGCAATAATGGCTTTCCCTCGTTCATCATTGACCGGAGACGAAGATTACATTTTTCGACTGACCCGTGAAGCGGGCCGTAGAAAAGCAGTCAAGAGCAAGGAGGTGAGACTTGAGAGCGCAATTTTCAGAGGTTTGTACGCGCTCCAGGTCTTGAGAACGGGCAGCAACGTTTTGTCCTCACTTCGCTTTGCTCAACCCTCTACTCGATCGCACCACCCCATAGCCGTGCGCTTTTGCCGGCCACGCGAGGATAAACATGAACGTGCCACACGCGCCAATCGCGAGCAACACGCCGAAGGCGGTGTTCCAGCCGCTGCGCTGCACGAGCAGCCCAAGGCCCCAGCCGGAGACCAGCGTGCTGGCATAGGCAAACATCCCGGTGAATCCGGCGGCGGTCGCGGCGGCGCGGCGCGTCGCCAGGTTCGCCGCCGTGATTCCGATCAACGCCTGCGGTCCGTAGATGAAAAATCCCGCCAGCGCCAGAAACGTCGTGGCGACTGCCGGCGTGGAACCGAATTGCCAGAAGAGAAACAGCGCAACGCTCGCGCCGATCATGCAAAACACACCCGTGCGCGAACCGCGACCGCCGAAAAATTTATCCGTCACCCAGCCGGCCAGGAGCATGCCGACAACGCCGGCGACCTCGAACGTTCCGACCATCCAACCCGTCTTCGCGATCGGAAAATGCTTCATCTCCTTCAGGAGCGTCGGGCCCCAGTCGAGGACGGCGAAGCGCAGGATGTAGACGAAAAAATTCGCGAACGAGATCCACCAGATATGGGGATTGCCAAAGACATGGGTGCGGACGAACGCCTTGTATTCCGCCGAGCCCTTGTCCTCGCCGTGCGTGCCGGTGTCGCCCTCGACGACGATCTCCGGGAGCCCGACCGACGTCGGCGTGTCGCGCAACAGGATGAACAAAATCACGCCCGCCACCGAGCAAAGGATGGCCGGGCCGAAGAAGCTCCACCGCCAACCCAGATGCGCGACGATGTAACCGCACACCACCACCGCGAGCGCGCCGCCGATGGAGTGCGACGTGTTCCAAATCGACATCTTCGTCGCAAGCTGGCCCGGTGGAAACCAATGCGTCATCAGCCGGCAGCACGGCGGAAAGCCCATGCCCTGCACCCAGCCGTTGATCATCCAGGCGACGCCGAGCAGCAGCACGGTGGAGCTGAAGCCGAAGAACACATTGGCCCCGACCGACAGCAGCAGGCCGGCAACCATGAAGTACCGGGCGTTGGCCCGGTCGGCCCACAGGCCGTTAACGAATCGGGAAAGTCCATACAGCAACCCGTGGAGAGTGAGAAAAAGCCCGAGGCTTGCCTTGGTGATGCCCAGATCGGCCTCCATCGCCGGCATCGCGACACTCAGATTTTTGCGGACGAAATAAAAAGCCGCGTAGCCGAACATCGTCGCGATGAGCGTGCGCGTCTGCCAGTAGCGGAAACGGCGGGCGACGCCCGGCGAATCGATCGACGGAGCGGTGGCGGGAGCGTTCATGCCATTGTAGATGCGCAGACTTGCTGCGCCCCTGCTACACGGCACCAGGTCAGCGCCCCGCCGCAAACCCGGCTCACAGCTTCAGCTGCTCGCGCAGCCAGCCGGCCCGGTTCGTCGTGATGGCGTCGACGCCGAGGTCGATCCAGCGGGCCGCCACCTGCGGCAAATCGACGGTCCACACGTGAATCACAAGGCCGGCCGCCCTGATTTTTTTAGCGCCCTCATGGTCGAGCGGCCAGTTCTGGTTGAAACTCAAGCCGTCAAAACCCGCCTGGCGGCAGTCGCGGATCAGGTCCTCCAACGCCGGAGATTTCTTCCTCTTGTCGGAGGACGGTCCGTTGATGAGCCAGAGGGCCGGGTAGGCCGGCAGCGCTTTTTTCACCGCCCGCAGCGGCTCGTAGTCGAAGCTGATGATCGCCGCCTGCTGCGGCGTCACGTGCATCCGTTGCAGACTGGCGACGAGCCCCGGCACGATCTCGGCGCCGACCTTGATGTGAATCACGATGCGTTTTCCAGCCGGGATGTGCGCAAGCATCTCGTCGAGCGTCGGAATTTTTTCGCCCGCGAATTGCGGTCCCTTCCACCCGCCGGCGTCGAACCCGCGCAGCTCGGCCAGAGTGAAATCCTCGAACTTGCCGTCGCGCCCGGCGGTGCGTTTCAGCGTGGGATCGTGCATGATTGCGAGCTGGCCGTCCTTGGTGATATGCACGTCAAGCTCCGCGGCATCGGCCCGGTGTTTCCACGCGAGCTCCTGCGCCAAGAGGGTGTTTTCGGGCGCATCATACGACGCCCCGCGATGCGCGACGATTTCGACGGCGCCCGCGGCGGTGACCAACACTCCCAGCGCAGCGACGGACAGCGCGGCGAACGATACAGCGATCGGAGAGGTCATGAGCGGAAGTTCAGAATTTCTTGGCCACTTCCATCGTGAACTGCCGGCCGCGGGAGTTGGCCGTGCCGGACTGGTAGCCGTACTGTTCGTCGGCGAGCTGCGGCTCACGGTCGAACACATTGTTGAGGCCACCGCGCAACGTGACGCCCTGCAACCACGGCCGGCTACCGCTCGCGAAGCGATACGAGATCCACGCGTTGTGGGAAATGGACGGATCCACCCGGAGCAGATAACGGGTGATGCCATTGTCGTTGAAAACGCGGATGTAGCCCGGGCTGCCCAGCGCCGCGTAGATGGGCGCAGTGGTGGCCGCCGAGGTGTCGACGAACGAGCCAAAGTAGCTCGCGAACCAGCCGGCGGCCCACGGCCCCTGCCGCCAGGAGACCGACGCGTTGGCGCGCCATTTGACGCGGCCGTTTTTCTCGAGCTCGTCGAGGAGCGGCGAAGTTTCATCAGCCTTGGATCGGCGCAACACATAGTGCGTGGCGTCGCCATTGAAAGTGAACTGCCCGAGCCTCGTCTTGGACGCGCGCCACTGCACGCCGAACTCGTAGCCCTGGATGTCGCGTCCGCTGAGGTTCAGATAGTCGTCGATCACGCTGACGAACTCGCCCACCACGGCGCGCCGGGCGCCCGCGTTGGCCGGCAGCGCATTGTAGGCCGCAAAGAGCGCGCGGTCGGCGGCGGACACGGGCTTGCGGACAATTTTGTTCGAGCCCCGGTAGTTGGCCGTGCCCGACCCGAGATCGATTTGGTCGATGGGCGTGCCCTTCGCGAGTTCGGCCTTCGTCGCGAGATCCAGGAGAATTTCGTCGCGGTCGATCGCGGGGCCGGCTCCGACATTTTCGATCACCTGGTTCTGGTTGAGTTTGAAGTAATCAAACGAGAAAGACAGGCCGCGAACCGGCGGAATCCCGAGCACAAATCCGGCGACCCAGGTCTTGGCCTCCTCCGGCTGTAGATTCTGGTTGCCCTGGCGGAAGACCGTGCGCTGCGCAGTGCCGTCGGACGGAAGCCGGGTGACATCGGCGCGATACGGATCGTCCGCGCTGATCTGGCGGCGGAGCGGCGTGATGTTCGTCTGCACAAGATTTGGCGCGCGAAACGACTCGGCGACCGAGGCGCGCAGTTTCAGAAACGAGGCTGGCTTCCACACGAGGCTCGCCTTCGGCTTGGTGGTCTGGCCGTGAATCGAGAAGTGCTCGAAACGGCCGGCAAGCGTGAGCTCCAGGGCGTCGATGAGCGGCATGCGGTTCTCGCGCGTGACAAAGGGCAACGCCACCTCGGCATACGCGGCATAAATCGTCTGGGCGGCATTGATCGGGATATTGGAGCTCAGCGCGAGAAAGTCGTTGTCGCCTTCGCGCAAGAAGGGAAATTCCGCCCCGGAGCCCGGCGGATTGACGCCCACGTAGCCCGCGCGCCCATCCTGATAGGTCTCGTAACGAATCTCCGCCCCGGTCGCCACGCCGATTTCTCCACCCGTGAAAAACCGGCCGAGGTGACCATTCACTTTTACGTCGCCCATGAAAAGACCGGTGCGGCCAAAGCGATCTTCGTCGTCGTAGATCGGATCGATTACAGCCACCGGATTATCAAACGCTTTATCGACGACGATCTGGCTGTTCACGATTTTGAAAGTGACGGGAAATGGATTGAACGCCGTCGCGTCGGTGCGGGCGAGCGCGCGGCGAAGGCGGGATTCGCGGACCTGGAAATGCTCGTATTCGTGCGACTGCGCGCCGGAGGCGAGGATGGCGGACTCCCATTCCCAATTGTCGCGCAGTTTGCCGCGCAGGCCGCCGAGGGCGCGCCAGGCGTAGCTGTAAACCTCGGTCACGCGCGGCTTGAAGCCGCCGCCGGTATTCTGTCCGGGCGAAATGCCGGTCCAGAGCGAAACGTCGGCCGGCGCACCCGTGAGGCGCGGGGTGCCGTCGGCATTCGGCGCGCCGGTCGGGCTGTAGAAGCGCACGCCGAAGGGATTGTAGGGATTCGCCGCCGGCAGATAGATGCCCTGATCGTCGGTGTTCTTGAAATTCACCGGCTCGCGGCCGGTGCGGCTGTAGGCCCGGTAGAACAGCAGGTCGCCGAAGAACGCGACGCGGTCGTTGAGCGGACGATCGGCAAACGCCGCGAACTGCACGCGGTCCGTCGCCGGCACGAGCATCTTCCACTTGTTCCAATTGGAGAAGGTCGCGACCTCAGGGTTGTCGATGTTGGTGGAGGGCGCGGTTTGCTTGAAATTCACGCCGGCGGCGCTCGGCCAGAGGTAAAACATACCGTCGGCCGCCATCGTTGCCACGCCCGTCGGCGGCGTCGTGCTGGTGTTGATACCGATGTTGCCGGCCGGACGCGAACCGACGAAAGTGAGAAAATCGGGCTGGATGGTCCCGCGCTGCCACTGACCCCATTGGTTGGTGGCGTTGGCGTTCCTAAAATCGTTGTCGCGCGCGAAAAGGGCTCCGGTCGGCGAAGACGGATCCGTGAGCGGGATGCCGTTCCACGGCGCAGGCAGCGCGCGACTGACGCGCATGTCGGAATTTTTCGCCCAGGCGCGGTCGTGGGCGGCCAGCGCATCGCGGTGAAAATAGTCGAGCGAGACGGAGAGGTGAGTTTCCCCCTTGGTAAAACCCTCAAACGCGGTGGCATTGAACTCGTTCGCGCCGCCATGCTGGGTCATCGAGCCCTTCAGGGTGACTCCGCGGCCGACCATGGTGCGGGAAACGTAGTTGTTGATCACGCCGGCGGCGGCATCGGCACCGTAGATGGCCGAGGCGCCGTCGCGCAGGATCTCGACACGGTCGACCATGGCACGCGGGATGGTGTTGATGTTCACCGCAAGGGAGGGCACGCCATTTTCCGCCATCGAAATGGGATGTGGCGCCATACGGCGGCCGTTGAGCAGCGTGAGCGTGCTGCCCGAGCCGATCCCGCGCAGATCAATCGAGGCGACGTCACCACGCGCGAGTTGCGGGCCGTTGTTGATTTCGGTGATGCCCGAGGGCTCGGCGGCGCTGAGCGTTTCAAACAATTCGGCCATCGTCGCCGCGCCGCGCGCATCGAGATCAGTCCGGTCGATAACGGTCACGGGCAGGGCGGTCTCGGCGTCGACGCGGCGGATATTGGAGCCGGTGACGGTGAAGGCCTCGAGCTGGACCGGCTGGTCGGAGTTGGCCGCGCCCTTGGCGGGCGGAGCGACGGTTTGGGCGGACGCGGCGGTGGCGAACACGAACACACCGAACGGGCAGAGAGTTTTGAAGTTTCGCATGGTCAGGGTTTGATGAAAGGGGTGCGCCCGGAACGCAGAACGGGCGAGCAGAATGTTTATTCGCACTGAATGGGGGACAACTACAGGATTTATCGCGCGATTGAATCGAACGGATCCCCAACGCCCATTCCCGGAATCGTTCCTCGTTCCTCGTAATCGTTCCTCGTTCTCCCCGAGACGAGAGGACGAGAAAGATTACGAGGAACGAGAACGATTGCAGTCACGCCGCCGGTGGCGTGAGATCGATCGGCACGCCCTCGGCGCGCAACCGCTGAAGTTTGTAGGTGAGCGCGCGCCGGCTGATCGCGAGCTCCTTCGCAGTCTCCGTGCGGTTGTAATTGTTTTTGCGCAGCGCCTTGAGGATCGCCTCACGCTCGATTTGCTCGAGCCGCTGCGCCTCGCCCTGCCCGAGACCGGGCACCGCGCCGGCCGTGGCGGCCAGGATGCGCGCCGGCAGATGCTCCGGCAGCACGATCTCACCACGCGAGAGCAGCGCCGCGCGCTCCATGGCATTGCGGAGCTCGCGCACGTTGCCGGGCCAACGATAGCTCGCGAGACCCGCCGCGACGGTGGCGGAGAAGCGCGATTTCTGCCGCGAAAACTGCCCGATGAATTGCGTGGCGAGCGGCAGGATGTCCTCGGGCCGTTCGCGCAACGGCGGGATGTGAATCTCCATCACATTGAGCCGGTAAAACAGATCCTCGCGGAAACGCCCGGCGGCGATTTGCGCCTCGAGGTCGCGGTTTGTGGCGGCGAGCACGCGCGCATCCGTGTGAAAATCCCTCCCCGATCCGATGCGGCGAAATGTTCCGTCGTTGATGATCCGCAGCAGCTTTGCCTGCAGCGGCAGCGGCAACTCGCCGATCTCGTCGAGAAAGATCGTGCCACCGTTGGCCTCCTCGAACCGCCCGATCCGCTGCTGCACCGCACCGGTGAACGAGCCCTTTTCGTGTCCGAAAAGTTCGCTTTCCAAAAGATTCTCCGGAATCGCCGCGCAGTTCACCTTCACCAACGGCCCCGCCGCGCGCCGGCTCCAGGCGTGGATCACATCCGCCACCACCTCCTTGCCGACTCCGCTCTCACCCGTGATCAACACGCGCGTTTCCGACGGCGCAACCACCGCGGCGTCGCGAAAGACGGCCCGCATGAGCGGGCTCTGCGTGACGACCCCGGAAGGCATTGGCGAGTCGCCCCTCTCCTCTGTCACCGGCTCGCTGCCGGGTTCGAGCGCGAGTCGCACCGACGTGATCAGTTCGTCGAGATCGATCGGTTTCGCCAGATAGTTGACCGCACCGTCGCGCATCGCGGCGACCGCACTGCGGATGTCGGCAAAGGCCGTCACGAGGAGCACCGGCAGCGTGTGATGCTTTTCCCGCACGCGGCGAAACGTCTCGATGCCCGACATGCCCGGCATGCGCACATCGCTGATCATCATTGCAAATGGCTCCTCCGCCAGCAGCTGCAGCGCCGCCTCGCCCGAGGCGGCCGACTGGGTCCGATATCCTTTCGCCCGCAAAAACGTTTCGAGCAGGCTGCGCTGGCCATGGTCGTCATCGACGACGAGAATCCGCGCCGACCTCAGGGGATCAGACGTCATGACGCGGAGCGGCCGGCTTCAGGTGCTTGAGACGAAACACCGCGCCGCGCGGCTGGTTGGCGTCGCAGACGATTTCCCAACGGTGGGCCGACACAATTTGGTGCACGATGGCGAGCCCGAGGCCGACGCCCTTTGGCCGCATCGTGACGTAGGGCTTGAAGATGTTCAGCCGCTCGGCTTCCGGTACGCCGGGTCCGTCGTCACAGATCTCCAAGACCACCCCACCCTCCGCCGTGACCGCGTGCCGGATCTCGATGTGGCCGCCGGACTCGACCGCCTGCACCGCATTCAGCAGCAGATTAAAAAGCGCCTGCCGGAAAAGCTGCTCATCCGCCTCCACCGTCAGCGCGGTCGCGGGCGGACGCAGCTGGATCTGTTTGTCCTCGATGTCCGGCAGCAACGTCCGGGCGACGTCGGCCACCAGTCGCGAGATTTCGACTGGCGCAAAATGCGCCGAGCGCGGTTTCGAGTAGTCGATGAATTCGTTCAACTGCACCGTCACGCGATCGGCCTCCTCGATGATCGTCGAGG
>SIBJ01000024.1 GCA_009695195.1 Pedosphaera sp.
TCGGACAGCATTCCAATGTGCCCCAAAAACTGTCCGACCTCAGCCCGGAACACTGTCCGATATGAATCGGAACGGTGTCCGGCAGAAATTGGAACGCTGTCCGACAGAAATCGGAATCACTGTCCGACAGCCCCCGGAATACGCAGGAGCAATTGGAAGAAGCCATCGGCGCATTGCGCGAGGCCATCCGGTTGAATCCGAACCTGCCGGAAGCCTGGTGCAATCTTGGCATCGTCCTCGGGCGGAGCGGGCGGCTGGACGAGGCGATCATCCACCTGCGCGAAGCCACGCGGTTGAAACCTGACTACGCCGAGGCACGCAACAACCTCGAGTTGGCGCTCCGATTGAAGACTGCCCCGTAGCCAAAGTCCGGCAACAAAAAGCGCCCCGATCCCTTGCGGAATCGGGGCGTTCGATTTGCTTCAAAGTCCGTTTACGGCGTGGACACCTTGTAAAACTTCTGGCCGCCCGTGATCGCGTTGGTGAAAGTGCCGTTCGCGTCCGACAGATGCAGATGGTTCGTCAACACGGTGTAGGGACCGGTGACACTCGTCGCCCCCCACACGCTGTAGGCGTAGCTGACCGGCGCGGCAGTCCAGTTGAAGGCAAAGCTGGCGCCGCCGGCATGTGGATCGGAGACTACGATCTGATTCGTGACGATGTCCGAGAAGCGCGTGACGGTGACTCGGTAGCCGGCGTTGCGCGGCGTGGCGGTATTGCCGAGGTCTTGCGTGAATGGACCCACAATCGTCACCGCCGTGCTCGGCAGGGTCTGGCCCGCCGTGTCTTGGTCCTGCGCCGAGAAGGTGACGAGGAAGGTTTCGCCGGCGGCGTTGGTCACGGTGACGTTCTGGGCGGCGGTGGTGGAGATCACAAGACCCGCATTGGTGCCGAAGAATACATTCGTAAGCATGACGATGCGGCCTTCGAGATTGGTTTCACAGAACGGCAGGTTGTTGGTGATGTTGAACGGAATGGCCACCTGGTCCGGGAGCAACGCGATGCTGTTGCTGTGGACTGTGTAGGACGTGGATGGGTCATTCGGGTCGGCTTCCAGTTCGAGCGTGCTGTTGAAGCTGGAGAGCCAGCCCACCACGGTGACGACGTCGCCCTGCGACGGACGGAAAGTCGAACCGCCGGTGACGAATAGGTTGATGGCGGCGGTGCTGTCCTGCAGGTAGTAGGAGGCGGTGTTGCCGCTGGTCAGGTTGGTGAGCGTGGTGATGATGCCTGTGGCCTGCCAGCGTGGGCCGGTCGTCGAGAGGTTGGTGGCGTTGTTGTTCGCGTCCACCAACGTGCGGAGGAAGGCGATGGAAACCGCTGGGGGATTTACCGCCGTGACGGTGAACACTCCGCTGGTCGTGCTGCCGTAAGGATTGGAGGCGACACATTTGTAAGCGCCCGCGGTACCGTTGGTCGAGGTGACGTCCGTGATGGTGAGCGTGTCGGTGTTCGCGCCGCTGACATTGGCACCGGTGGCGACGTCGTTCGTGTAGTACCATTGATAGGTGATCGTCGGCGGGCCGCTGCCGATCACTTGGAGCGACGTGCCTTGATGATTGAACACGGCGACGCTGCGATTGGTGGATGGGATGACGGTCGGCGGAATGGGCGCGTTGGTGACCCAGAGGAAGGCGGCGGGCGAACTCGTGGCGGACAGCCCGAACGGCGTGGTGGCGACCATCTGATAGTTGCCCGTATCGCCAACGACTGCGCTGGCGATGTTGAAAACATTCGAGTTGCCATTCGCATTGGCCACGCCGGCCCCGTTTTTGAGCCAGAGATAAGTCATGCTTCCGAGGCCCTGACCAGAGGCGAGACCGACGAGATTTACCGCATCACCCACGAAATTGGTCACACTGGCAGGGTTCCTGAGCACGATCGGCGCAACCGCGTTCGTGGTCCAAACATTGGTCGCGGCTTCTTCAAACGTGGTGGCGGTCGCCAAGTTGGTGATGTTGGCGAAAAAGACGCCGGCGGCGCTCGCCTGACGGAAGCCGTAGCCCTTGATGGTCTGAGCGGTCACAGCATCCGCCGAAACCACCGAAGGATCGGTGGAGGCGATTGGGTTCACCCACAGCGTCGCCGAGAGCGTCGAGATTTCATCCATTTGAACCACGACTTGATAATCGGTGTTAAGCGCGAGGTCAGCCGGGAAAATTTTGTTTACGGTTCCCGAATTCCCGGAGATGCCCAACCGCCAGGTGCCGGACAGCAACCCGGGCAGTTGAAACACGCGGGCATGAAAGCCAGTGTTGTTGAAATTGAAGTGCGCGAAGTAGTTGCTCACTGTCGGCAGATTCGTGCAGTTCACCGTGAAACTCCCATAAACCACCGCTGGCGAGACGGGCACGGGATCAAATGGGCGATTCACGTCGTCCTGGCGGCTGACCGCGCCGCTGCTTGCCGAAACCTGCAGCTTCTTATTGGCGACTTTGGAATCGCTCGGCGAGGCGGCGCCGCCATGCCGGAACCAATTGGTGGTGCCGCTTGGATTGTTGGTTCCGGTTTCGATGATGGCGCCATCCAAGTAATTGAAATTTTCAATGAAGATTTGGGCTGCCCGGGCTGGGAGGATGGCCAGTGTGATTGCGGTGAGGGTGAGGAGGATTCTTTTCATATACTTCTTCGGTTTTGCTTCGTGCCGCCCGCCGTGGATTCAAACAAACCATGCCACCGGCTTCGGGCTTCAGTTCAGACTTTGGGTCGTTTTGGTTTCTTACGACTTCACTGTAATAACGCGTCCCGAGATTGCAAGCGGATTGTTGTCAAAACTATTAACAATCTAGTCACATTCCGGTGACGTTGCCCGGCGGGCGCAGGCGAAAGCCTCGCGGCGCTTCGCCTCACCCGCGAAGGTTGTTGCACGTTTTCGGGGATTGTAGGCGACGAGGTGACGAGTCGTTCCGGCGAAGCACTCCTCACGTCGTGCCCTACAGCAGAAACGTACCACCGGGTGTGATTAAAAACGGGTGCGGGCATTATGGACTGCGGTGGCAAGTCGGACGCGACACCGCTTTGGCACCGACGACGGCAATGGCAATGAGCAACCCGCCCCGTTTGCTCGAAAGCGGTGTCGCGTCCGACTTGCCACCGCAGTCCAAAAATACCGCCAGCATCCTCTCACCCGCACCCGCCTTTAATGGCACCCGGTGGTACCGTACCACCACCCCCGCGAATGCCGGTTTGCCAAACGCGGAAGCATGATGATACGTTCCGCGCGTCCATGTCGAAACAATGCACAAAGGATGAATACCGCTACGCGTGGCTGGCGTGTCTGAGCTTTGCGCTCTGCTCCAATGCCGCCGACTGGCCGATGTTTCGCGGCGGCCCGGCGTTGACGGGCGTGGCCGAGGGCGCGCTGGGCGCCAAACCGGCGTTGCTGTGGACTTTCAAAACCAAAGGCCCGGTGCGGTCGTCCGCCGCCATCGTGGGCGACCGCGTTTTCATCGGCTCGAACGACCGCAATCTCTACGCGCTCGATCTCGCCACCGGGAAAAAAATCTGGGCCTTCACCAACAGCGGCGCGATTGAGTCCTCGCCGGTGGTTCTGAACGGAAAAGTTTTTGTCGGCTCGGCGAACGCATCGCTCTACGCGCTGGACGCCGCGACCGGCAAACAGCTTTGGAAATACGAGACCGGGGAGAAAATCCTCGGCGCGCCCAACTGGTTCACCAGCGGCGGGCAGACGAACATCTTGGTCGGCAGCTACGATTTCAAATTGCATTGCGTTGAGGCCGGCACCGGAAAAAGCAACTGGGTTTACGAATCGTCCAACTACATCAACGGTTCGCCGGCCGTCGCGGACGGACTGACGGCCTTTGGCGGCTGCGATGGCACGTTGCATCTCATCTCGCTGGCCGATGGATCGCAGTCGGGCAGCAACGAGATCGGCGCGCCCATCGCCGCATCCGTCGCACTGGCGGGCGGGCGCGCGTATTTTGGCCACTACGACAATCAATTCATTTGCGCCGACTTGAAAACGGGCTCGAACGCCTGGACGTTTCGCGATCGCGACTTCCCGTACTTCTCCTCGCCGGCGGTGACGTCTGACCGCGTCATCTTCGGCGGGCGCGACAAACAATTGCATTGCGTCAATCGCGCCGATGGCAAACCGCTCTGGAGCTTCGCCGCCCGCGGCAAAGTGGACAGCTCGCCCGTCGTCTGCGGTGACAAGGTCGTGGTCGGTTCCGATGATGGCCGGCTCTATCTCGTCGCGCTCGCGGACGGCAAGGAACTTTGGTCGTACGAAATGGGCCGACCGGTGGACAGTTCGCCCGCCGTGGCGGATGGAAAAATTGTCATCGGCTGCGATGATGGCAGCGTGTATTGCTTCGGGGTGAAAACGGAAAAGAAATGAACATCCAACAACCAACCTCCAACCCCGAACATCCATTGGCGGGAGGGCGCACGCATTTCGGGTATTGGGTGTTGGATGCCTGCTCGCGAACCTTCGGAGTTGGATGTTGGATGTTGGATGTTTCTTTCCAAAGATGAGCACCGCCACGCCACCGCTGCGGCACGAAACGACCGCCGGCAATTACTTCGTCGCGAACTATCCGCCGTTCGCGTTCTGGAAGCCGGAGTTCGTGCCGGAGTTTCTAAGTGCGCTCGAACGCCCGCCCTCAACTCTCAACTCTCAACTCTCAACTCCACTCGGCCTCTACACCCACATCCCGTTTTGCCGCAAGCGCTGCCACTTCTGCTATTTCAAAGTTTACACGGACAAGGATTCCTCCGAAGTCCGCGGCTATCTCGATGCGTTGCTGAAGGAGTTGACCGTTTACGCCGGCAAGCCCGCGATCGGCGGGCGGAAGCTGAAATTCATTTACTTCGGCGGCGGCACGCCGAGTTATCTCTCGCCGGACCAGTTGAAATTTCTCACCGACGGCATGAAGCGCCTGCTGCCGTGGGATGAAGCCGAGGAAGTCACGTTCGAAGCCGAGCCCGGCACGCTCACCGATCACAAGTTGAAAGCCATCCGCGATCTCGGCGTCACACGCCTCTCGCTCGGCATCGAACATTTCGACGATCACATCCTGGAGATCAATGGCCGCGCGCATCGTTCGAAGGAAATCGCCCGCGCCTACGCCTACGCGCGCGAAATCGGCTTTCCGCAGATCAACATTGACCTCATCGCCGGCATGGTCGAGGAGACGGAAGACAAGTGGCGCGAAACCGTGGCGAAAGCTGTGGAGTTGCGTCCGGATTCGGTGACGATTTACCAGATGGAAGTGCCATTCAACACCGGCATCTACCACCAGATGAAAGCCGACGGCAAACTCGTCGCGCCCGTGGCCGATTGGGAAACGAAACGCGCGTGGGTGGATTACGCGTATCGCGAGTTCGAGAAAATCGGCTACACCGTCACGAGCGGCACGACCGTCGTGCGGGATCCGGCGAAGGTGAAATTTATTTATCGCGAAGGTTTGTTCGGTGGCGCGGATATTTTGTCCATCGGCGTGGCGAGCTTCGGGCATCTCAGCGGCGTGCATTACCAGAATCACCACGAGTTCGCGCCCTACGTTGACGCGGTGAATGCCGGCAAGCTTCCCGTTTATCGCGCGCTCACGCCGTCGGCGGATGAGCGTTACCTCCGCGAGTTCATGCTCCAACTCAAGCTCGGCAGCGTGAGCGCGGAGAAGTTCACCAAGAAATTCGGTCGCGATCCGCGCGAACAATTTGCCGCGCCGCTCGCCACGCTCAAGGAATGGGGGTTCTTGACGAATGGCGGCGACCGTATCAATGTCACGCGCGAAGGCCTCCTGCAGATTGACCGTCTGTTGCATGAGTTCTTCAAACCGGAACATAAAACCGGACGTTATGCCTGATTCTTTCACGTATCCGCTGTCGGAATTTTATTTCCGCGCCAAACTTCCGTTGCCGCGCATCGAAACGATTCTCGGCGACCTCGTGCCCGAGCCGTTCAAGTCATTGCTCGTTCACCACAACGACATGACGCCGACGCTCGAGACCTTTCACAAGTCGCGCATCCATCTGGAAATCTTCAGCCGCGACCAGCGCGGCGGATTTTATTTTCGCGAAGTCGCGCTGCGCCTCGATCACGACGAACGCCCGGTCGAGTTCGGCGCGAACAAAATTTACCTCGGCATGTTTCCCGAAGACGCGCAGGAGTTGATCCTGCTCGAACAAGTCCCGCTGGGCACCATTCTCAAAGACTGCGGCGTGCGGCATCAGACCGAGGCGAAACATTTTTTTCGCGTCGAACCCGACGAACTCATCTGCAAAGCGCTGGAGTTGGAAACCCCGACCACACTCTACGGCCGCAAGGCGGTGATCTCCGACCTACACGGCAAGCCGCTCTCGGAGATCGTGGAGATTTTGCCGCCGGCGAGCGGTGGTTGAGAGCGCATCCTGTATCCGTCGCATTCGTCCCATTGGTCGCATCTGCCGCTGGCCGGGTGCGCGCCCAAGAATTCCCATTGGAAGCCCGCTCACCCCTCTGTTAAGTTCCCGCCAGCAAACAAACCAACGAGAGGACCACATGCCACAGGCCATCATGGATCCCGGCGAAGTCCGCCGGTTCGCCGAGGAGTTGAAGCGCTTCAACCTCGAACTCCAGAACCGCATGGCGATGTTGCAGGCGCGCTTCAACGCGCTTGGCGATTCGTGGTCGGACCAGGAGCATCAGAAATTCTCCGAGGAATTCCGCGACACGATGAAGGTGCTGAAAAAATTCATCGAGTCGTCGAACCAGCACACGCCCTTCCTGCTCCGCAAGGCGCAGCGCATCGAGGAATATCTGGATCAACACTGAGATACCTTCCCATGAACCGAAATTCCAAGCACCAAGCACCAAGCTCCAGAGAAGCTCCAATGCTCAAGCTCCAAAAAGGATTTCAGCGCGCAGCCCGGGATGGTTCGGCTTGGGTGTTTGGTGCTTGGAATTTCTCTGGTGCTTGGTGCTTGGAATTTGGAGCTTCCTGACCATGCCCGATCACGCCCGCGTCACTTCGCTGGAGGCCATCGAGGACTTCCGCGCGAAGCTCATCGTCTATCGCGACAAGGCCGGCCGCGTCCTCGATGAGATCAACGACGAGGTCACGCGCACGCGGTTGCGGTTGCAGACTGACTGGCGCGCCGCCTGCGAAGCCGACATCCGCCGTCGCCAGCGCGAGCTCGAGCAGCGCCAGCAGGAACTTTTCAGCGCGCAAATTTCGGTCATGGAAAACCCGACCTACGTGCAACAAGACGCCCTGCGCAAGGTGCGCCAGGGCTTGCGCGATGCCGAAGCGAAGTTGCAACTCATCAAGCAGTGGGAACGCGCTTACGATCAGCGCGTCGAAACGCCCACGCGCCAGGTCGAAAAACTCCGGCACATCGTCGGCAAAGACCTCGGCATGGCCGTCGCGAATCTCGCGGAAACCGTCAAGACTTTGAACGCCTACGCCGAAATGTCGCCGGTGACCACTGCGCCGAAACCCGCTGAAAGCGAGCCGCCCGCGTGAAGAAATACCCAAATACCCAAATACCCAATTACCCAAACACCGGAATCGAGCGGTGCGCGGCGGGCTTGGGTATTTGGGTATTTGGGTATTTGGGTATTTGCTCCACCCCATGACCGGAGCCCAAAACAAACTCGTCCTCCTGACCCGCGAGCTGATGAACGCGTGGGGCGAGACCAAACAACACTGGAGCGACGCCAAGAGCCGCGAATTTGAAAAACGTTTCCTCGACGACCTCACGACCGGCGTGAACGCCGCCGCGACAAACATTGAATCCCTTGAACAAATCCTCCGAAAAATCCACACCGACTGCGAGTGACCTGCTGAGCGCGCCGCAGACCGTGACGTTGCTTGAGCGCCTGCGCGTCGCCGTGCGCGATGTCGCGGACCGCGCGACCGAACACACGCGCGACTTCGCGACCCGCATCGCGAAACTCCAGGCGCAGTTCGAGCAGACCGCCGGGCGCGAACGCGAACAGACAGCGACGCAAATCGAAACGGCGACGGCGGAATTCACTTCGCAGCAGGCGCAGTCGAAAGCCATCTTCGACGCTCGCAAGCAACGCATCGCGAAGGCCGCGCAATCTTCGCGCGAACGAAAGCTCGCCGAGATCGAGAGCGAGGAAGGCCGGCGCACCTTCGAGATCCAGCGCGACCTGCTCGAAGCCGAGCGCGTGCGCGATGCCGAAATCCACAACGCCAAGACCACGCTCGAAGCGTTCACCGCCCGGCTCGCGGAGGAATTCGCCGCGCTGCAAGCCACCGAAGGCCGCGCGCGTTTCGCCCTCGGCGCGTACCGCCCGCTCGCGCGCTTGCTCACCACGCCGCCGGAGTCCAAGCCCGATCTTGCCGGCAGCGAAAATCAACTCGTTGAAAAATTTCGCGAGCGGCTGAAGGAGACCGAGCGTGCGCTGTCCCGCTGCCGGATGTTGGTCCTGCCCGTGTTGTTTCGCGTGCTTCCGATCTGGGTTTGCGTCCCGCTCGCGCTGGCCGCCGGGTTCGTGTTCGTTCCCGAATTGCGACGGTTCGACTTCGCCGCCGTCACGGCGGGCGGCTGGGCGATGGTGGGCGGAAGTGTTTTGGGCGTGCTGGCACTTTATTTTCTCGGCGGGAAGCTCGCCGCCGCCGCCGCTCGCGCTGCCGCCACTGCGCTCGGAGAAGCGCGCAAACTTTACGACGCCAGCGCCGCGAAGTCGCAGGCCACGCACCAGCAACACCTCGCTGATGCGCGGCTCGCGTTCACGAGCACGACGCAGATGAGCAACAATCAATGGAAACAAATCCAGGCGGAGGCGCGGACGTTGCGCAAGGACTGGGCCGCGCGGCTCGAAGACCAGGCGCGCAAACTGCGCGGCGCGACCGACGACCGCGAATATCGCCGGCAAACCCAACTCGACACCGACCATTCCGGCCGGCTCGGGCGCATCAAAGCCGAATCCGCCGCGCGGTTGAAAACGATCCAGACCGCGCACGCCGAGAACCTCGGCAAACTGGAAACCGCGCGCGACGCCGCGCGTCAGCAGTTGGACGCGGAGTGGCAGAGCGCGGTGCTGCCCGTCTTCGGCCAGTTGAAAGCCGCGCGGGCCGCGGCGGAGAAATATTTTGCGCCGTGGCGGACGGAACTGTGGCGGCAATTTGATCTGCCGGACGAATTTGTTCGAGCGGCGCGCTTTGCGGAGTTGCAGGTGGATCTGGAAAAACTTTGCGGCGTAACGTTGCCCGATTTTGGACTGCGGGGGCAAGCGCAGCGCGACCCCGCTTTGCCATCCATCGCAATTGATGAATCGAAAGCGCCGTCGCCGCTGCGCTCTGCCGGCGCAGTCCAAAACAATTTCGCGCTGCCGCTGCTAGTCGCCGTGCCGGACGCGGCCTCGATTCTTTTCGAGACAAAAAACTCCGGCCACGAGCAGATCATCGGCGCGTTGAACAGTTTGATACTTCGCCTGCTCACCAGCGCGCCGCCGGGAAAAGTCGCGTTCACGATCTTTGATCCCGTCGGCCTCGGGCAGAATTTTGCCGGCATCATGCACCTCGCCGATTTCGAGGAGCGCGTCATCAACAGCCGCATCTGGACGCAGGCGGCGCAATTCGAGCAGCGCCTCGGCGAACTCAACGACCATATCGAGAAGGTCACGCAGATGTATCTGCGCAACGAATACGCGTCGCTCGCCGAATACAACGCGCAGGCGGGCCGGCTCGCGGAGAAATATCAGTTCCTCGTCATCGCCGATTTCCCAGTGAACTTCAGCGACGTGGCGGTGAAGCGTTTGCAAAACATCATCGCCAGCGGGCCGCGCTGCGGTGTTCACACGCTCATTCATTGGGATCAACGCCGCCAGCCGCCGCTCGAACTCGTGCCCGATGAGTTGCGAAAAAATAGTTTCGTTCTCGTTCCCCACGGCGACGGCTTTGCGGTGGCAAAAACAAATTGGGATGGCGTGATGCTCGCGCTCGACGCACCACCCGCCGCCGACCTCGCGACGGAACTGCTTCAGAAAATCGGCAAGGCCAGCACGGATTCGTATCGCGTCGAGATGCCGTTCGCCGAAGTCGTGCCGGCGGAAAACGAAATGTGGTCGCTGGACACGACGCGCGAGTTACGGATTCCGATCGGCCGCACGGGGGCAACGAAGTTGCAATACCTCGCGCTCGGTCAGGGCACGCGCCAGCACGGACTCGTTGCGGGCAAGACCGGCTCGGGCAAGTCCACGTTGTTTCACGTCATCGTCACGAACCTCGCGCTCTGGTGCAGCCCGGACCAGGTGGAATTTTATCTCGTGGACTTCAAGAAGGGCGTCGAGTTCAAGTGCTACGCCACGCACAAGCTGCCGCACGCGCGCGTCATCGCCATCGAGAGCGACCGCGAATTCGGCCTCAGCGTGCTCCAACGTGTGGACGATGAACTCAAACGCCGCGGCGATCTCTTCCGCAAACTTGGCGCGCAGGACATCGCCAGCTACAAACGGCTGGCCGAAGAAGACTGTAGGCGACGACGTGAGGAGTCGTCTTCGGGAGTCTCCCAACAGAAAACGACTCCTCACGTCGTCGCCTACAATGAACCCGAGCCTATGCCGCGCGTGTTGCTCCTGATTGACGAGTTCCAGGAATTGTTCGTCGAGGACGACCGCGTTTCGCAGACGGGCGCGTTGTTGCTCGACCGCATCGTGCGTCAGGGCCGCGCGTTTGGGATTCACGTGCTGCTCGGTTCGCAAACGCTCGGTGGCGCGTACACGCTCGCGCGGGCGACGATTGGCCAGATGGTCGTGCGCGTCGCGCTGCAATGCAACGAGGCCGACGCCTACCTCATCATGAGCGAGGACAATCCCGCGCCGCGCCTGCTCTCGCGTCCCGGCGAGGCGATTTACAACGACGACGGCGGCGCGATCCAAGGTAACAGCCCGTTCCAGATCGTGTGGCTGCCCGATCAGGTGCGCGACGAGTGGTTGGATAAAGCTTCCGCGTTCGCGGCGGGAAAAAATGTATCGCGCGAGCCGATTGTTTTCGAGGGCAACGCGCCGGCGAACATCCGCGACAACCCAGTGCTCCGCTCGCTGCTCAACGCCGAGAAGCTCACGCCCACGACATCTCCGCGCGTCTGGCTGGGCGCGCCGAACTCGATCAAAGGCCCGACGGAAGCCATCTTCCAGCGCCAGAGCGGAAATCATCTGCTCATTGCCGGCCAACGCGAAGAAGCCGCGCTCGCGATGTTGGTCGCCGCACAAATCGCCCTCGCCGCGCAGCACGCGAAAGGCGCGGCGCGGATTTTTGTTTTCGATTGCAGCGCGCCGGATTCCGCCGCGGCGCGTTCGCTCGAACGCGTGGCGCAGATCATCCCCGGCGATGTGAGAATCGTAGGCGCGGGCGAAACGCAGGAAGTGATTTCGGAACTGGCGGTGGAACTGGATCGGCGCAACGAGAACCCCGGCGGAAACGCGCCGACAAATTTCCTGCTCGTCCACGGCTTGCAGCAGAACAAAAAACTGCGTTTCGATGAGGAGGCGAGTTTCTCGCTCGACCCCGGCACAAGCGGGAGCAATCCGGGTTTGCTTTTCAACAAACTGATTTGCGAAGGCGCGAGCCAGGGCTTTCACGTCATCGCCACGTGCGACACCTACAACAACGTGATGCGCATGATCAGCCGGAAAGCGCTCAGCGAATTCGAAATGCGCGTCGTGTTCCAGATGAGCGCGAACGATTCCGCGAGCCTGATCGAATCGCCCGCCGCCAACAATCTCGGTTTGCACCGCGCGATCCTGCACAACGGGCAGCAGGGTTGGATGGAAACTTTCCGCCCGTATGCGTTGCCGGATGACGCGTGGTTGGGGGAAGCGGGAGAAAAGATTACGCGACTGAGGACGTGATGTCTGGGATTGCTGCCATGATGATCAAAGGTCACGGACGCGCTTTTTCTTCTTCCGCGCCTTTTCCTTTTCGGCTTCTTCCCGTTGCTTCAACTGTTTCAATTTGAGTTCAGCGTACATCTCGGTCGCGAGCCTCGGCATGGCATTCGTGGTTTCGAGAACCCCATCGCTCAACGATTCAAACGTCGGGGCATCGAACCAGACCGCGCTGCAGGCCAGACAACCTTCCAGTTCCAATGCTGGTTCGCTGGCGGTGATCGCCATCATCAGTTGGTTGCAAAACGGACAGGCCCGCTCGCTCCGACGACGCGTCAACTTGATCAAGCGCAAAAGTCTTGTAGCGAGACGGTCTCCAGCAACCCGGCGGACATGCGGAATGGTCAAGGCGCGTCCCTCACAGATCGAACAAAGATAGAACAGTCCTTCGCGATGACGAATCGTCTCAAGTGGCTTCGCGCAAATCGGACAGTTCGGCATCGAAGTCGAGCTTAGACTTTACCCGTTGGACATTCAATCTGCTTCGGTCGCAGGCTCGTTCTCCGGTGGAGAACTGGGTGAATCCACTTCCGCGTGCTTGCGTCAGACCCGGATTGCGCTAACTCTTTGGGAGAATTTTTTACCATGACTGAAACGAAGCTGGAGAAAAACTGGGACGCCATCGTGATCGGCGGCGGACCGGCGGGTTCGTCGGCGTCGGCGATTCTCGCCGAACACGGCCACCGCGTACTCGTGCTCGAACGGGAAAAATTCCCGCGCTATCACATCGGTGAATCGCTCATCCCGTTCACGTATCAACCGCTCGAACGGCTCGGTTTGATTCCGTTGATGAAATCGTCCGGGTTCGTGAAGAAATACAGTGTCGTTTTCATCTCGCGGAGCGGGAAGGCGAGCGAACCGTTTTATTTCTTCAACCGCTACGACCGCAACTCCGTGGCGCAGACGTGGCAGGTGTTGCGCTCCGAGTTCGACGAAATCCTTTTGAACAACGCGCGCAGCAAGGGTGCGCAGGTCATCGAGGAGATCACGGTGAAGGAGTTGTTGCGCGAGGGCGAACGCGTCGCCGGAGTTCGCGCGCAGAGAAAATCCGGTGAAGTCATCGAGTTCCGCGCGCCGATCACGCTGGATTGTTCGGGCAAGGAAGCGTTCACGTCCGTCCGCAACGGCTGGCGGATGAAAGACCCGTATCTGAACAAGATCGCCGTCTGGACCTATTACAAAGGCTCGAAGCGCGAGCCGGGCATTGACGAAGGCGCGACCACCGTGGCCTACGTGCCCGAGAAAGGCTGGTTCTGGCACATCCCGCAGCACGACGACATGGTCAGCGTCGGCGTCGTGGCCGAGGGAAAATATCTGACGCGCGGCGGCGTGCGCGAGCCGAAGGAGATTTTCCATCGCGAGGTCGAGCAGAACCTTTGGATCAAGGATCACCTCTCCATCGGCGAGTCCACCGGGCAGTATTATCTGATCAGCGAATATTCCCATCACGCGCGCCATTGCGGCAGCGAGGGCTTGGTTCTCGTCGGTGATGCGTTCGCGTTTCTCGATCCCGTGTTCAGCAGCGGCCTGATGCTCGCGTTCAAAAGCGGCGTGATGGCGGGCGATGAAGTCCACAAGGCGCTCGTCGAACGCGATTTTTCCCCGCAACGCTTCGCGGACTACGCGCGCTTCATGCGCGCCGGCATCGAAAACATGCGCAAGCTGGTTTACGCCTTTTACAATCCTGAGTTCTCGTTCAAGAAAGTGATCGAAAAATATCCCGAGGCCGCCGGCGAAATCACGGATTGCCTGTCCGGCGACGTGAACAAGGATTTCACGCCGCTGTGGAACAAGATCCGCGAGTTCGTGCCGTTGCCGGAGGATTTGCCGGTGGGCGGGCCGTTGACGAAGGGAGAAAGAGAATTAACCACGGATAAACACGGATGAACACGGATTTGGTTTTTCAGCCCGCGCCAGTTTCCGATTTTATCCGTGTCCATCCGTGTTTATCCGTGGTTGGAAACATCCCATGAACATAGTCCAACTCACGCCCGGCGCGGGCGCCATGTTTTGTGGAAATTGTTTCCACGATAACACGCTCGTTGCCGCGCTGCGCAAGTTGGGTCACGACGCGACGATGCTGCCGCTCTATCTCCCGATCCACGTGGATGAGGACGACCAGAGCGCGGGGAATCCGATTTTCTTTGGCGGCGTGAATGTTTACCTCGCACAGAAATCCGCCTTCTTCCGCAACGCACCGCGCTGGCTGCATCGGTTGTTGAACGCGCGCGGCCTGCTCGAATGGGCGGCTGGGCGCGCGGCGAAGACTCGGGCGAGCGATGTCGGTGATATTTTGCTTTCGATGTTGCGCGGCGAATCGGGAAATCAGAACCGCGAGATCGGCGAACTCATCGCGTGGTTGCGCGCGCACGCGAAGCCGGATGTGATTTGTCTTTCGAACGCGCTGCTGATTGGGATGACGCGCCGCCTGAAGGCGGAACTCCAAACGCCCGTGGTCTGTTTGCTTCAAGGTGAAGAACCGTATCTCGACGCGCTACCGGATTCGCATCGCGAACCCGCGTGGCGGTTGCTCACCGAGCGCGCTGCCGATGTGGACGCGTGGATTGCACCAAGCCGCTGGAACGCCGATTGCATGAGCGCGCGCCTTCAACTCCCGCCGGAGCGCGTGCATGTGGTTCACAATGGAATCAGCCTTGAGGGTTACGGAGGCCAAAGTCCAAAGTCCAAAGTCCAAAGTCAGAAAGCGCCGGTGCTTGGTTACTTCGCGCGGATGTGCAAGGACAAGGGTCTCGATCTGCTCGTGGAGGCTTACATCCATTTGAAAAATCGCGGCGAAGTTCCGCGGCTCAAGCTGCACATCGGCGGCGGATGCGGACCATCGGACGAACCGTTCGTGAAATCACTCCGAGTGCGGCTGGCCGAAGCCGGCTTCATCGGCGAAGTGAGTTTCAGTCCGAACCTCAACCACGCGGAGAAGATTTCTTTTCTTCAAGCGCTGGATGTTTTCTCCGTCCCGGCGCATTACGGCGAAGCCTTCGGGCTTTATCTCATCGAGGCGATGGCGGCCGGCGTGCCGGTGGTTCAACCCCGCACTGCGGCGTTTCCTGAAATCATCGAAGCCACCGGCGGCGGCGTGCTGTGCGAAGCGAACGATCCCAAGGCCCTCGCGGCGGCGATTGAAGAATTGCTGTTGAATGCGGCGCGCGCCCGCGCGCTTGGCGAAACCGGGAGCAACGCCGTGCGCGAACGCTTCAACGCCGAAGCCATGGCGCGGCGGACGTTGGAAGTTTTCACCAGCATGGCCGGCAAAAATAGCCGATAGCCAATCGCCCTTCGCCGATTTACAATTCCGCCATGCCCTACGAATTCAAGATCGTTCGCCGCGTCGAGTTCATCGAAACCGACATGGCGGGCATCGTCCATTACTCGAATTTTTTCCGCTACATGGAATTCGCCGAGACCGCGTTCATCCGGTCGCTGGGATTTTCCATCTGGACGCAGGAGACGGATCCACCGGTCGGCTGGCCGCGCGTTCATGCCGAGTGCGATTTCACATCGCCGCTGCGTTTCGAGGACGAAGTGGAGATTCACCTGCTCGTGGCCGGGAAAAGCGCGCGCTCACTCAGCTACGCGTTTCGCCTCCGCAAACTCAACGCCCAGCCGCCGATTGAAGTCGGGCGCGGCCTGGTCACCGTCGTTTGCGTGACGCAGGTGAACGGCAAGCTGGCGGCGACGCCGTTGCCCAAATCCATCGGGGACCAGATCGAAGTTGCGCCGAAGGAATTGCTGGCGGCGTAGGTCAGTAAACCGGCTGCGGCAGCGAGCGCCAGGATTCGACGGCGCCTTTCACGAAAACAATCTCCGCCCGGACGTAGGTGCGCGGCTGGTAATCATGTTCGAGGCGCGCAGATCGCCGCCCGGTCCAGTAGCGGGTTTCCTCCATCCAACCGCCTTCGTAAAGCCAGGTCGTCACCGCGCCGCGCGCGTCCTCCTGATGCAAAATCTGCGCGGGCTTGCCCCACGCGATGTAAACCGCGTCCTCGCTCAGGCCGCGGCGGATCTGGCCGTCGTCCACGAGTTTTTGAAATTCCGGCGACAACGCGGCGTAGGCCGTTGCGCGTTCCTGTTTGCGTGATTGAATCGTGGTGCGCGTCGCGCAGCCGGTGAGGAGCAATCCGGCGAGCAGGAGATAAAGTCCGTATTTCACAGATTTAAGACGTTGGCAGCGGGTGGTTATTCAGCGGCATCGCTCTGACAAACCGTTTGCGTCAGTCGCCGCGCTCGTTAGACTCCGGGCATGAACTGGCTCTTATTTGCGTTGATGACCGTCTTGTCGTGGGGTGTTTACGGTGTGCTCCTCCACAAAGGACGTGGCCAGATGCCGATGGGTACGGAAGCGCCGCACGCCGGGTTGAAAGCTTTTCTTTTCGTCTGCATCGCCTACGCCCTGATCGGCCTCGCCGCCGCGGCGCTGTTGAAACTGCGCGGCTCGAACTGGAGTTTCTCGGGCGGCGGCATCAAGTGGAGTCTCATCGCCGGCGTGGCCGGCGCGGTGGGCGCGTTCACGCTCGTGCTGGCGTTGGGCGCGGCGGCACAGATTTACAAAGGCGCGGCGGCGGCGGCCGTGATGCCCATTGTCTTTGGCGGCGCGCCGATCGTGAACACCATCGTGGCCATGGGCCTGCATCCGCCCGAAGGCGGACTGAAGGCGTTGCCGCTGCCGTTCATTCTGGGTTGCGTGCTCGCGGCGGTGGGCGCGTTTCTCGTCGCCAAGTACGCGCCGTCGAATGTTGGTGCGCCCGCGAGTCCGGTCTCGACGCAAACCGCGCCAATTCAGAAATGACATTGACCAGCTTTAACGCAGAGGCCGCGGAGAACGCAGAGACTCGCGGAGAGAAAAACTTCTTTCTCCTCTGCGTTTCTCCGCGCCCTCCGCGTCTCCGCGTTGAAGTTCATGAACCGTAATCCGCATCCCGACCGCGCGGCCATCGCCGCCGGGCAGATCGAACAGCTTCGCTCGCTCGTCGCGGAACTTTTTCCGTCGAACAAATTTTACGCGCGGAAACTTCAGTCGGCGGGGATCACGTTCGACATCGCATCGCTGCCGGATTTTTCCGCGCGCTTTCCGTTCACGACCAAACAGGAACTCGTCGCCGACCAACTCGCGAACCCGCCTTTCGGCTCGAATCTCACGTATCCGCTCGACCGCTACACGCGTTTTCACCAGACCAGCGGCACCAGCGGCGCGCCGTTGCGCTGGCTGGACACGCCCGAGAGCTGGGACGGGATGATCGAATGTTGGACGGAAATTTTCCGCGCCGCGGGAGTCAACGCCGGCGACCGCGTGATGTTCGCATTTTCGTTCGGGCCGTTCCTTGGTTTCTGGCTCGCGTTTGAATCCGCTGCGCGACTCGGCTGCCTTTGCCTGCCCGGCGGCGGAATGAGCAGCGAGGCGCGGGCGCGAATGATCTTCGACCACCGCGCCACGGTGCTCTGCTGCACGCCGACGTACGCGATCCGCCTCGGCGAAGTTGCCCGCGCGGCGGGCGCAAAATCGGAAATCAAAACCATCATCGTCGCCGGCGAGCCGGGCGGAAGCATTCCTGGCACGCGCAAACGCATCGAGGAATTGTGGCCCGGCGCGCGGGTATTTGATCATCACGGCATGACGGAAACCGGCCCGGTGACCTACGAATGTCCGGCGCAACCCGGCGTGCTGCACGTCATCGAGTCGGCGTACTTCGCCGAGGTCATTGATCCCGCCAGCGAAAAACCGGCGTCGAGTGGCGAACTGGTTTTGACGACGCTGGGCCGCACTGGTTCGCCGTTGTTGCGCTATCGCACCGGGGACCTGGTGAAGTGCGGAGTGCGGAATGCGGAGTGCGGAACTCCACCTTGCGCGTGCGGTCGTAACGAGATGACGCTCGAAGGCGGAATTCTGGGCCGGGCGGACGACATGGTCATCGTGCGCGGCGTGAATGTTTATCCGTCCGCCGTCGAGGAAATCATCCGTGGGTTCGGCGAGATCGTGGAGTATCGCGTGCAGGTTGCGCAGAAGAATTCACTCGCGGAGTTGCGGCTGGAGATTGAGCCGGCGAAGGAAGTGCAAAATCTCGCGGACTTGCTCGCGCGGGTGGGCGGCGCGTTTGAAACCGCGTTCAGCTTGCGGGTGCCGGTGAGCGCGGTCGCGCCGGGAACGTTGCCGCGCTTCGAGTTGAAGGCGCAACGCTGGACCAAAACTTCACGGTGACAACTGCGCGCGGTAAAATTTCTGCGTCGCCGCCGTCACGGCCGCGCCGGAGAAAACCACCGTGCCGTTCGCGGCGGTGACGTTGGTGAACGCGCTCCAATTCGCGAAATCGCTCGAAGCCAGGATCGCGTACGTCAACCCCGGCTCGCCGTTCAACGTGAGCGTCACGCTGCCGCCGGTGCGCGCGATGGCAAGGTCCGGGCGCTTGCTCATGAAGCGCAATACGTCCGCCATGTAATTGTTCCGCGCGCTCGCACTGGTGATCGTCTCGAACGGGAAACCGAAATACACCACGCGCCCGCCGCCCGCCGACCCGTCGTAATGCACGCCCGCGGTGCCGCCGTTGCCACCTGAGTAACTCAACGCCGCTACCGCGCCCGCGCCAGTCGGTGTGAGCGCGTCCGGATTTTGCACCCAATAAATTCCCTTCGCGCCGTTGTCGAACGTGGCGTTGCCCGAGCCGGAAAAGATCGAGCCGGCGGCGGGCGTGACGGTGTAGCTCGCCGAGTTGTCGTTCGTGTCCGCGCCGAGGTCGGCGTGCAGCGCGCTGTTGAGAAACGCGCGGTCCGCCGCCGCGGGGCCGGAGGCGCGGTCCAGATCCCAGGCGATGTCCGCGCCGGAAACGAACAGATGCCCGCCGCGATTCAGATAATTCGTCACCACGTTCCGCTCCAACGCGCGGAACGTGTTCGTCAAACTCTGCCCCGCCGACCAGACGACGATTTGATAATTCGTCAACGCCACGGTGTTGTTCGTCACCGCGCGGCGCTCGCAGGAATCGAAGGGCAGCCCAAACGCGCTGATGGCCTGGCCGTGGGGGACCACGTAGTCGAACGCGTTATTGGCCAGCGGCCACACGCGTTCGATGGTTCCCGTGCTGCCGGGCGGAACGTAATTTTGCACGGCGGGGGTCTGGCGAAGATTGGTCGTGCGATCAAACCGGTCAAAGGCATTCACGAACAAGACGCGCGATTGCGCCGGATTGGAACTGCGGCGGCAGCCGGCGACTTCGGAGGGAAATGATTCCCCGCCGGCGTTCGCCGCGGCGACGCGGAAATAAAAATCCGCGTCCGCCGGCAGGTTGGTGAGCGTGAGCGTCGTGGCGGGCGCGCTGACGCCCACGGGATTGCCGAAGCCCTGGCCGTTGGTCGAAAGGTAAACGACGTAATTCGTCGGTGCCCCGCTGCCGGCTTGCGCGACGGGCGCGGACCACGACACCGCGATGCCGTTGTTCGTCGCCACGGCGCGCACGTTGAACGGCGGCTCGGGCAGAAAGTTCAAGGGCAATCCGTCAAACTCGTTCATGTATTTCACCACGGCGTGATAGGCCGCGCGGCCCACCCAGTTGCGCGCCGTCGGCGCGCGCAGCAGTTTCACGTCGTTCGTATTGTCATGGAACGCGACCTCGATGAGCATGGCGTCGAATTCGTTGCTGATCGCGCTGTTGCGGATTTCACCGTAACTGCCGGCGAGCGTAGTGCTCCCGGTGCGGTCCGCCCACGGCACTTCCAGCGACGTGATCAGGTTCGTGAGTTCGTCGTTCACCGTCTGCCCGGCGATTTGGGCCAGGCGCACCTGGTTCGGCGTGCGGTCGCCGCCGACGCTGTTGTAGAGCGCGACCGTGCCGCGCGCCGTGGCGGTGTTGGTGTCGCCGGTCGTCGCGTTCGAGTGGAACGTGATGAAGATGCGCTTGAACATATTGCCCGTGTCTTCGCGATTCATTTCGCGCGCCATGCGCGGCGGACTGCCGACGTTGTCGTTTTGATCGCTCAGCGACGGATCATCGTAAATCGTCGTCGGCTGGCCCTGGCCCAGCGAATTTTGCACCCAGTAACGCTAACACTCCTCCGCGCGCGGGTAGCCGGACACGCCGCCCCCGCGATTGATCGAACCCATGCCGTTGCCGAAGCGAATCGCATCCGCCATCACCACGCTGCCGAACGACGGCGACGGTTCGAGGTTGCTGACGACGACCGCGCCGTTCGCGGAGTTCGAGCCGGCGTTGAAATGATACGTGCCGAGAAAAATCCAGCCGTTGCCGACCAGGTGATGCGGCACCCGCACGGTCGCCTCGCCGCCCGTGTGTCGGATGCGATAAAGCTGGCTGGTGCGGTTCGTGCCGTTGCCCGCCCACGTGTAAACCGGATAGTAACCGGCCGCCGGCAGGTTCGGGGTGTAAGTGGCCGTGGCGGTTTCACTGGCGGCGACGGACGCGAACCGATACGGCACGTCGCCGGGGCTGCCGTAGTAATTGGTGAAGGTGCTGTCCGACCACGCACCGCTGAAGCTCACGCCCGCGTCATCGTTGTCGAGCACGACTTCGTTCGTCTGATTGCCGATGGGGCGGAACGGGATGACGGTTGCGCCGGCATTGAAGCAATACAGCGCGAAGAAATTCATTTGGTCCACGTTGCCGTAGTCCTCGCACATCTCGAGCAGCACGGGCCGTTGCAACCCCCAAGTGCTGCCGCTCCACGTCCAGCCGTGACCCGCGCTGGTGAAAACGATGCGCCCGCTCAACGCGCCGCCGGGCTGGCCGGGCGCGGGTGTGATGGGGCCGGCCAGCGCGGGCGCGAGCCACACGAAGGGGAGGGCGAGAACAAAACAACGGAACAATCTCATGCGGCTTTCGATTTTGGTCGAGGCGCGTTGAACATAGCAGAATCTTCCGGCGCGACAAGCAGCGCCACGGACATTTTAACCCGACGCTGGCGCAATTTGACTTCCGCCGGCGCGGGTCAATTGCTACAACCCTCGCATGGCTTCCAAATTGACCATCGGTTTTTTCGGCGCGGGCAAGATGGCCGGCGCGCTCGCCAAAGGTTTCATCCGCGCGGGCCTCGTCGCGCCGAAGTCCGTCATCGCCAGCGACCCCTTCGAGGCCGCGCGCAAATCCTTCGCGAAGGAGACCGGCGCGCGCGCGACCGCTTCCAATGTCGAAGTCACCCAGGCTTCGAGTGTGCTCATCGTCGCCGTGAAGCCCGACCAGGTGGCGGCGGTGCTCGCCGAAATCCGGCCGCACGTTCAGCGCGCCCAACTGCTCATCTCCATCGCCGCCGGCGTGCCGCTCGCAAAACTCGAAGCGCCATTCGGCGACGGTACGCGGGTCATCCGCGTCATGCCCAACACACCCGCGTTGCTCGGCGCGTCCGCCACGGCCTACGCGCTCGGCAAGTTCGCGACGCGCGAAGATGGCGAGGTGGCGCAAAAACTTTTCTTCGCCGTCGGTGTGGCATTTCAGGTGAAAGAATCGTTGCTCGATGCGGTCACCGGTTTGAGCGGCAGCGGGCCGGCGTACGTTTTTCAATTCATCGAAGCGTTGAGCGACGGTGGTGTGGCCGCCGGTCTCCCGCGCGATGTCGCGACCAAGCTCGCCGCGCAAACCGTCCTCGGCAGCGCGCGGATGGTGCTCGAAACCGGTCTGCATCCCGGCGCGCTCAAAGACATGGTCACGAGTCCCGGCGGCACGACGATCGAGGGTTTGCACGAATTGGAAAAAGGCAAACTGCGCGGCACCGTCATCAGCGCCGTCCGCGCGGCGACCGAGAAATCAAGGAAGCTGGGGCTGGGCTGACGTGTTGCGTGTTGCGTCATGGATTCATCTCCGCTTTCCGTGTAATACTTGACCCAACACGCAACACGCAACACGCTCCCAACCCATGAATCTTCCGCCTCCCACCGAAAAGCAGGCGCGCATCATCTGGCTCGCGCTCACCGGACTGGCACTTGCGCTCATCGTCGCGCTGGTGGCCGCCACGGTGTGGGGACTCGGCCGGGTGCTCAATGTGCTCTCGCCCGTGCTCTGGCCCATCGCCGTCGCCGGCGTGCTCGCGTATCTGCTCGATCCGGTCGTGGATTTTCTCCAGCGTCGGGGTGTGCCGCGCGCGCGCGGAATCGCGGTGGTGTTCGTACTCGCTTTGGTGATTGTGACCGGACTGATTGCCAGCGTCGTGCCGCGGCTCGTGACCGAAGCGCAGGACCTCGCCTCGAAAGCCGACACCTACACCAGCCAACTCCGCCACCGCGCAACGGGTCTGGCTCAAGAACCGCCGACCTGGCTGCCGAAAGCCGTCGTGCCGCTGCTGCGCACTTTGGGCGAGGCTGCCGCGCCCGGCACGAATGTGACTTCCATCGTCTCAACCAACCTCGTCTCCGAAACCAGCGCCGTCCCCGCGACCGAAACCGTGACGGCCCCGGCGGCCACCGCACCCGCCGACCAGGCGTCCTTCAAATCCATCACGGATTCCGTCGCGCGCATTTTGCCGCGCTTTGGCCAATGGCTCTCGCGCGTCTTTGGTTTTGTCGGCGCTGTGTTCGGTGTGATCGCGGGGCTGGCGCTGATTCCGATCTATGCGTTCTATTTTCTGCTGGAAAAACACGGCATTGAATCGAAGTGGACGGATTACCTGCCGATTCACGAATCGAAGTTGAAGGAAGAAGTCGTTTTCGTGCTCAACTCGATCAACGATTACCTCATCGCGTTTTTCCGGGGCCAGGTGCTCGTGGCGATTTGCGACGGCATTCTTTACACCATCGGCTTCACGATCATCGGCCTGCCGTATTCCGTGCTCATCGGTGTGATGGCGACATTCCTCACGATCATCCCGTTCCTCGGCGCGATCACGACCTGCGTGACCGCGCTGCTCATCGCGCTCGTGTCGTTCGGCGACTGGCAACATCCGGTCGGCGTGCTGGCGGTGTTCGCCGTGGTGCAGGCGCTGGAAGGTCTCGTCATCCAGCCCAAAATCATGGGCGACCGCGTGGGCCTGCATCCCGTGACCATCATCATCGCGCTGATGGTCGGCACGACGTTGCTGGGCGGAATTCTCGGTGGCATCCTCGCCATCCCGCTCACGGCGGCGCTGCGGGTGGTCATGTTTCGGTATGTGTGGAAGAAACGGGAGGTGTGATGCGTGATGCGTGATGCGTGAAACGTGAAGGCGCTTGCGCAAGTTTGGAAACCGGTCTTAATTATGAGCGATGAAGCTGAGATTGGATCTGCTGGAGCACCTGACCGCCGAGGACATCATGGAAAGTGCGCTGGCGAACAATTCCCGTTACAAGCCCGAGCCGCTTTTCTCAAAAACCGGAGTTGGTTACCTGCGCCCCGCGACACCCGAGGAGCGTGCGCAAGAGGAGGCGCGGAGCGAGGCTTTAATTGAGAGACTCAAGAAACGCGCCGCCGAGAGTGCCATAAGGAAAAGCAAGTCCTCGCGCACAGCGAAACGTTAGATTTTCTTCGGGCCAGCTTCGCCATCCCGCTCACGGCGGCGCTGCGTGGTGATGTTCCGGTATGTGTGGAAGAAACGGGAAGCGGCAACCTGAGGCGACACCAGATCAGTTCTTCTCTTTGCAAGGCGGGCGTAACGCTGGTAAAATGCAGGAGTCTGGCCGAACACTTGGCGCAAGCCGAATAAGCTGTAGGGAATGAAGCACATTTCAACATCAGAGAGCGAAGCTCGATCGGAAAGGGATGTTGTCTTGCGGTGGCGGAGATTGCCGCTTCTCGCAATTCTGTTGGTTGTCATTTCTACCTTCCCCACTCGGATGATGGGTGCGGAAATGGCGCTGCAAATCCTCCACGAGTTTTTCCCAACAAACGGCGCGCCAATATTTCCGTCCGGGCGGTTGGTGGAAGGCTCCGACGGATGGTTTTTTGGAGCGAGCTTCCGCGGGGGTGACTTCGATTCCGGCACGGTTTTCAAAGTCTCGCCGCATGGGGCTGTGATCACTCAATACTCCTTTGACGGATCGCCATACTCGGGTCCCAATGGCTGGTTGACGCATTCCGCAAACGGGGATTTTTACGGCGTTGCCAACGGATACAACCCGGATCCGCCCGGAAATGTTTTCCGTTTTCGAACGAACGGAACGCCGACTGTGGAATTTCCTTGGGGTGAACCGCGCGAATCCACAATTCGCGGCCCGCTCACATACGATGGCGCGGGGAACCTGTACGCCGTCACCTCGCAAGGCGGGAGCAACTCTTACACTTTGGGTTTGGGGAGTGTAATAAGAATTACGACCAATGGAGTATCCTCGATTTTGTTTTCGTTCAACGGCACGAATGGTTCAGCTCCCTTAAGTTCAGTGGTGCTCGGCAACGACGGCAACTTGTATGGGACAACGGCGGCTGGTGGCGTGGGTTTCGCGGGTAGTCCCTTCACGGGTTTGGGCACGGTTTTCAAATCAACGACGAATGGACTGCTGACGACGCTGGTTAACTTCAACAGGACCAACGGCGCTGCTCCATATGCAGGTTTGATTCAAGGAGGTGACGGGAACTTCTACGGCACCACTGCTGGGGGCGGAGCGTTTGATCGCGGCACGGTATTCAAGATGACGCCGGATGGCACTTTGACAACGCTGGTTTCTTTCGATGGGATCAATGGCGCCGGGCCCGGCTCAGAAGTCACACAAGGGCCAGATGGCAAATTGTATGGTGTCACCGGCTATGGCCCCCAAAACACGAACTCGTCCTACGGGTCTTTTGGGACTGTTTACAGCATCACGACAAACGGTGTGCTCACCAGCGTCGCCAAATTCGATGGGACGAATGCTCAAAATCCATTGGCGGAGTTGTGTTTGGGAAACGACGGAAATCTCTACGGTTTGGCGGTAGATCAGAGCCTAAGATTATCGTTGAATGGAAACGCCGGCATTTTCTTTCGCTTGGCACAGGTCCCACAAATTACGTCTCTCTCCACTACGAACGGGACCGTGAAGTTGAACTGGACTGCGTTCACAAACGGGATTTACCGCGTGGAACGAAGATCGTTGCTGACTTCCGGGAACTGGACGTCTCTGGTCCCAAATGTCACCGCCACCAGCAACATGGCGTCCTTCGTGGATTCCACACCCATCGCGACAGTAGGTTATTATCGCGTCGTCTTGTTACCTTGATTGGCTTCTGACAAAGCGGTCTGATCCATCGTCACCAATTCCCTCACATCCACCGCTTCCATTTCCCGCATCGCGAATGGCTCTCATGCCGAGATCGGTGTCTTCGTAGGCGCGGCAGAGAATGGTTGAGACGCTCGCCCTCACCCCGGCCCTCTCCCTGAGGAGAGGGAGAATCATTGGCCGGTTTCTTGGAAACGCGATGTGGTTTAGCGTTCGTTCGTCTCGCCCTTCGGAAAAACAACCCACAGTGACGGCGGAGTTGATCATCGAATTTTGTGCGGCGCGCGATAGCTGTTCCCTCTCCTTGGGGGAGAGGGCCAGGGTGAGGGCGAGTCAAATCACACTCTTCTGCTCACTATAACTTTTCAACGCTTCAACGCTTCACGATCAGTTCCCTCACATCCACCGCCTCCATGCCCGCATCGCGAATGGCTCTCATGCCGAGATCAGTGTCTTCGTAGGCCCGGCAGCATTTCGGGTCCACGCCGATGAGTCGCGCGGCTTCGAGGAAAATATCGGGCGCGGGTTTTTGATTTTTCACCATCTCGCTCGTCACGACGGCGGCGAAGAGATGGCGGATTTTCAAGTGTTCGAGTACCTGGCAGATGATGCGCTGTGTGCCGCCGGACGCGACGGCCATCGGGATTTTGCCCTCATGCGCGTGCGCGATCTCGACGACGGCGTGGATGGGTTCGATTTCTCCCATGAGCGGCAGATACGCCTCTTCCTTCTCGTGCGCAACGGCGATGTGGTCGAAGGATCGGCCCTGTTCCTGCGCGAGCATTTTCAGGATGTCGCGCGAGGGCACGCCGCCGAGCGAGTAAAAGCGGTCCTCGGGGAAATGCAGGTTGTGGCGTTGCGTAATCAACTGCCACGCGCGCCAGTGCAACGGCATGGTGTTGGCCAGCGTGCCATCGCAATCGAAAATCAAACCTTTGGGTTTCATAAAAATCAGCCCGCACCCGCACCGCTCAGTCCAACGCAGAGACGCAGAGGCCGCAAAGAGTCGCAGAGGAAAGAAAGCGAATCTGCTGGCGGCTGATTTCTATTCTTGAATCAGCCTCTGCGTTTCTCCGCGTCCTCTGCGTCTCTGCGTTTAGCTGTATCGCGGTCAAATTTTCCCCTTCAGAATCCACTTCTCGGATTTCTCCGGCTTGAACGTCGCGAAGCGCCGGAACATTTCGTCCACGCTGGACGCCACGATCACGGATTCAAATTGTTTCTGTCGCACGAAACCCTTCGCCACCGAGACGCGCAGAAATTCCACGAGCGAATCGTAATAGCCGTCCACGTTCAACACCCCGCACGGGAACTCGTGCAGATGTAACTGCGCCCACGTCACCGCCTCAAAAATTTCCTCGATCGTCCCGAAGCCGCCGGGCAACGCGACAAAACCCTCCGCCAATTCCGCCATGAGTTGCTTGCGTTCGTGCATCGTCTCCACGAGGTGAAGTTGCGTGAGCTTCGGGTGCGCGAGTTCCTTGTCCGCCATGAAACGCGGCAGCACGCCGATGACTTTGCCGCCGCGAGCGAGCGCCGCGTCCGCGACCACGCCCATCAAGCCGACGTGCGAACCGCCATAGACGAGTTCAATGCCGCGCGCCGCGATAGCTTCGCCGAGTTCACGGGCAGCGGCGGTGAACGCGGGAGAGTTCCCGTGACTCGAACCGCAGAAAACACAGAGCCGTTTCATGGTCAGACGTTGAGCGCCGCGAGACGCGTTTCCATGTCGTGCGTGATGAGCGGTTCGATCAACGGATTGAGGTCGCCTTCGATGACGTTCGCGAGGTTGTAGAGCGTGACCTCGATGCGGTGGTCGGTCACGCGGTTCTGCGGGAAATTGTAGGTGCGGATTTTTTCACTGCGCTCGCCGGTGCCGACCTGATCCTTGCGTTGCGCGGCGTATTTGGCGTTCTCCTCGGCGACTTTGCGCTCCAGCAGGCGCGAGCGGAGCACAGTCATCGCCTTGATCCGGTTCTTTTGCTGCGAACGTTCGTCGGCGCAGCGCACGATGAGACCGGTCGGCTTGTGGATGATCTGCACGGCGGAATCGGTGGTGTTGACGCCCTGACCGCCTTTGCCCGAAGCGCGACAGCAGTTGATCTCGACTTCGTCGGGTTTGATTTCGATGTCCACTTCCTCGGCCTCGGGCAACACGGCCACGGTCGCGGTGCTGGTGTGGATGCGGCCCTGCGCCTCGGTCGCGGGCACGCGCTGGACGCGATGCACGCCGCTCTCGTATTTCATGCGCTTGAAAACATCCGTGCCCGTGATCTCAAAAATGATTTCCTTGAACCCGCCGAGATCGGATGGATTGGAATCAATCGGCTCAACCTTCCAGCCGCGCGCTTCGGAGTAACGGCAATACATCCGGTAAAGATCGGCGGCGAACAGCGCGGATTCCGAACCGCCCGCGCCGGCGCGGATTTCAACGATGGTGTTGCGTGAGTCGGTCGGGTCGGGCGGGATGAGACCGAACTGAAGTTGCTGCGCGAGTTTTTTCTCCCGGACTTCGAGCCGGACGACCTCCTCCTTCGCCATCTGCGCCATTTCAGATTCCACCGGTTCACTCTTGAGCAGCGCGCGGTTCTCGTCGAGGTCGCTGACCGTTTTCAAATAGCCTGCGCCCGCCGCGACGAGGTCCTTGAGTCGGGCGTATTCCTTGCCGAGCTCCTGCGCGCGCTGGGCGTTGTCAAAAACCTTCGCGTCGCTGAGCGAGGCCTCGACCTCGGCAAAGCGTTTGCGGAACCTTTCGATGTGCGGACGGAAATCCATGATTCAAAGCTCCAAATTCCAAGCTCCAACTCCGACAGGTCGCGAGCCAGCCTCCAGAGAAATTCCAAGCCCCAAGTTCCCAACCCGCACTTCCGAAGAATTGCTTGGGGCTTGGAGTTTGAAGCTTCTCTGGAGCTTGGTGTTTGGTGCTTGGAGCTTCTTGCCGGAGACTTTCACAAAAAGAAAACCGCCCACATCTCCGTAATTTCGGAAAATGCGGGCGGTGTTTTGAAAATGGCTACTTCTTCTTTTTCTTCGTGGCTTCGAAGGCGACGCGGGCGGCCTCGGTCTTGGCGGCGCGCTGCTGGAACTTGTCCACGCGGCCCGCCGTGTCCACGAACTTCTGCGTGCCGGTGTAAAACGGATGGCAAACGTTGCAAATGCCCACGATGATCACGGGCCGGGTGGAGCGGGTCGCGATCACGTTGCCGCAGGCGCAACGGATTTCCGCTGTCACGTATTTCGGATGAATGTCTGCTTTCATAAAAGGCCGCAAAAGGTAGCAACTGCGCGCGCGATGACAAGCGGGAAGTTTGGCGCAAACGGTTGTCACGCCTGGCGGCCGGAATTTCATCTTTGCGCGGCCCGCCTTGATTTTCCTAGTCTGGAGGGCCGCGCGGCGCGGATGGCGGACGCGGACGGATTTTTATTTCCATGCTGAATCAACTCACGATCGCCGAACTGACCGAGCGGCTGGCGCGGCGGGAAGTGTCCGCGCGCGCCGCCACCCAGGCGTGCCTCGACCGCGTGGCTGCGGTGGATGGGAAACTTCACGCCTTCCTCAGCCACGACCCGGCGGATGCGCTCGCGCAGGCGGACGCGGCGGACCAAGCCATCGCCGCCGGCGCGACGCACGCGCAACGACCGCTCCTCGGCGTACCCGTTGCGTTAAAAGATGTCATCGCCGTCAAAGGCCAGCCGCTCACGTGCGGCTCCAAAATCCTCGGAAAATTCATTTCGCCGTACGACGCGACGGTTGCGGAAAAACTCAAGGCAGCCGGCGCGGTGTTGATCGGTCGCTTGAACATGGATGAGTTCGCGATGGGCAGTTCGACGGAGAACTCCGCGTTCGGCGTCACGCGCAATCCGTGGGACACGGCGCGCATTCCCGGCGGTTCGTCCGGCGGTTCGGCGGCGGCGGTCGCGGCGGATGAAGTCATCGCCACGCTCGGCTCGGATACCGGCGGCAGCGTGCGCCAGCCGGCGGCGCTGTGCGGTTGCGTCGGATTGAAGCCGACTTACGGTCGCGTTTCGCGCTACGGTCTGGTGGCGTTCGCATCATCGCTCGATCAGATCGGCCCGCTCGCGAAAAATGTGCGCGACGCGGCGACGATGCTCAACGTCATCGCCGGCCACGACCCGCTCGACTCAACGAGCATTCCGAACGCCGTGCCGGATTACACCGCCGCGCTCGGGCAAAGCATCAAAGGTTTGAAGCTCGGGTTGCCGAAGGAATACATGATTGGCGGACTGGATCCCGATGTGAAGTCAGCGACCGACGCCGCCGTGCAACAGCTCGCGAAACTCGGCGCGGAGATCGTGGAGATTTCTTTGCCGCACACGGATTACGCGGTCGCGACCTATTACATCATCGCCACCGCCGAGGCGTCCGCGAACCTCGCGCGCTTCGACGGCATCCGCTACGGCGCGCGCGTGGACGGCGCGGACCCCATCGAGCTTTATTCCAAAACGCGCGGCGCGGGTTTCGGCGCGGAAGTGAAACGCCGCATCATCCTCGGCACTTACGTTTTGAGCAGCGGCTACCACGACGCCTACTACCTGCACGCGCAAAAAGTCCGCACGCTCATCCGCCGGGATTTTACCAACGCCTTCGCGAAGGTGGACGCAATCGTCGCGCCCACGACGCCGACGGCGGCGTTCAAGATCGGCGAGAAATCCGAAGACCCGCTGCAACTTTATCTCGGCGACATCTTCACGCTCTCGTGCAACCTCGCGGGCATCTGCGGCCTCAGCGTGCCGTGCGGCTTCACGAAATCGCCGAAGCTGCCCATCGGCTTGCAACTGCTCGGCCAGCCGTTCGGCGAGGAAACGATTTTGAAGATCGCCCACGCCTACGAGCAAAGCACGGGCTGGCACAAGGAGAAGCCGAGTCTGAGTTGATCACGGAAACGCGAGCCGGTTCGTTGTGAATCCGGTAGCTGCGAATGTTTCTTGCAGGCGTTTGTTTGAAAGGCCTTGAACGCTTCCGTCAGCCAAACCAATGTTGCCTTGCTTGCCGTGAATTTGCTCTGTCCACGCAATCGGCGTGTTCGTCCAGATGGAAATCAATCCGCGTCGAGGCTTCTCACCGGCGATTGAAATATTCCGGTCCCCAATGAGAAACATCGACGGTTGCGTATCCAGGGCATCCACGCCGACGAAATAGCTGAGATTCAAGTTGCGCAACGAATCCCAGTTTGTCGCGGCGAGCCGATTCGTGTCTGTTGGACAAACGAGCACCTTCGGCGTGTTGAGTTCGTTTGACATCACGAGGTAATGTGGCCAGACAAGCCCGGACGCAACTAATTCCATCGTCCCGCCGTTCGTTTGTGATCGGGCCATCGGAAAGCTATCGCTTTGATCCAGCGCCCACTGTTTGAAAGCCAGAGAAACTTGTTTTTGATTGTTAGTGCAGTTGATCCGCGCACTACGCCGGCGGGCGCGCATCATCCCCGGCAGAATCGCGGCGCTCACGACCGCGAGAATGCTGAGGACTATCATCAGTTCCCAGAACGAAAACCCGTTTTGTTGGCGACCTTTCATACGATGGACAACTTCAAGCACCACCGATGCCATGGCATTTTGTGCGGGAGTCGGGTATAAGAAGCGCGATGCGTGCGCGAGGTTCGCGCATTATGAGTGAAGCCCGCACATTCAAACTTGAACCAGCCGCTTCGATTCCTGAATCTCTCCGCACATGAAGTTCGCCATCTGCAACGAGATTTATCAAGGCTGGAAATTGGACGACACGCTCACGCACGCCGCGCGGCTCGGTTACGCCGGGGTGGAGATCGCGCCGTTCACGCTGGCGAATTCGGTGAATGAGATTTCCGCCGCCGAACGTCAGCGCATCCGCGACCTCGCGGCGCGGAACCAGATCGAAATCGTCGGGCTGCACTGGCTGTTGGTGAAGCCGGAGGGTTTGTATCTCAATCACACGGACGCCGGCATCCGCGAGCGCACCGCGAAGTATTTCACGGACCTCGTGGATTGCTGCGCGGATTTCGGCGGGACGATCATGGTCGTGGGTTCGCCGAAGCAGCGGAACATTCTGCCCGGCGTCACGCGCGAGCAGGCGTGGGAGTGGACGGCGGCGACGTTTCGTGACGCGGTGAAACGCGCGGAAGACCGTGGCGTGACAATCTGTTTCGAGCCGCTCGCGCCGGCGGAAACCAATTTCATCAACACGGCGGCGGAAGCGATTGAGTTCGTGAAGCCGTTCAACTCGCCGCGTTTCAAAATAATTCTGGACGTGAAGGCGATGTCTTCCGAGTCGAAGCCGGTTCCGCAAATCATTCGCGCGTCGTGGCCGCACTTCGCGCACTTCCACGCGAACGACAAGAACCTGAAAGGCCCGGGCTTCGGCGATGTGGATTTCAAACCCATCGCCGCCGCGCTGCGCGAAGTGGGCTACGGCGGTTACGTCTCGGTGGAGGTTTTCAAATTCGAGGAAGGCCCGGAAGTTATTGCGGGTAAGAGCATCGAATATTTGCGGAGCACTTTTTCGTAGCGGCGCGTCGGGAGACCGCCGCATTTTCGGGATTGCACGGCGGCGCTCTGCCGAGACGCCGCTACGAGGCGACTACTTCTTCGCCAGCTTGTCCTGATATTTCTGGAGCGTGGCTTCGAGTTCTTTTTTCGCGTCGGCGTTGTCGCCGGCGGCTTCCACAGCTTTCTTTTGCCAACTCACGGCGTCCGCGGTCTGGCCGCCTTCGAACAGCGCGCGGGCATAGACGAACAGCGAGTCGGGGTCTTTGCCTGCGGCGGCTTCCACGGCGTTCTTCGCCAGCTTCGCGGCGAGTTCGTAATCGTGAACCTTCAGGCGGTTCTCATCCATGATCGTCCAGGCGATCTGGAGCAACATCCGCGGATTCTTCGGTTTGAGGCCGGCGACTTGTTTCGTGAGTTCGGGCAGCGTGTTGGTGTCGCCCTTTTGCGCGGCGCTCATGTAATCGTTGATGACCTTGCCCGTCGTGATGCTTTCCTTGAACGCGACGAGATCAAAATCTTTTGGCGCCGCCTCGGCGAGTTTCTTTTCGATGTGCTCGAAGTTCGTGCCGCCCTTGCCCGACATCACGGCGAGTTGATAATCGCGCATCACGCTCTGGAACTTTACCTTCTTAAGGATCTCGGCGGCGCTGAATTTTTCGCCCGGCGTGATGCCACCGAGTTCGGCGTCGAGAGCCTCGAGGTCCTTGCCCATTTTTTCGAGCTTCGGATCGTTCACGTCGCGGCCCGCGGCCTCGGCGAACGCCTCGATCTGCTTCTGCGCGTCGCCGCGCTTCTTGGATTTTTCCAGATCGAACTTGCCGGCGACCACTTCCGCCAGCGTTTCCTCCAGTCCGCCCATCGGGTGACCGAGCCAGACGACGCGGCCTTCCTTGTCCACGATGAACGCGTGCGGAATGCCGTTGATGCCGTAAGCCTCCATGTAACCGGCGCTGGTCTTGCGGTCGTTGTCCACGGCCACGGTGTAATCCATCTTGTCGCCCATCTTCTTGACGAACGGCTTGACCGTCTCAGCGTCCTCGTCGCTCACGCCGATGAAGATCACGTCCTTGAATTTTTTCTGCATCTCGGTGAGGTGCGGAATGCTCGTGCGGCACGGCCCGCACCACGTCGCCCAAAACTCGACGACGACGACCTGCTTGCCCTTGACGGCGGCGAGGTCCACGGGTTTGCCTTTTATCCAGCCGGAGATGTCGAGCTTCGCGGCGGGGTCGCCCACGACGGCCTTGGCATTGGCGTTGGCAACCAGACCGCAGAGCGCGGCGAGGCTCAGAAAAACGGACAGCAATTTTTTCATAATAAATCTGGCAAACCGGGTTGGCGTGCGCGGAACAGTAAGCGGGCCGGGGCGAAGCGTCAACTTGAAGCGGGCGGCACTGATTTCCGCGGGTGCGATTAAAGGCGGGTGAGGGTGAGAGGGTGCTGGCGGTATTTTTGGACTGGGGTGGCAAGTCGGACGCGACACCGCTTTCGAGCGCACGGGGCGGGTTGCTCATTGGCCTCGCCGTCGTCGGGGCCAAAGCGGTGTCGCGTCCGACTTGCCACCGCAGTCCATAAGGCCCTCACCCGTTTTTAATCACACCCGATTTCCGCCGGCGGAAGAACCGGCCCTGCCCCCAGTCATCGAAGATCGAATAACTCACCGGCGTGACGATGAGTGTCAGCAGCAGGCAAAGGGTTTGCCCGCCGATCACCACGACCGCCACGGCGCGACGTTCCTCCGCGCCCGGGCCGCTGCCCAGCGCCAGCGGAATCATGCCGGCCACCAGCGTCAGCGTCGTCATCAGAATCGGCCGCAGACGATCGCGGTTGCCTTGCAGGATGGCGGTGAGGCGTTCGGCCCCGGCCGCGCGCAGTTTGTTCATGTGGTCAATCTGAAGGATGGCATTTTTCTTCACGACGCCGAAGAGCACGAGCAGGCCCAGCGCGGAGTACAGGTTCAACGTATTGTTCGTGACCCAGAGCGAGAACAGCGCGAAGGGGAGCGACAACGGCAGCGAAAGCAAAATGGTCAGCGGATGAATGAGGCTCTCGTACTGCGAGGCGAGGATCATGTACATGAAAATCACCGAGAGCAGGAAGGCCCAGAGAAATTCCTTGAACGTGCGCTCCAGTTCGCGGCCCCGACCGGACACCTTGGAGGTGTAGGCGGCGGGCAGGTTCATTTCCTTGAACGCCCCTTGCAAGGCCTCGAGCCGGTCCTTGAGCGCGTAGCCCGGCGTGATGCTGCCGCGCAAACTCACCTGCCGCTGCCGGTCCAGCCGGTCAATGCGCGACGCGGTCTGGCCTTCGACGATGTCCACCACGTTGTCGAGGCGCACCAGCCCGCCACCTTGCCGCGGCACGGAAAGGCGCGCGATGGTTTCGCGATCGTTGCGCTTGCCGTCGGCGAGCCGGAGTTGCACGTCGTAATCGTCGCCGACACTGGCATCGCGAAAACGCGAGACGCGTTCATCGCCGCCGACCATGATCCGCAAGGCGACGGCGATGTCCTCGACGGAAACGCCCAGCGCCGCCGCGCGCTCGCGGTTGACGCGCACGAGGAACTCCGGTTTGTCCAGCTTGAGCGTGGTGTCGGCGTCGGCCAGGCCCAGTTCCGCCGAGCGGACGCGCAAAACCTCGGCATACTTCGCCAGCGATTCGAGTTCGGGGCCGAGGATGGCAAAATCAATCTCGAAGTTCGGGCCGCCCATGCTGATCGAGCCGAAAGAGCCGCGCACGGAAACCCGTACGCCCGGCAGGTCCTTGAGTTTCGCGCGGACGATTTGAATCGCGTCGCGCTGGGAGTAATTGCCTTGGAATGCGGCCCACGGTTTCAGCGAGAGCAGACGTGACCAGCGGAAGACACGTTCCGCGTGCGGCGCGAGCCGGACGTAGAAGCGCGCGTAGTTCGGTCCGCCCATGCGGCTGCCGCCCACGCCGCCTTGCACCACGCGGACCTGCGGCAGGGCGCGCAGTTCGCGCTCCACCCAGAGCGACACTTCATTCATCTGCGTCAAGCTCGTGCCCTCCCGGGCTGTGAGGCCGATTTCGAATTCGCCTTCGTCGGTGTTGCCCGGCGTGAACTCCTGGCGCAGCGCCTGATACAGCGGCACCGACGACGCCATGACGCACACCGCCAGCACCACCACCGCCAGACGATGCCGCAGGCAGAATTCCAAAACCGCCAGATAGCGGCGCTCCACCCCGCCGTAAAGTCCCCGGCGCGATTTCGGCCCGCCGTGCGCGGAGCGCTGAACGGCGCGGAAATTGAACAGCCGCGCGCTCATCAACGGCGTGAGCGTGAACGACACCAGCAAGCTCACCAGCACCGCCACGCCGGCCGTGATGCCGAACTGGTAGAGAAACCGCCCCGCCACGCTCGACATGAACGACACCGGCACGAAGATCACCACGAGGCTCAGGGTGGTGGCGAGCACGGCGGTGCCGATTTCCCGCGTCGCCTCCCGCGCCGCCTCGAACGGGTGCATCGCCTTTTCCTCGACGAAGCGAAAAATGTTTTCGAGCACGACGATGGCGTCGTCAATCACGATGCCGACCATCAGCACCAGCGCCAGCATCGTCACGCTGTTGAGCGTGAAATGCAGCGCCCACATCACGCCGAAGGTGGACACGACCGAACACGGAATCGCCACGGCGGCGATGAACGTCGAGCGCCAACTGCGCATGAACGCAAACACAACGAGGCTCGCGAGGATGCTGCCCAGCAGCAGATGGGTGTTGATCTCGTGGAGCGCCTCGTAAATGTAACGCGATTGATCCTCGACGATTTCGAACCGCACGTCCGCCGGCAATTGCGCCTGGATCGCGGGCAGCCGGGCCTTGATCGCTTCAATGACTTCCACCGTGTTCGCGTCCGCCTGCCGTTTCACCATCAGGGTGACGGAGGTGCGTCCGTTCAAACGCGAGCTGGTGCGCTCCTCCTTGGTGCCGTCCTCGGCCCGGCCCAGGTCGCGGATGCGGATCGGCGAACCATTGATCGTTGTCACGACGAGGTCGTCGAACTCGCGCGCGTCGGTCAGCCGGCCCATGGTGCGCAGCGTGTGCTCGCGCACGGTGGAGATCACATTGCCGCCGGGGATGTTGGCGTTCTGGCGGGCCACCGCGTCGCGCACGGCAGTGATGGGAATCTGGTACGCCGCCAGCCGGTCCGGGTCCACCCAGATGTTGATGGCGCGCGACAGGCCGCCGAAAATTTCCACCTCGCCTACCCCGAGCGCGCGCTCGAGTTGCACCTTGACGATTTTGTCCGCGAGCTCGGTCAGCTCGCGCCGCGAACGGTCGCCCGAGAGGGAAATGGAAATCACGCCGCTGCGTTCGGTGTCGAACTTCGTGACCTGGGGCGGGTCGGCGTCGCGCGGTAATTGGCCGGCGAGCGCGGCGACACGATTGCGCACGTCTTCGAGCGCTTCGTTCACTTTGCGGCTGAGGTCGAACTGGATGATGACGAAGGCGCTGCCGACGCCGGCGATGGCGCGCAATTCCGTGATGCCCTCGACGGTGTTCACCTGCTCCTCGATCGGCTGCACGATGAGCGATTCCATCTCCTGGGGCGAGGCGCCGGGGAGGCGGGTGCTGATGTAGATCGTCGGCAGGTCCACCGGCGGCGAACGGTCCACGCCCAATTTGAGATACCCCGTCGCGCCGACGACGACCAGCACCAGCACGATCATCGTGCCGAAAACCGGGCGGCGGATGCAGATTTCAGCGAGCTTTTGCATGAGGGTTGGCGTGACTCCCGTTAGGCGGCACGTTCGTGCCACGGGCCGATACCACAACAAGACAGGGCTCGTCATCGTGATATAGCTGCGAATTCAAACCAACGCCCAATGGCTTGATGTCACATCCCGGCGGGATCAACTCCGGAAAAAGCCTGGCGGTCCGAACCGTAATTGGAAGCAACCTCCGCCGGCTCACTTGCCAATCGAACAGGTAAAAATCTCTCTCGTCATTGCTGAAAGTTACTTTGACTGCCACATTCGGCGCGTGAGAATAGGCAACGTCGCACCAAGTGCAATGATGCCAACGCTGGCCAACGTAGGAAGCACCAGACCGACTGCGGATGAGGTCAGCCACTCGGTTGCCATCAGACGTCTTTGTCTGTTTCGCCAGCCACAAGGTCGGCCAGAATGGATACTCGAACTCCAACATACGACCGAACTCATAAACCGCCGCTGCGAGGAGGACGAACACAATGACTGCAAGTGTTGGGATTATGCTTCGCTTTGGCTCGCGACTGCTTGGTGACACTGAGTTCATGTGCGTCAGAGCTGTCAACAAATCAAACTCACCGAACACCTTCCGTTCGGGTTTTGCTGACAGGCAAATTCTCAGCGGCACTCTTAATCGTCAGTGGTTGCCCGGTGCGAATGCCAGCCGGCTCAAGCACCACAGCCTCGCCCGCGCTCAAACCGGAAAGGATTTCTACCCAATCCGTGCCGCGGCGCCCGGTCGCGACCGTTTTCTCCAACGCCTTGCCGTCCTTGATCGTGACGACTTTCTCAATGCCCGCAAACACGAGGAGCGCATTGGCCGGCACGCTGACCGCCGGTTCGTTTTCGTTGACGACGATTTGCGCGTGGGCGAACAGGCCGGCGCGCAACGCGCCCGGGTTCGGCACGTCGGCTTCCACCTGCAACATGCGATCGGCCGCGCGGATGGCCGGCGCGACGCGCGCGAGTTGACCACGGTAAACATTCGTGTCGCCTTCGACGGTGACGCGCACGCTCTGGCCGGCGCGCACCGCCACGGATTCGCGCTCGGGCACTTCGAGGCGGAGGCGCAACGGGTCCGTCTGGACGAGCCGGGCGATGGGTGTGCCGATGGCGACGTAATCCCCGGCGTTCACGAGGCGTTGGGCCACGGCGCCCGCGAACGGCGCGCGGACCCGCGAGCGTTCGAGATTGAGCCGCGCGATGGCGGCGGTGGCTTCGGCGGCTTTGACATCGGCGGCGGTTTTGCCGGCCTCGGCGACGGCCTGATCGAGTTCGCTCGTGGAAGCGATCTGGTCCTTCTGCAAATCCTGAATGCGTTTGAGCGTTCGCGCGGCGCTGGCCGCGGCGGCGGTGGCTTTGGTGAGCATCGCGGCGGACTGGCGAACCAGCGCCTCGTAGGAAGTCGTGTCAATCAAGGCCAGTTCCTGTCCGGCGGTGACGCGGTCGCCGAGGTCCACGTGGTTGGTTTCAATCTGCCCCGCGACCTGCGCGGCGATGGTGGCTTCCTCGTGCGCGAGGAGGGTGCCCACGACGCGCAACGCGCGCTCCATCGGCCGCAACTCCGCGCGTGTGACGCGGACCGCGCGCGGCGCCGCCTCGGGCCGCGCCGGTTTCCCGGTGTCCGATTTTCCGCACGAAGCCAGCGCCAGGGGCAGCGCGGCGAGCAGCGTCAGATGATTGAACCCGAACTTCATGCCGGCAGATTACAGAGAACATCCACTCACGTCGAGGAACCGCCAGACGAGGCAAGCCGAAAGTTTTCGGCTCACGCAAAACGCGCCGACACGTTTTGGCGCATGAAACTTGTGGCCCGCGAGCGCCGTGCAGTTTCGTTCTGAGGCGTTGCGTTCACTGCGGCAACGCCGTATAAATGCGGCATGAACTTTACCTTCAATCCGGCGAAGGCCACGGAGGTCGCTTGTCATTTTCTCGAAAAAGAGGGCGGGGCGATGAACATCATGAAGCTGGTGAAGCTGGTCTATTTGCTGGACCGGCTTTCGATTCAGCGGCGCGGCCTGCCCGTGGTGGGCGGGGCGTACTTTTCCATGCGGAATGGACCGGTGACGAGCGAGTTGCTGGATTTGGTCAATGCCGGCTCGCTCTGGGGTGCGGCCCAGTGCGATTGGGAGCGGCTCATCAGTGACCGGCAAAATCATGAAGTCTCCCTGGTCGAGCCGCCGGCCTACCAGCATCTGGCGGAAGCCGAACTGGCGTTGATGGACGAGCTTTACCGCGAGCACGGCGCGAAGGACCAATGGCAGTTGCGCGACTGGTGTCATGAGCACTGTGCGGAGTGGACGCCGCTGGCGCAGGGCCATGATCGCATCCCGGTGGAACGCATGGCGGAAGCGGTGGGCAAGACGGAGGATCAAATCCGTCATCTGGCGGAGGGCGTGGCGGAGCTGAACTTGTTGGACGCCGCCTTTGCCCGGGCATGATCACCCTCGGCACGACGCTCCGATGTAATCTGCCGCCCCGTCATATTTGGGTGGTGCTTTCCGATCCGCAACGCACCGGCGGGGACATCCTGATGGTAAACATGACTTCCCTGACCGAGGAGTGCGTGGACGATCTTTGCGTGCTCGGCCCGGAGGATTTCGATCTGCTGACGCACAAGACCACGGTTGCCTATTCGCGACATCGAGCAGGCCCGATTGCGGGATTGCAGGGCTTGATTGACAACGGGAGTTTCTCCGTGGTCAAACCCGTAGCTCGGGCCATGCTCCTGAAAATCCTCGATGGCGCGCGCAAATCACCGCAACTCCCGGCGGCCAGGAAGGCGCTGCTCGGTTGAATCTATTTGCCCGCCGGTGCGGTGTCCGCCGGCAGCGCCTGCGCTACGGGCTTGCGCCGCAATTTTTCAACAACATCGCTGAAGAACGTGTAAACCACCGGCACCACGAACAGCGTGAGGAACGTGCTGGTCAACATCCCGCCCACCACGGCGATGCCCATCGGTCGCCGGCTTTCCGCGCCACTGCCGAAACCAATCGCGATCGGCAGGATGCCGGCGATGGTCGAGAAGGCGGTCATCAGGATCGGACGCAGCCGGACCAGACCGGCGCGCACCATCGCTTCGTGTGACTCCGTGCCTTTGGCCACCTGCTGGTTCGCATACTCGACGAGGAGAATGGAGTTCTTCGTGACCAGGCCGATCAACAACACGAGGCCGACGAGGCTGAACAGGTTGATGTTCATCGCCGGAATCGGCGGATACAATCCCACCTTGCCGCCGAAATCCAGCAACCAGAGCAAACCGAACGCGCCGATGGCCGCCAGCGGCAACGCAACCATCACGGTGATGGGATGAATGAGACTCTCAAACTGGGCGGCCAGCGTCATGTAGATGATGACCATCGCCAGGATCATGACCCACCACACTTCACCGCTGGTTTCGCGCAGGCTCTTGGCATCGCCGCCCCAAGCGTAAAGAAATCCCGCCGGCAACTCCGTCGCCAGCATTGCCTCGACATCCTTGAGCACGGTGCCGATGGGAACGGTGCCGGGCGAAGCCGTGATGCTGGCGCTGCGCAGGCGACCGAGGTGATTGATGGAGTTGGCCGCCGCGCCCTGCTCGTGCGTGACAAGGCTGCTGAGTTGGATCAACGCGCCCTTGTTGTTGCGAACGAAAACTTTGTCCAGGTCCTGCGGTGTGAGGCGTGACTCCCGCGCCAGTTGCGCCATCACTTTGTATTCCTTGCCGTCCACTTTGATGCGGCTAAGGTCCAGGCCGCCGAAGAGAATCTGCATCGTGCGCGAAATATCCTGAATGCTCACACCGAGCGACGCGGCGCGGCTGCGCTCGATGCTCACGCGCAACTCCGGCTTGTCCACCTCATAGCCCACTCGGACGTTGCGCAGGCTGTTCATGCCGCGAATCTTGTTGGCGATGGCCTGCGAGGTTTTTTCCAACGCGTCGAGGTTCTGGTTCTGCAAAATCAATTCAAACGGCGAATCGCGGAAGTTGACTTCGATGGCCTTGGGCAGATTGGGAATCGCGAAGCCGCCTTCCACCTCCATAAAGAACCGTTGCGCCACGCCGCCGGGGCCGTGGACGATCTCCTGGACGGAGCGCTCACGCTGACTCTTGTCCTTGAACCGCACGAAAATCACGCCGAGGTTCGCCTGGCCCGGTCCGGCGAAGCCCGGCGCCACCATCGCGCCGAACGTTTCCACTTCCGGCACGGCGGCGACGATTTTTTCCGCCTTCTGCAATTGCCGGTCGGTGAACTCGCTGGTCGAGCCGTTCGGCGTGAACACCAGGCAGAACATCCGGCCCTTGTCTTCGAGCGGCAGGAAATCCTGTTCCAGTCCTTTGTAGGCCAAAACCATGACGACCACCGTGGCGACCGTGACCAGCAGCATGAAGATGCGATGATGCAGCGCCCAGCGCAGCCCGCGGCCATAAGTCGTGGCCAGCCAGTTGAAACCGCGCTCGAACCAGTTGAAGAGCGAACCGTGCTTCACGTCCGCGATCGGCTTGAGGATGCGCGCGGCCATCGCCGGCGTCAGCGTCAACGCCACGAAGGCCGAGATCACCACCGCGCCGGAAACCGCCATCGCGAACTCGATGAACAATCGTCCGGTCGTGCTCTTCTGAAACGCCAGCGGCGCGAACACCGCCACGAGCGAGATCGTGATGGCGATTACGGCGAAGCTGATTTCTTCCATCGCCTTGAACGCCGCCTTCATCGGCGGCATCCCTTCCTCGACGTGGCGGAAGATCGCTTCGAGCACGACGATGGCATCGTCCACGACAATGCCGATGCTCAACACCAGCGCGAGCATCGTGAGGATGTTCACCGAGAAGCCGAGCAGTTGGAGGACGGCGAGCGAGCCAACGATCGAAACGGGAATGGCCACCGCCGGAATGATCGTGGAGCGGATGTTTCGCAGAAAAACGAAAATGATCAGCACGACCAGCACGAACGCGACGCCCAGCGTGTTCCAGACTTCCTTGATGGCCTTCTCGACATAAATGCTGGAATCGTACGCCACATACAAATCGCAGCCCACGGGTAACGTCGGTTGGATGGCCGCGACTTCCGCGCGGATGCCCTTGGCGACCGAGACGGTGTTGCCCTTGGCCTGCTTGACGATGCCGAGGAACACGCACGGCTTGCCTTTGGCGCGGGCGATGGTGCGATAATCCTCCGAGCCTTCCTCGGCGCGCCCGATGTCGCTGAGCCGGATCAGCGTGGTGCCGTCGGTGCGCACGACCAGTTTGTTGAACTCCGCTGCGGTCTTGAGTTCGCCGCGGGTCTCGATGGTCATTTCGCGGTCAAGATTTTCGACGCGACCGCTGGGCAGTTCGATGTTTTGTTCGCGCAACGCGCGCTCCACGTCGAGCACCGTGACCTGACGCGCGGCCATCTTGTCCGAGTCGAGCCAGAGTCGCATCGCGAATCGTTTTTCGCCGCCGATCATCACGGAGGAAACGCCGGGCACGCCTTGCAGGCGCGGTTTGATCTGGCGCTCGGCGAGCGTCGTGAGTTCGCGCGTCGAGTAACGGTCGCTGTTCAACGCGGTCCAGATGATCGGCTGCGCGTCGGAATCCTGCTTGGCGATGATGGGTTCGAGCACGTCCGTGGGCAGCTCGCCGCGCACGCGCGAGACGCGATCGCGTACGTCCTGCGCGGCGACATCAATGTCCCGCGAAAGATCAAACTCAATGCCAATCGTGCTGACGCCTTCGCGGCTCGAACTGCTCAGCGTCTTGATGCCTTCGATGTTGTTGATCTGCTCCTCGAGCCGCTCGGTGACTTCCGTCTCGACCACTTGCGCGTTCGCGCCCGGATAAATCGTAGTGACGCTGACGATGGGTGGGTCAATGTCCGGCAACTCACGCACCGGCAAGCGCGACAGGCTGATGACCCCGAACAGAATCAGCACGAGATTCATCATCGTGGCGAGGACGGGGCGTTGGATGCTGGCGCGGGAGAGGAACATGGCGGGTGGGAAAGTGGGAAAGTGAGAAGGTGGGAAAGCTGGCTACGGGCGGGTTTTCTGCAAGAGCCACGGGCCAGGATTGTTGCCCATGTTGACGAGCTTGCCGAGGATCCGATCGTATAGGCGGTGCAACTCGCGACCGACCTTGCGCTCCATGTAGTCGCACTTCACAGCGTATTCGATCCATGACTGGGTTTCGGCAGCTTCACCTTCAGCGTCGTTCAACTTGTTGACAAAGGACGCTTCGTATTTCCGTTTGCGCCAGCCTTCGGCAATCTGTCCGGAGACGGAGCGGGAGGATCGGCGGATTTGATCCGTCAGCGAATACATTTCCTCTCGCGGGAAGGCCATGGTTAGTTGGAAAATCTGCATCGCCGCATCAACGGAGAGCTTGTACACCTCGAGCTGCCAATGGTGTCTGATCACATTCATAGTTTTGTTGCTATCGTTTTCTATCCGCTCACTTTCTCACCTGCCCACTTTCCCACCTGCTTGGTCTCTCCCTCACCCGCTCACTTCCCATACGCCGCCGCCGCTTCCGCCGGCGCGAGCTTCACCGGCGAACCCGGGCCCAGTTTCTGAACTCCTTCCACCACCACAATTTCCCCGGCGCTCAAACCTTTCACGACCTCCGCCTTGCCCGCGAGGCGCAGGCCGACCTGCACGGGGCGGATTTGCGCCTTGCCGTCCTTGTCCACCACGAACACCGAGAACGCGTCGCCGCTGCTCATGAGCGCCGGTTCGGGAATGACGATGGCCGCGTCGCGAACTTGCAGCGTCAGGTCCATGCTCGCGAACATGCCGCCGCGCAGTTTGGTATCCGGATTGGGAATCCGCGCCTTGACCAGCGCGGTGCGGAGGTTCTCGTTGATCTGCGGCGAAATGAAATAAACTTCGCCGCGAAACTTCTCTCCCGGAAACGCCGCGACCGTGAATTCCAGCGGCTGCCCGATCTTGAGCCGTTGCAGGTAACGCTCCGGCACATTGACTTCGACTTTCACGGGATCGAGATCCACCAGCGCCGTCAACACCGTGCCCTTGGCGATGACCTGGCCGGGGCTGACCTTCCGCGCGCCGGAGATGCCGGCAAAGGACGCGTTGATGTGCGCATCCTTGAGTTGGCGTCGCTTCAATCCTAGCGTCGCCTGATTCAGATCAAACGTGGCCGCCGCCTGGTCGTATTCCTGTTTGGAGATCAACGTGTCCTTGAGCAGTTGCTTCGCGCGCTCGAAGTTGGCCTGGCTCAATTTGAAACTGCTTTCCGACTCGGCGACCGCGGCGGCGAGTTTGGTGTCGTCCAAACGGATCAGCAACTGGCCCTTCTCCACGCGCTGGCCTTCGGCGAACAGAATTTCCTGAACGATGCCCTCGGTCTCGGCCTGAAGCTCGACCATTTCGTTCGGCGCGATGCTCCCGACGAGCGAAAGCGATTCCGTCACCGGCTGGCTTCTGGCCGCGACGGCGACAACCTGCAGGGGCGGGAAACCGCCGGGCGGGCCGCCGCCGCTTTTCTTGCCGCAACCCGTCGCGACCACCAACAGCGCTGGCACAAAACCCAGCGTCAGGAATTTCAGCATGGCCGAAAAATTAGAGGCCCGGGAGCGTGGGCGCAAGCGGCAACGCGGCGCACGTTCGGAGTCCCGCTTTCAGGCGGCTCGGGGGCGCTCCTAGACACTGCCACCATCGCTTCGACCCACCGCAGCACCCGAAAGGGTGGACACCAAACAGGGCCGCGACGGTTTGGTGTCCACCCTTCAGGGTGTTTTTCGTGGTTGGTGGCAGTGTCACGATGTGTCCGCGGTTCGCGGCCTCGCCATGCTTTGAGGATTGAATCTTCCGGCGCGTCTCTCTAGCTTGGCCGCGTGACACCGGACTGGAAACGATTCTGCGGTTGCTGCCGGCCGCAAAAACAGAAAGCGAAATTTTTTATGAACCACTGGCGTGCTCCACTGAACCTCCTCCTCCTGCTCGCAATCTCCACGCTCCTCGCCACATTCACCGGCTGCGGCCCCTCCGGCGGCGGCGACACCATTTCCATCGGCGAGTTCGCCTCGCTCACCGGCAAGGAAGCGGCGTTCGGCCAGTCCTCGCACAAAGGCACATTGCTCGCCATCGAGGACATCAACGCCGCCGGCGGCGTGCTCGGGAAGAAAATCAATTTCATCTACGAGGACAACCGTTCCACGCCCGGCGAGTCCGCGACCATCGTGAAGAAACTCATCACGCGCGACAACGTCGTCGCCGTGCTCGGCGAAGTCGCGTCGGGCCGTTCGCTCGAAGCCGCGCCGATCTGTCAGGCGAACAAGATTCCGATGATCTCGCCGTCGTCCACGAATCCCAAGGTGACCGAGACGGGCGATTTTATTTTCCGCGTCTGCTTCATTGATCCGTTTCAAGGCACGGTGATGGCGAAGTTCGCCAAGGCGAAGGTGAACGCGCGCAAGGTCGCCGTGCTCAGCGACGTGTCCGCGCCGTACAGCCTCGGCCTCGCGCAATACTTCAAGGAACAGTTCACGGCGGACGGCGGCGCGATCGTGTCGGAGCAAAAATTCAGCAGCGGCGACAAGGACTTCAAGGCGCAACTCACCGCCATCAAGGGCACGAGTCCCGAGGCCATCTTCGTGCCGTGCTATTACACCGAGGCGGGATTGATCGTGCGGCAGGCGCGGCAACTCAGCATCACCGTGCCGCTGCTCGGCGGCGACGGCTGGGAAGCGCCGGAATTGATCCAGATCGGCGGCGAGGCGCTGGAAGGTTGTTTCTATTCGACGCATTACTCGCCGGAAGACGCGGCGCCGGCGGTGCAGGACTTCGTGAAAAAATTCAAAGCGAAGAACGGCGGCGAAATCCCCGACGCGATGGCCGCGCTCGGTTACGATTCCGCGATGGTGCTCGCCGAAGCGATCAAGAAAGCCGGCACGACCGACGGCCCGAAAGTGCGCGACGCCATCGCCGCGACGAAGGATTACATGGGCGTCACCGGCAAAACGACGCTTGATGCCAACCGCAATGCCACCAAGCCCGCCGTCATCCTCGCGATCAAGGACGGGAAATTCAAATACGTCGAGACGATCACGCCATGATTCTTTACTGCCCTTTCTGGGTCTGTGTTCGTCCTGAATCCGGCAGCGTGACGTGAAAGACGCTCTCGAAGGAATCGTTCGTGTAGGCCCGGCCCCGATCGTCAATCAAATCCCAGTTCACCTTGATCACGCCGTTTGACGTCGTTCCGTTGATCGTCTTGATGAGTTCACCGTTGGGCGATTTGAGTTCGATGGTGTAAGTCCCGTTCGACTCCGGCAGCTTCGCGTAAAGCGTCGCTCCCTTGGGATCGAACTGGGAATAAAAAGGATCGAACTGACAAATGTTGGTCGAAACAAAAGTCGCCAGCGGCCCCCTGACTTCCCTTTGCTCCCCCTGCCAATGCATCAGATACAACGTGTGCATCTTGACAGTACCCCCAGAATATCGGTGTTCGGTTCCTCATGGATAAAATGAACAACGACAGCACACGAGCAAACGCACCATGAAAACACCTGAGACAACCGAACCGTCGCTGGCCCAGATCGAAGCTGAGGTGATGGCTGA
>SIBJ01000131.1 GCA_009695195.1 Pedosphaera sp.
AGGTGCAAACCCAAAAGACACGCTGGACCGTGCGGCGCTATCAGCAACGCTTCGCCCATCGCGACGGCGGCCCCGCACGCCTCCAGGCACTGGTGTTCGCCAAGTCCCCAACTGCCTGGCGCTTACCCAAATGAAAAAATGCGTCCTACCTGGTCTCCGACGGGCCGCGAGAATGCTTGGAAGGCTGGGGCCGCCGTGCTAAGGTCGTGCGTATCGGCCATCGCACCCCCTTCGAATTATGAAATTATTGATGCAGGACCTGCTAAAACTTCAAACCCTGGAGTTCGGTGAAACCAGGGGCGCCCGGATCGCGGCCGCTTGCGCGGAACTGCGCACCAAGATTCCCGCACCAGTTCTCGCCCACTACGACCGCTTGCGCACGCGAGGCAAAAAGGGATTGGCGGCGGTGCGCAATCAGGTCTGCGCAAGCTGTCACATGCAACTGACCCTGGCCGTGGTGATGACGCTCAAGCAAGGCCACGATGTTCAACTCTGCCAGAATTGCGGGCGTTATCTCTACCTCCCGGAGGAGACGGCCGCCGTCGAAACGCCGACCCCGCCGCCCGCGAAATCCCGCCCGGCAGTCAAACGGCGCAAGAAGACCGCCGCCAAGGACTGAACGCACGAAGCGCAACCGGCTGCGAGTTCGACGGTGAAGCGTCACCCGCGTTTATTCCTGAATGAAGTAGCTGAGGTTCTCCAGTTCGATCGCGACGTTGACGCTGTTGACCATCACATCCTCGGGCACGGAAAGCACGCTCGGGGAAAAATTCAGAATGCCCGCGATGCCGGTGGCGACGAGCGCGTTCGCGACTTCCTGCGCCACCTCGGCGGGCACGGTGAGGATCGCCATACGGACGCCGTGCTGGCGAACGAACGCCGGCAAATCCTCCATGCCGAAAATCGTCACGCTGATCTTCTTGTCGCGCGGACGATTGGGTTCGGCGTCAAATGCCGCGACGATCTCAAATCCTTCGCGTTCAAAGCCACGATACGACAACAGCGCGAGACCCAGATTGCCGACGCCGACGAGAATCACCGGCTGCAACCGCGACGTGCCCAACTCGTCCGCGATGCGATAGGAAAGCTCCGCGACGTTGTAGCCGAGGCCGCGCGTGCCGAACGTGCCGAAGTAGGCGAGGTCTTTGCGGAGTTGCGTCGGCTTCACGCCCGCGACTTTTGCCAGCGCCTCGCTCGAAACCGTCTGCATGTTTTTTTCCTTCAGCCGGGCGAGACAGCGCAGGTAGGTGGAAAGACGATAAATCGTCTTGCGCGGAATTTCGGGGCGATGGCTTTTCTTCACCACGCGCAGGTTAAGCAAGGAAGCCGTAGCGCGCAACGGGAATGGCCGTCAGATGACCCAGAACATCCATCGCTGTTCCCTCTCCCCGGGGGAGAGGGTAAGGGTGAGGGCGGGCTTCTTCACTCCTTCCGATTTTTTTTTACCAGATAACACACGAACGACCAAAGCCCGGAAAATTTGTAGCCGGGGTCCACGTATTTCTCGATGACGTAGAACGCGAAATAGTAGAACCGGCAAAAACACCAGATCGCCAGCGCGAGCAGCAGCGCGACCTTCCACGTTGGATTCTCCAGCACGAGCAACGCCGCCGCCGCGAGGCCGAGCAGCAAAAACAAAATCCCTTTCACTTTGATCCACGTCGTACTCTTGAGGTCTTTCATGGCAGCAAACTCAAGACGGCATCCGCCGCGCGCCCCGCCGCGCCCGGCCCACCGAGCGAGGCGATGACTTGGGCGAGTTTCGTTTTCACTGCTTGTCGCCGTGCGTTGTCGCGCAATAGTTCCAGCGCCGCACGTGAAATATTTTCCGGCGTGGCAGCACGTTGGATGAATTCTGGAAAGATTTCCTCGCCCGCCAGCAGATTCGGCATCGCGATGAACGGCACGTTGATGATTTGTTTGCCGATGAGATACGTCGGCCACGAAGTCTTGTAAAAAACCACCGACGGTACGCCGAACATCGCGCACTCCATCGTGATCGTGCCGGACTTGGTGATGGCAAGGTCTGCTTCCATCAAAGCATCGGCTAACCCTCCGACCCGAGTCTCAATGCTAACCAGGGATGGAGTTACAGCCTTTCCAGTCTGGATCAAAATCTGCGCTCCGATCCCGAACAGGCAGTACATATCCACCATCTTTTTTAGTTTCTCATCGGGCAACACCATCACTGCTCGCAAGTCTGGAATATGCTTTTTGAGTAAAGTTGCGGCGTCATAAAGCACCGGCAAATGTCGTCGCAATTCATCCGCCCGACTTCCGGGCAGCAGCAAGATAAGTGGTGACGTTGCCGGTGATGCCGACTTTAGACTTTGGACTTCAGACTTTGGACTTCTCCCGATGATTGGATGCCCGACGAACTCCACGCGCAGCCCGGGCACGCGGCGCGCATACCAATCCTTCTCGAACGGGAAAATGCTCAGAAGCAAATCGTAATTGTCCGCCAGCGTCTGCGCGCGCTCCGGTCGCGACGCCCACACTTGCGGCGAGACGAACTGGACGATCTTCGGATCCCAAGGCACGAACTGACTGCGATGTTTGCGGACGTAACGCTTGATCGCCTTTCCGAACCGCAGATTGAACCCGCCGTAATCCACGCCGATGATCACGTCGGGCTGGCGCTCGATAGCGAGCTTGAGCAATTGATTGAACAGCCGGCGGAACTGAAAATACTTTTGGAAGACCTCGGAAATCCCGATGACGGAATGTTGGGTCAAATCAAACGCGAGTTCGACGCCCGCCGCCGCCATCTTCGACCCGCCCGCCCCAAAAAATCGTGGCGCGAGCGCCGTGCGCAGCGGTTGTACGTCCGACGATGAATCCATCGAACCGGCGACAACTTTCTCCCGCAACGCGCCGACGAGTTCCACCGCGAGCGTGTCCCCGCTCGCCTCGCCCGCGATGAGCATGAAGGAAAGAGGCTTCATCCCTATTCATTGTAGGAGACGACGTGAGGAGTCTCTAACTTCTCTTCCCAATTTGATTTGAGACTCCTCACGTCGTCTCCTACTTGCTTTGTTGCACCTGCCGCGTGATCTCGAACGCCAAGTCCAGCGCGCGTTTCGCCGATTCGCCGCTGACCATCGGTGTTTGCTTTTCGCGCACGCACTCGATGAAGTGTTGCAGTTCCAGCTTGAGCGGCTCGTCCTTCGCGATGGGCACCGGTTCGCGCACGATGCGTTTGCCGCCGAATTCGCTCACGATGGTCGAGTCCCTGCCCACGCCGAGTTTCGCGGCGAGAACTTTTTTCAAGATAGAGCTTTCCTCCTCGCCATCGCGCGCGATGCGGTAGATGAAGCCTTCCTGCGCGCGGTAGTCGAGCGAGATGTAGCTCGGCGTATCGCCGCCGCTGAAGACGCGAATCTTCCGCATCCGCTCCGGGCTGACGCGGCTGGCGGTGAGATTGGCGACGCAACCGTTGGCGAAACGCAGTCGCGCGTTCGCAATGTCCTCGCTCTTGCTCAAGACCGGAATGCCCACGCCGTCCACGCTCGTCACCGGCGATTTCACGAAGGCGAGCACCACGTCGAGGTCGTGGATCATCAAGTCGAGCACCACGCCGATGTCCGTGCTGCGCGCGGGAAACGGCGAGAGCCGGTGCGTTTCGATGAAGCGCGGGTGCGGCGCGGCGGTTTCGAGATATTTGAAAACGGGATTGAACCGCTCGACGTGGCCGACTTGCAGCACGCAGTTGTTCTGCTGCGCGAACTGGATGAGTTGTCCGGCCTCGGCGGAGTCGTCCGTCATCGGTTTCTCGACGAGAACGTGTTTGCGCGCTTCGAGAAATTGTTTTGCGAGTTCAAAGTGCGTGACCGTCGGCGTGACGACGCTCACGGCATCCGCCGCCGCGGTGACTTCGGCGATGGAATTGAAAACGCGGGCGTTATGTTTGGCGCCGATCTTGCGCGCGGTGTCGGCGAAGGAATCGTAGATGCCGACGAGTTCCACCTGCCCCGCCGCCGCGAGTTCGGCGTAAATGCGCACGTGTTCCTTCCCGAGCGAACCCGTGCCGAGGACCGCGACCTTCACCTTCGATGCCATGCGCGGAGTCTGCCAGCGTGGGCGCGCGGCTGGAAGTGCAAACACAACGGGAGCGCCGGTCTCCGACCCGACCCGTTTCGAAAACCAGGACCAACGAGCCGGGCCGGAGACCGGCGCTCCGGCGCGAACTTTCAACTTTCAACCTCCATCCCGCAACTCCTACACTCCGCCCGTGCCGCTGCCCGCTTACATCACCGTTGCGTTCGCCGCGTATTTTCTCGGCTCGATTCCGACGGGTTATCTCGTCGGCAAGGCGCGCGGCGTGGACATCCGCACCGTCGGCAGCAAGAACATGGGCGCGACGAATGTCTTTCGCACGCTGGGCAAACGGCTCGGAATCTTTGTTCTGATCGTGGACGGGCTGAAAGGTTTCGCCGCCACCGCGTGGTTGTGCGATTTGGTGCTGCAAAAATTCACCGTGCCGAGCGATCAACTCTTGTCCGTCCATCTCATCGGCGGAATCTGCGCCGTGCTCGGCCACAATTACACCTGCTGGCTCTGGTTCAAAGGCGGCAAAGGCATCGCCACCACGGCGGGAGTCTATTTCGCGCTCGCGCCGTTGTCGGTCAGCATCGCGATTGGGGTGTGGATTGTTATGCTCGCGGCAACGCGATACGTTTCGGTCGCCTCCATTGCGGCGGCGGTGGTGTTGCCGGTGGCGGTGTGGCTGACGAAGGACAGCGTGCTGCTCGGCGTCGTGACGACGGTGCTTTGCTCGCTGGCGATCTACAAACACAAGGCCAACATCCAACGGCTCATCGCCGGCACGGAGAACCGCATGGATTTCAAGAAGGAGAAAACGACCGCATGAAAATCACCGTGCTCGGCGCGGGCGCGTGGGGAACGGCGCTGGCGCGAATGCTCGCGACGCGCAATCACGATGTCGCCCTCTGGGACTTTTTCCCGGAGACCGTCGAGGTCATCAACCGCACGCATTGCAACGAGCGGTACCTGCCGGGCATTTCACTCCCGGCGAACTTGCGCGGCGAAGCGGACGCCGCCAAAGCCGTGGCCGGCGCGGAACTCGTCGTGGTCGCCAGCGTGTCTAAAGGTTTTCGCAACGTCACGAAATGTCTCGGCGCGTTCAACGGCATCGTCGTGAGCGTGACGAAAGGCATCGAGTTCGAGACGGGCAAAACGATGACGGACATTCTCGCCGAGAACGCGCCGCGCGCCCGCGCCGTCGCGATGTCCGGCCCGACGCTGGCCACGGAAGTGGCGAAAGGAATTCCCACCGCCATCGTCGCCGCGAGCACGGACGAAGCGGCGGCACAGGCGGTGCAAAATCTTTTTCACAGCGCGGCGTTCAGGGTTTACACGAGCACGGACGTTCACGGTGTCGAACTGGGCGGCGCTTTGAAGAATGTCATCGCCATCGGCGCGGGTGTTTGCGACGGCCTCGGCTTCGGCGACAACTCGAAGGCCGCGCTGGTCACGCGCGCCGTCGCCGAGATGCGGCGGCTCGGCGTGGCGTGCGGCGCGCAGACGGATACTTTCACTGGCTTGAGCGGCTTGGGAGATTTGATGGTCACGTGCTTTTCCAAGCTCAGTCGCAATCGCGGCTTCGGCGAGCGCGTCGGCAAAGGCGAAAAAGTTGAAGCCGTCCTCGCCAGCATGACGGCGGTGGCCGAGGGTTATCCGACGGCGCGGGCCGCGCGCGAACTCGCCCGCCGCAAGAACGTCATCACGCCGGTGATCGATGAAGTCCATGCGATGCTTTACGAAGGCAAGGACGTGCGGCGGGCAGTGCAGGATTTGACCGCGCGCGAGTCGAAACCCGAGGATTGAGTCGGAGGGACGAGTTCCACGAGTCCCAAATTTTTGGGCGCCGCAGAGCTTCGCCCTCCGAGTCAGGCCAGCGCGGACTTGATCAGTTTCATCAACTCCGCGTGGTTCTCGACGGCTTGGAACTGTGGGAATTCGCGCTTCACATTTTCTGGCGCGTGGATGAGGAAGCCGACGTTTGCCTCCAGCAACATCGCGGTGTCGTTGTAGGAATCGCCCGCGCTGATGACGTGGTAATTCATCCGCCGGAAGGCCGCCACTGCTTCGCGCTTCTGCTCGCGGATGCGCAACTGGTAATCCACGATGCGGTCATTCTCGACGATGAGCCGGTGGCAGAGCAGCGTCGGGAAGTTGAGTTGCCGCAGCAACGGCGCCGCGAACTGCTCGAACGTGTCCGAGAGAATGATGACCTGCACCAGCGTGCGAAGTTCGTCGAGAAATTCCTTCCCGCCGGGCAGCGGCTTGAGCGTGCCGATGACGTTCTGGATGTCCGACAGCTTGATGCCGTGCCGATCCAGAATCTCGATGCGATAACGCATGAGCTTGTCGTAATCCGGTTCGTCGCGCGTGGTGCGGCGGAGTTCGGGGATTTTGGTTTTCTCGGCGACGGCGATCCAGATTTCGGGAGTGAGCACGCCCTCCATGTCCAAGGTGACGATTGATTGTTTCACGCGCGCGGAGTTTTCCAGAAGCGCCGCGCTCTGTCGAGTGGTTCGCAATGATCAGGTGCGGCTGGAGGCGTGCGATTTTTCCCGTGTTCGACTGACCGTGTAACGGTCAAACACGAATAGCCGTGGGTGAAACCCACGGTAAAGTCACGAAACAACTGCGACCCCGCAGGGGTCGAATAAATTACCGCGCATTTCCGTGGGCTGTCGCCCACGGCTATTCACGTTCTGTCCCTCCGGGACAACCGCGCGCAGCGTCCTGGAGTGCGGCGGCCCTCCGCCGCTCGGTCGTGCGACCAACGATTCAGGAAAGAAGACTTCTGGACAAGGATTTGCGGGCGAAATACTCTCACACCATGAAACCAGATAGACGACAAAGCCTGTCGCCTACCTAGAATGTTAGGCGGCATTACGCGTATGGCATCCATTGACGCCAGAGTTCCAGAGAACGTGCGCGGCAAGTTCTACGTGGACAGGTCGTGCATCTACTGCGGCCTTTGTGATGAGACAGCACCGACAGTTTTTCGGGAGTGCAACGAGCAAGGCTGGGCTTTTGTGTTTCACCAGCCCACGACGCCAGACGAGTTGCGTCTCGCCCGAGAGGCAGCCGAGAGTTGCCCGACCGATTCCATCGGCACTGACGGAGAGCAGCACGAGTCTGCGATTGTTCAGAGCAGACCTTGGTGGAGATTTTGGTAGAGTATGACCATGCCGCCTAATATCTTGATAGGCGACAAACTGCCCGCGAGGTTTCACCGCCCCAAACTCTGAAGCAACTGCCGCGCTTCGCTGAAACCCCGGTTCAACTCCACCGCCCGCGCCGCCGCCGTCCGCGCCTCCTCCACCCGGCCCAACCGCGCCAGAATCGTCGCGCGCGCGTAAGGGATTTGCGCCGAGTTCGGCTCCAACGATTCCGCGCGGATCAGCGCATTGAGCGCGTCACTGGTTTTTTCCTGTGCGGAAAAGGCGAGGCCGAGATTGTACCACGCGCGGGCGAATTGCGGTTCGAGCTTCACCGCTTCCTCCAGTGCCACGCGCGCGGCGTCCAGTTTGCCAACGTCGTTCAGCGCCAGCCCGAGTTTGTAGCGATACTCCGCATCGCGCGGCGCGAGACGGCAGGCGGTCTGCAACGCCGTCACGGCCTCGGCGCTTTTGCCGTCCGCGCTCAACGCCACCGCCAGCGCGTGGTGTAGTGGCGCGGAATTCGTGTCCCACGCCACCGCGCGTCGGAAATAATCCAGCGCCGTGGCGAGGTCGCCGCGATCCATGTGAAACACGCCGAGTTGCAGCGCGCCGGAAGGCTGATCGGCATTGTGTCGGAGGTAAGCCAGCAAATCCCCGCCCGCGGGCGAATTGGTGTCGAGCGAATGGCGCAACGCCCACGCCGCCTCCACGCGCACCGCGCGCACGGAGTCGGCGAGCCGCGCGTTCAACGCCGCGAGCACCGGCGCGACGCCCGACTCCGCCAGCGGCTCCAATCCGCGCACCGCCATCGCGCGCACGAGTTCGTTCGTGTCGCCGGCGGATCTTTGCAGCGCCGCCATGACGTTCGTTTCGCCGGGCCAGCGCCGCAACAGATTCGCCGCCACCGCGCGCCAGAAAAAGTTGGTTTCGGTTTCCGTCAGCTTCACGAGCATTGGCATTGCCGCCGCGTCCCCTGCCCTCGCCTTCGCGATGGCCGTGGCGCGCGTGCGAACGAGTTCGTTCGTCCGCGGACCATACCACTTCACCACCGCGTCGAGCGACCAGGCGGGCGTCTGGTTCGTGTGGCAGCGATTGCACGCGTTCGGGATGCCGAGTTCTTTGGTGAGCCGCGGATCGGGAATCGTGAAGCCGTGGTCATGCCGCGGATGGCGTTGCATGTAGGTCGTGACCGGCATGTGACAGTCGGTGCAGTTGTCGCCAGCCGTATCGAGCTTGTGATGGCTGTGCGTGGCGAGGTCAATGCGCGGGGCGCCGTTCGAGAGCACATTGCCGTGACAACTCATGCACATGAGATTGCCGGGAAGTCGGAGCTTGCTCGTGTGCGGCTCGTGGCAATTCACGCACCGCACGCCGGCCGCGTGCATCTTGCTGCCGAGAAACGCCGTGAACTCGTAGTCCTCGTCACGCACCTGGCCGTCGGGATAAAAAATATCCGTCTCGTCGGGGATCGTGAGCTGATGGTGATCAAAAAAGTTTTCGCCGGGATGAAAATCGCCCGTCAACTCCGCGCGACGCGCGTGGCACTGGCCGCAGGTGGAAAGCATCTGATCCGGCTTGAACTTGCGCACCGTCGGATCGCCGGACTGGTTCGGATGTTTCGTTTGCCACGCGTTGTGATTGGCCAGCGGGCCGTGACACGCTTCGCAACCGACGCCCATCTCGGCCATCGCGGTGCGATAGGTGTCGGTGCGCGCGTCATAATTTTTCTGCAACCGCGTGTTGTGGCAGTTGGCGCACATGTTGTTCCAGTTCATGCCGCGCCCTGTCCAATGTCCCCACTCGCCGGGCTTGCGGTCCTCGTCACCGAAGACATCGAACCATTCTCCCTTGTGCGGATCGAACGCGAGTTCGGTCACCTGCCAGCGCCCGCTCGCGGCGGGAATCAAAAATTGCCGCAGCGGATCGGCGGCAATAACGCGCGCGGGAACGAATGTTTTCTTCCCGCCGTCCAATCCGGTCGTCACGAGTTCGAATCTGTCGTTCGTCAGACGCGCCTCGGAATTTTGCGTGCCGTGGTGAATCTTGCGCGCCGGGTCGAAGGCAGTTTTGTCCTGCGCGGCATCCAGGTTGCGCTCGGCCAGCGCGTGATGGGACTTCTCCCAATTCGCAAACGCCTCCTCGTGACAGGATTTACAGCTCGGCGATTTGCCGTAGGCAGAGAGCGCGTCCGCTGCAACGAACTTCGCCGGCGCGGGCCGGGAACGCAGCTTCGAGGTGCTGAGATAAACCGCAACGCCCGCCGGAAAGGCAACGGCTAGCGCGGCCATGACGAGGAAAATCTTCCCGGTGTTTTGCGGCGGTTGCTTTTTTGCGGCGCTCACGGCGGCGGAGTGTTACCCGACCGCCATGGTGGCGCAAGCCGGGACGCTCGCGGGACTTCATCCCGGGTGCGATTACAGGCGGGTGCGGGTGAGAGGGTGCTGGCGGTATTTTTGGACTGCGGTGGCAAGTCGGACGCGACACCGCTTTCGAGCGCACGGGGCGGGTGGCTCATTGCCATTGCCGTCGTCGGTGCCAAAGCGGTGTCGCGTCCGACTTGCCACCGCAGTCCATAATGCCCTCACCCGTGAATGGCGCTTAGATAAGGAAAAACGCGTCAGCAATTGTACGCGAA
>SIBJ01000132.1 GCA_009695195.1 Pedosphaera sp.
CGAAAAGTGGGGCCAAACCTTGACTCCTGTCGGACACCCCTTTATCACTCCTCCAGAGCGTCGCTTCGCTCCGACCACTGTCCGACAGCCCCGGAACACTGTCCGACATGAATCGGAACAGGTGTCCGACAGCATTGGGATCCGCACTTTGAAGAAGTGCAATCCGTTGGAGACGCCATCTGCTTCCCAAAACCAATTCGCACAGCAGCATTCGAAGGCGGCTCCGACGGTGAGGTTTGAAACGCGAGCAGCTAAATCGAGTGCTTCTTGCCCATCTGCGATAGCTTGTCTGATTTGATCAAACTCTCTAGTTGAAATGATCATTTTCCGTTTGCGGGTGGCCACAGTCTTTCGACGCGCAGTCGCTTTGCAATCACTTCCGCCGAGACGCCGAACTTTGAGGCGATGCGCGTGGCGATGTAATCGGCTGCGGCTTCGTCGGCAGCCAGCCAGTCAGTGTAACCGGCGGCTTTTGCGGTTTGGACGGCGATTTGAAAAACTTCGCGCAACGATTCGAGCGGCACGAGCAGGCGTCCGGCGAATTCGTAAGCCTGCCATTCCACCCAGCCATATTCGACATCGGGTATGGCGGAGATGTAATCGAACCATTCAGCGGCGGTGGCGTGTTGCAGGCCGGCGTAGATGTCACGGTGCAGCACGAGATGGCCGATTTCGTGGGCGACGGAGAAGCGCAGGCGGTATTCGAGGCGCGGACTCATGAAGGCGCGCTTGTCCACGAGGATGGATTTCAAATCGCCCATGAGCAGCGCGTCAATGTCCAGTTGCTCGCGCAGGCCGTCCACCGGAACGAGATCGAGATGAAGATCGAATTCGGCGAGATCGAGGACTTTTACGGGCAGACAGCGTCCCGCCGGATGCGCGGCTCGCAACCGGTCGGCTTCCTGCCAGATACGCTCCTTGGGATTGTATGGCGCTTTGAATCTACGCGGGTCGTTCAAGATCGGTTGGCGCTTCTGATGAGTTCGAGCAGTTTTTCCAAATCTTCCCGGGACGGTTTCTGGCCAGAAATTGTGCGGAAGAATGCGGGCAGTTGGGCCATGAGCTTTTCATCCTTGAGGACATAGTCCGGGATGCGCCCGGAATCGACAGCGGCGTATTCGAACAATTTGAGCCAGTCCTCCGACCCTTGCTTGAGGCCGAGTTGCTTCGCCAGCGCGCGGAGCGTTTCCTCGTCGCGCGGCGGCGGCAAGACTTCACGTTCGATCTTGCTCCAGTTGCTGGGGTCGTATTCGTTTTCCAAACAGAATTCGCGCAGGCCGAGGCGCTGACGTTCCCGGATTTGTTTTATGAATTCGCCAAACATAATCTTGGTTTCATTTTGTGGTTTAATTTATACCACAGCGGCGAATGGGCGTCCAGTGGAACTTGGCGTTCTCTTGAAGCCAACGCCGCGTCACAGAGCTATTTATATTCGCGCTCGGTTGCAGTCACTTGCGCGTGGACCCATTGACACGGAAAACTTTTCATGCGAGATGTCGCACGCTGAAGTAGTAGCAGCCGAAGTCGGTTTGCCTTCCTGCAAACCGGCGCGGGGGACCCAAATAAGCTGGATTGGAATTCCAGCCGGGGCGAACGGGCCGCAAGGCCCAAGGTCACTTCCAGGACCCAGCCCGTCAGCTAACCTCGCAGGCAATTGGAAGGGCGATCCTCTAGGGCCGCAGGCGCGGCACCATCTGGTCACCCCAACGAAACAACTGCGTCGCGTACCGACGTGGGTTTGGAGTTCCGCCTTTAGGCGGCGCGTGGTGATGTCCATGCCGACCGCCTAAAGGCGGGACTCCAAGCCAAGGTGCGAACGGGCGCGCGCGTACAAACGCGAGGGAAAGTTATGAAACGTTTATTGGTGTTTGGCATGGTGACCGCCGCACTGTGGTCGGCGGAAAACTGGTGGTTGAGCACGCAGCAGGCGGACGTGTCCGTCCGGCTCGCGCTCGATCAATTCAACGGCGGCAACAGCGCCGCGCGCGAACTGCGCTCCTTCCAATCGCTGAAGGACAGCGTGCATCTGGCAACGGCGTTACTCACGCTCGTGGCCGCGGTGCTCACGCTCGGCCCGGTGGCGAAGAAGCTGGGGCAACGTTTGCAAGCGTCGCCGCTGGGCGCGCGACTCCGAAAAGTTTTCGGCAGCGTGGCGTCCGTGATCGTCGCCGTGTTGGCGCTTGTGTTCACGAGCGGTTGCATCAAGGCGTATGACAAGCCGGAGTACGTCGAGATTGACACGAGCGAAACGGGATTCCTGATTCCGCTCGAAGGTGACGGCACGCAACAGGCGAAGTTTCAGAGCGAAGAGTATTTGAAACAGCGCAAAGTCGCGGCGAAGCGCGTGCAGATCATGCATCGTTGGTCGCAGGAAGGCCGCATCTCGTCGGATGGTCGCTGGATCGCGACGGTGCGGTTGGTGAAGGTGAATCGCTCGCCGGTCACGCGCGAGTGGATGAGCAGCGCCACAACGAACGGCGAAGGCAATCGCCGTCCGACGCACAGCGACCAGGCGATCTGGATCGAAAGCGCCGACAGTGTCGGGTTCAGCATGGGGTTCACTTGCACGTCGTTCATCAGTGAAGACGACGCGGCGAAGTTCCTCTACTGGTATCCGAGCGGGTCGTTGCACGAGGTGATGGATCGCGAAGTGCGCGCGCGGATTCAACAGGTCTCGGCGGAAGTCGCGGCCAAGTATCCGCTCGACATGTTGCGCTCGAAGAAGCAGGAAATCAGCGATGCGGTGAAACGCGACCTGACGAACTTCTTCGCCACGCGCGGCATCACGATCACGACGGTCGGCATATTCGGTGGGATGACGTATGAGAATCCCGCGATTCAAAAGTCCATTGACGACACGTTCATCGCGCAACAGTTGAAGGTTGTGTCCGAGGCGAAGTTCGAAGCGCAAAAGAAAGAGAACGAGCGCATCGAACTCGAAGCCAACGCCGTCGCGGAAAAAGCGCGGCGCGAAGCGATGGGCCTGGCGGACGCGCGGAAGACTGCCGCCGCCGGCGAAGCGGAAGCGATCCGCGAAGTGAATCGCGCGCTCAACGAGGCGCAGCAGAATCCGCTGCTCTATCAGTTGAAAGCGCTAGACGTGGAAAAGGCGCGGGTGGAGAAATGGGATGGCCGTTACCCGCAATGGTGGATGGCCGGCAACAACGCGAGCGGCGGCCCGAACTTATTGTTCCAAGTCCCGACGCCTCCGATGCCGAAGAACTAAAAACAAAGCCGGGCGGACTGGTGACAGTCCGCCCGGCGAATTTCGTAGCGGCACCTCGGCAGAGTGCCGCACCTTTGAAAGTTTCAGCGGCGCTCTGCCGAGTCGCCGCTACGAGCTACGGTTCGTTCACCACGGGATTAGTAAGTTGGCCGATTTTCTCGATCTCAATCGTCACCGTGTCGCCGGCCTTCAACCAGTGCGGCGGTTGCATTGCCATCCCGACACCGTGCGGTGTGCCAGTTAGAATCACCGTGCCCGGCAACAATGTTGTGCTGCCGCTCAAGAATTCGATCAGCCGAGGCACGTCGAAGATCATATCGTTGGTGTTGCAGTCCTGGCGCACTTCGCCGTTGACGAGCGTGCGGATTTGAAGTTGATTCGGATCCGGAATTTCATCCGGCGTCACGAGCCACGGGCCGAGCGGTCCGAACGTGTCGAAGGTTTTGCCGCGACACCACTGGCTGCCGCCAAAATCCTTTTGCCAGTCGCGCGCGCTCACGTCGTTGGCGCAGGTGTAACCGAGCACGTAGTTCAACGCGTCCTCGCGTTTCACATTCTTGCAGCGGCTGCCAATGACGACGGCGAGTTCACATTCGTAATCCACCTGCGAACTTTTCAATCGGGTTGGCAACTCGATGGCATCGCCCGGATTCTGCACCGCGCCCGGAGATTTCATGAACAACACCGGAAACTGCGGCAGCTTCGCCTTCGTCTCCTCCGCGTGCTTGCGGTAGTTCAACCCGATGCAAAGAATTGCCACCGGCGCAATTGGCGCGAGCAGTTTCTTCACGTCCGCCGGCCGGTTGGTGATTTCGTGTGGACCGAAAATATCTCCGGCAACTTCACACGCGGTTTCAATGCTTTGACCGGCGGCGAATTTGATCGCGCCGCTGTCGTCCAAGTAACGAATGATTTTCATCGCCGATGAGTTTAATGATTCGCGCCAATTTGCAAGGGCCAATCCTGGGAGCGGCGGGCCGCGGGCGGTCTCTCGCCCGCAGCGCGTCGGCAGACAGGAAAGCAAAACTCAAATTCCTCCGCTGCATCACCATCACGCGCTGCGACCGGGGACCGGTCGCGCTCCGGCAGGATTGCGTTCAGCCGAATGTGAGGCAACATGACGGCGATGAGCGTACGACAAATCTTCACCCTGCTGCTGGCCGGCGTGTGCTGGCGGGCTGGCGCTGAAACCGCCGCACCGTCACTGTCACTTCCCGCCGTTGGCGAGCACGAACTGCGAATCCTCAGCCCGACCGTGCTCGAACTTTTCCGCGTCACGACGAAGAAGCCCGATCCGGCGCGACCGGACATCTGGGATTTTGTGGATGCAAAAGAGAAGCTACAACTCCCCGCGCTGTCGCAGTTCGTTGTGCGAGTCGGAAAAACCGAAACCGCCGTGGGCGCGGTCGGTTTCCGGCGGCGCGTGGATTACGCGCCCCTGCGCCAGCGCGATCTGCGAATCGGGAATTCAATTTTCCTGCAACTCCAGACTCCGATTCCGGATGGCGAAGTCGCGGAGGTTCTCAATCCGAGTCATCAACTCTGGCCGGAAAAAATTCGCTTCACCGCCCGCAATGATCCCGCGCGCCTCAGCCCCGCCATTCACGTGAATCAAGTCGGCTACACGCCGCAATGGCCGAAGCGGGCGATGGTCGGAGAATTCCTCGGCAGCCTCGGCGAGATGCAACTTCAGGCGCGCAACGACACGAATGCGCCGAGGTTCACGATCATTGAAACGCCGAACGGCAAAGCAGTGTTTCGCGGCGAACTCAAACTGCGGCGCGACCGCGGATTCCCGTACGAATGTTATCAGGAAGTTTGGGAGGCGGATTTCTCCGCGCTGCAAACTCCCGGCGAATATCGCCTCGCCGTTCCCGGCCTCGGTGTCTCGCTGCCGTTTCTGATTGATGATGGCATCCCGGCCGCGTTCGCGCGCACGCTCGCGCTCGGCGCGTATCATCAACGCTGCGGCCTGGCGAACGAAATGCCGTTCACGCGCTTCACGCACGGGCCGTGTCACCTCGCGCCCGCCGAAGTGCCCGACTTGTCGAAGAAATTTGAGTTCGTCAATCACGCCATCGCGAGCGAGTCCGACGGTTACACGAACAACACCCGTCACACCGCGCCGCAACTCAAGGACGCCGCCACGAGTCTTTTTCCTTACGTGCGCAAAGGCCGCGTGGACGTGAGCGGCGGCCATCACGACGCCGGCGATTACAGCAAATACTCGATCAACAGCGCGCAGTTCATCCATCACCTCGTCTTCGCCGCGGATGTTTTTCCCGGAGCGGCGGAACTCGACAATCTCGGACTGCCCGAGAGTGGTGATGGCAAAAGCGATCTGCTTCAGGAAGCAAAATTGGAAGCGGACTTTCTCGCCAGGATGCAGGATGACGACGGCGGATTTTATTTTCTCGTTTATCCGCGCGACCGCCCGTACGAACTCGATGTCCTGCCCGACCACGGCGATCCCCAAGTCGTCTGGCCCAAGACCACCGCCATTTCCGCCGCCGCCACCGCCGCGCTGGCGCAATGCGCGTCGTCGCCGAAGTTCCGCGCGCAATTTCCCGAAGCCGCCGTGATGTATCTGGAAAAGGCGAAAAAGGGCTGGGCATTTCTCGAACGCGCGCTCGCCAAGCACGGCAAGGACGGAGCCTATCAACGCATCAGCCATTACGGTGACATCTTCATGCACGACGACGAACTCGCGTGGGCCGCGTGCGAAATGTTCCTCGCGACCGGTGACGAAGCGTTTCAGAAAAAACTCATCGGCTGGATGAACGTCGGTGACATCTCGACGCGGCGCTGGAGTTGGTGGCGGATGTTCGAGGCCTACGGGTCCGCGATTCGCAGCTACACCTTCGCGGCGGAGGCGGGAAAAATAAAACGCGCGCAACAGAACCCGCTCTATCTCGACCGTTGCGAAGCCGAAGTCGCCGCTTTGGGTGAAGACCAGTTGCGCCGCGCGCAGGACTCCGCCTACGGCACCAGTTTTCCCGAGGAAGCGAAACGCTATCGCACCGGCGGCTGGTATTTCCCCGGCGATTGCGCGTTCGATCTCGCCGTCGCGGCACAACTTGATTATCCGAAGTTCAAAGACCCGCGCCCAAAACTGCTCGACGCCATCATCAGCAATTTGAATTACGAAGCCGGTTGCAATCCGGTGAACCGCTGTCATCTCACCGGCCTCGGCTGGAATCGGCAGCACGAGGCCGTGCATCAGTTCGCGCTCAACGACCGTCGCACAATACCGCAAACGGGCATCCCGTTCGGCAGCATCCAGGCCGGGTTCGGGTGGCTCGAATTTTACGGCCGCGAACTCGGCGCGCTCAGTTGGCCGCTCGATGGCGACGAGAAATTTCCGTATGCGATCTACGACCGCTGGGGCGACAGCTTCAACTTAAGCACGGAATTCGTCGCGGTGAACCAGGCGCGCGAACTCGCCTGTCTCGCGTGGCTGATGGCGCAAACGCCGTTGAAGAATCAGCCGTGGAAACCCGTCGCGGCGCAGATCACCGGCCTGCCAAAAAATCCCACCGCCGGAAAAACCGTGAACCTCGCGCTCGATCTCGGCCCGTTGCCGGTGCAATACGCGCGCATCGTTTGGGAAGCGAACGCGCACGAGCCGAGCTACGGAACCAATTTCACCTTCAGCCCCACCAACGCCGGGCCGTCGTGGATCGAAGCGGAAGCGCAGTTGCCCGACGGTCGCCGCGTGTTCGCCGTCACGAACTTCACCGTCGCGCCGGCGGCGAAATGAATCGCGTCATTTCTTTTTCCCGGCCTTGACCGACAGGTAGCGCGTCGCGCCAGCGCCATCCTCGTGACTGTAAACGCGGAGCAGCACGCGGTCGCCTTTCGATTTCTCCGTGAGCTTCACGGCTTCATCCGCGTCGCTCACCGGCAGCCGGTCAATCTCCACGATCACATCGCCTTCGCGCAGGCCGGCCTCCGCCGCATACGAGTCGGGATCCACTTTCGACACCAGCGCGCCCATGATGCGGGCGGGAATGCCAAGCTGCCGCCGCGTGCGGTTGTCGAGGTCGCCCACTTCCACGCCGTCGAGCTGCTCGCGTTTTGAATCCACGCTCGAACTCTTCGGAGCATCCTCGGCCGAACCGCCGGCCAGATCCTCCGGCAAGGGCGCGAGGGTAACGGTGAAAATCTTTTCCTTCCCGTCGCGCAGAACTTTCAGCGCGACCTTCGACTTCGGCGGCGTTTGCGCGATCGTCAATCGCAGGTGGCGCGGATCGGTGATCTTCTTTCCGTTCACCTCAACGATGACATCGCCTTCCTTGATGCCGGCCTTCTCCGCCGGCGTGCCGCCGACCACGTCGCCCACCAGCGCGCCCGAGTTGCCCGGCAGATTGAACTCCTTCGCCAGTTCCGGCGTGACGTTCTGCGGACTCACGCCGAGATAACCGCGCGTGATCTTGCCATCCGTCGCGAGGCGCTCCAGCACGTTGCGCGCGAGATTGACCGGCACCGCAAAGCCCACGCCCGAATTGCCGCCGTTGGGCGAAGCGATGGATTGGTTGATGCCGATCAACCGGCCTTCCACGTCCACGAGCGCGCCGCCGGAATTGCCGGGATTGATCGCCGCGTCCGTCTGGATGAAATCCTCGTACTCCGTGATGCCCATGCCGCCGCGGCCGACCGCGCTGATGATGCCCATCGAAACGCTCTGTCCGACGTTGAAAGGATTCCCGATGGCGAGCACCACGTCGCCGACTTCGATCTTCTCGCTGTCCGCCAGCGTGATGGCCGGCAACTTCTTCGCGTCAATCTTCAACACCGCCACGTCGGTGCGCGGGTCTTTGCCGACGACCTTCGCGTCGTATTTCGTTTTGCCGTCCGCGAGCGCGACCTTCACGCCATCGCTGTCCGCGCCGTCAATGACGTGGTTGTTTGTGAGGATGTAGCCGTCCTCGGAAACGATCACGCCCGAGCCGAGACTTTGCTCGGTGTATCGGCGTTGGCGTCCGCCATCGCGCGGCTGGAAGAGATCGCCGAAATACTCGCGGAACCGGGGATCGTCAAGAAACGGATTTCTGTTCTGCTGCCCGCGCGAACGAACCGTGCGCGTGGATTGAATCGTCACCACGCTCGGCGTCACGCGCTTGATGACCGGCGCGAAGCTCGCGCCGCGCGCGCTGCGGTCAATCTCGCGGTCGGAGATGTTCAGTTTCGGCGCGTCCGCCGCCGCGAGGTTTGCGATGCAGGCCAACGCCGCCGCGCCGGTCAACGCGGCGCGGCGCCATTCGGACAAGTATTGTTTGATCATATTTTTTTCAAAATTTCCAGGCGCGATTCCAGCGCCGACGGTCGAGCGACCAGTTGCTTGACGCTGAAGCCTCATTGTCCGCTCAGGTGATGGACAGGGCAGCGGCGGAAAATGTTCAATGATCGCGTCAGCACACCGGTGCGACCGCGAGTGGCGGTCATTGGCGGAGGACTCTTAATCGTAATCTTAATCTTTCTCTTAATCCCCTTCGCCCGAGGCGGGGAGATTAAGATTACGATGAAGATTAAGCCGAATCCATGCAGTTGAAAACGAGCGGATAAACGCAGAGGGGCAGAGGACGCAGAGAAGCGCGGAGAAAAATTGAAGATGAATCAGCACACCGTTTGATGAAGCGGCTTTGCTTCTCTCTGCGTCTCTCTGCGGCCTCTGCCCCTCTGCGTTCGTCCCGTTTGCCGTTGAATCAACTGCATCGTTCCGGTTAAGAGCAAGAACCGAAGAGTGGCGCCCTCCGCACAGCCCGCATTTGACAGCCTCGCGGGTTTCCGTTGTGATGAGCGCATGGATCGCACGCAAATCGCCGCCCGGTTGACAGCCCTCGCCAGCCTGGGTTTTGCCCTTGCGCTTTGCGCCGCCCCGCGGGCGATTGCGCCTGCAACGGTTCCGAAGTGGTCGCGCTTCGAACTCGTTTTGCAGAGCAGCGCTGCTTACACAAATCCACCGCAGGAGCTCACGGTCAAAGCCACGTTCATTTCGCCGCTCGGGGAGGAACATCGCGTGGAAGGATTTTGGGACGGCGGCAGAACCTGGCGCGTCCGCTTCGCGCCGGACCTTCCCGGCAAATGGAATTTCGTCACGTTTTGCTCCGACTCCGCGAACACCGGTCTCCACAAACAATCCGGCGACTTCCTCTGCCAGGCCGCGCTCGCACGTCACGCGCTGGATCGCCACGGCCCGATCCGCGTCGCGCGCGACCGTCGTCATTTCGAACATTCCGACCGCACGCCGTTTCTCTGGCTCGGCGACGTCGCATGGAACGCCGCGCGCCTTTCCGAACCGGACGACTGGCGGGAATGGCGCTTAGTTAAGGGCATGTGTCGTTGATTTTTTCTGGGTGGCTTCGGCAATGATTTCCTGCCGGGGGCGCATCAACAAGGGAAAGTTTTTCGGCCTCCGTTTCCTCATGCGCGGTTCGGATCGCTCAGGGCGTTCCAGCA
>SIBJ01000025.1 GCA_009695195.1 Pedosphaera sp.
ATCGTGTTCGATTCGTGCAAAAAAGTTTTCGCGTCCGCCCGCCGCGCGGCCAGCACCGGCGGCGCGCTCGTGAAGCCACCCATCGCCAGCGCCGCGTCCGGCGGGCTGGCGCGAAAAAGTTTCCGCGCCGCGCGCCACGATCTCCAAAAACCGAGCGCGAACGCCAGCCGGCTGCCGCTTTGCAATGCGACCGCGGGCAGCGTCGCCACCGCCACCCCGCGCGCGGATTTCACGGCCTGTTGATCCACTTCCTTCGGCGAGATGAGCAGCGTGACTTTGCAACCGCGCTGGACGAGTTCTTCCGCGACGGCAACGCCAGGAAAGAGATGCCCGCCCGTGCCGCCGCAGGCGATCGCGACGTGGGGCGAAGTTTGCGCGGCGCGGGTCATGCGGGTTGGGGAATTTCTTCCGCGGCAAACGGGTTGCTTGGCGGTGGCTGCAAAACGCGGCCCTGTCGCGCGATGCTAAACAGCAGCCCGACGCACGCGAGCATCGCGAGCAGATTTGAGCCGCCGTAGCTGATGAACGGCAGCGGCAATCCTTTGTTCGGCAGCGCGCTGGTGACGACGCCGATGTTGATGAAGGCCTGCAACCCGATCAAAAACGTGATGCCGCAGCCGAGCGAAAATCCGAACGTGTCCGGCGCACGCAACGAAATGTAAATGCCGCACACAACGATGACGACGAACGCGACGACGACCAGCAGCGTAGTGACCAGGCCGAGTTCCTCGCCGATGATGGAGAGGATGAAGTCGGTGTGATGTTCCGGCACCCAGCCGAGTTTTTGCCGGCCGTTGCCGAGTCCCAGTCCGAGCCAGCCGCCGGAGCCGAGCGCGAGCATGGATTGGTAGGCTTGATAGCCGGTGCCGTTCTTGTGTTCCTCCACTTCGATCCAGCTCATGATGCGCCGCATCCGAATCGGGTCGCGCCAGATGGCGAACGCGAACGCAAGCATCCCGGCGATGACCGGCGGCACGATATACTTCCACCGCACGCCCGCGATGAGCAACATCGCGCCGCAGACGCCCGCCATCAGGATCGTCGTCCCGCGATCCGGTTCGATGAAGATCAACCCGATGATCAACGCCATGATGCCGCACGGCACGGCCACGCCGCGTTCCCAGGTGTGCATGAATCGCTGGTGACGGTCCACGTACCACGCCATCGCGAAGATCAAGGCGAGCTTGCCCAGCTCGGAGGGTTGCAGTCGGATGCCCGGCAGGATGAACCAGCGGTGCGCGCCGTTGATTTTTTTCGTGAGCCCGTGCGGCAACGGCACCAGCACCAGCAGCAGGAGCACGATCGCCACGATGAACATCGGCCAGACGATTTTCTTGAGGTGCCGATAATCCATCACCGTGGCCGTCACGCAAATCGCCAGACCCAGCGCGCACCAGATCAACTGCATGAGGAGGTAATGCGGGCCGACCTGCGTCATGCTCGAGCTGTAAAGCATCACCATGCCCAGCGCCAACAGGGCGGCGACGCAAAAAGCCAGTGTGGTGACGGCAACTTTCATTTCCAATGGAAACGCGGACACCGGGCTGAGGTGGCCCGGCATCCGCGTGCGAACGGTGTTAGCGGGGCGGCGGCGGCACCGCTGTCGGCGCGGGCGCGGAATCAACCGGCGCGGGTGCCACCGGAGCAGCGCTCGGCGGCAGGTTCAATTTCTGACCGACTTTGATCTTGTCGGTCGCGAGGTTGTTGAGTTTTTTCAACGCGCTGACTGTGGTGTGGTGCTCGCGCGAAATCTTGTCGAGCGTATCGCCGGATTTCACGACGTAAACGTCCGACGCGGTTTCCGGCGCCAGAACCCCAGTGCCACCCGCCGGCGCGGGCGCGGGCGGGGCCGGGATGGTGAGCTTGCTTCCAATTTTCAGTTTGGTCGGGTCCACCGTCGGGTTGGCCGCTTGCAGCGCCTTGACCGTGACGTGGAATTTTGTCGCGATGGTGCCGAGGATATCGCCTTTTTGAATCACGTACTCCTGCGCAGTCGAAACGGGTGGCGGCTCCGGCGGCGGTGGCGCGACGGCATTGGTCGGCACGTTGGCGTACGCCGTGTTCGTCACGTCGAGCGCGGGCACTTGATTCGTGTTGTCGGCGACCGGCGGCTGGCCTGATTCGGTTTGGGGCGGGGCTTCGCGTTTGCAGCCTTGCGCCAGCAACGCGACAAGAATGGCGGCGACGTGAACGCCGACGACGCAGAAGAAGGCGACCTTCACGCGCGCGCGACTTTTGCTTTTTTGCTCCAGCATGGAGCCCTGCGGGATTAGCGGACTGGGATTGTTCATTGGTTTGGCGCTATTCGCGTCCTTTCGGTATGAGGTTTTGGGTTTGGGTTTGGGTTTTTGCGCCGGCGTTTTCCCTCAAAAAACGCCGGGGCAAATCTTTCTGCCAGTTGACTGTCTGTGTGACCATCGGGTCGAAACTTGTCGTTGCCCTTGGGGTGTTGACCGCCCACACCCCAACTGATTGATTCCGGTTTTGCACAATGCGCTGCGCCGCTTCCAGGACGGTCTCGAAAATCGGCGAAGTTGTAAAGAGCGCGCGAGGGCTGGCCGGTTCGCGGCCAACGGTGCATTTCGCCGCTCTCGAGGAAGTTATTAACAATGAATTCACAGCGTGGCAAGGGATAAAACGACGCCCCTCATCGAATCTTCAGGGTGCTCAACGCCACCACGGCGAACAGCACGCACAAAATGTAAAACCGCGTCACCACCTGCGATTCGTACCAGCCCTTCTTCTCGAAGTGATGGTGAATCGGCGACATCAAAAAAATTCTCCGGCCAGTGCCGGTCTTGCGCTTCGTGTAACGAAACCAGCCGCGCTGCAAAATCACCGAGCCGGCTTCCATCACGAACACCCCTCCCGCAATCACGAGCACCAGCGGTTGATGAATCAGCACGGCGATGATTCCCAAGCCGCCGCCCAGCGCGAGCGAGCCGGTGTCGCCCATAAACACCTGCGCCGGATGACAGTTGAACCACAGAAATCCCAGCCCCGCTCCCATCAGCGCCGCGCAGAACACCGTCAGCTCGCCCGCGCCCACGACGTGCGGCACTTGCAGATATTTTGAAATCTCCGCGTGACCGCAGACGTATGTCAGCACCAAAAAAACCAGCGTCACGATCAGCGTGCAACCGATCGCCAGCCCATCGAGACCGTCGGTCAGGTTGACTGCGTTCGAACTGCCGACGATCGCCAACACCGTGATGATGATGCCCACCAACCCCGCGCCCGTGGCGACGGGATGTTTGTAAAACGGCACCATGATCTCCGTCACCAGCGTCTTGAGCGACGGCACCCGCCACAAATACACACCGATAAAAATCGCCACGGTGAACTGCACGATCAATTTCACCGCTGCCGTCGTGCCGCCGCTGGTTTGCTTCGTGATCTTCGCGTAGTCGTCGTAAAATCCGAGCGCGCACAGCACCAACACCGGCAGCAACGTCAAACCGATCAGCGTGTTCCACTGCGCCCACAGCAGCGTCGTGAGGTTCAGCACCATCACGATGAGGATTCCGCCCATCGTCGGCGTGCCGGTCTTTTTCAGGAAGCGCGTCTGGATGTCGCCGGCTTCCTCGGCCTTGTCTTTGTATTCCTGGCCGAACTTGAGGTCCTTGAGCCACGCGATGACGCGCGGCCCGAGCCACAAGCTCAGCAGCAACGCCGTGATCGCCGCGCCCGCGCTGCGGAACGTGATGTACTTGAACAGCCGCAGGAACGAGAGGCGATCCGCCCACTCCGTTCCCGCCGACCAATCCAGCAACCACTGGCTGATGAAATAAAACATTCAAAATCTTTCCGGGTACAAACGCACAAAAGAAACCGCACAACTTCCGAACCGTCACCGCCCCGCTCCAGCGGGGTCAGGCTTTTCCGACCCGCAAAATTTCCGAGACGCGTTCCAACCGCGTCGAGCGCGAGGCTTTCAACAAGACCACGTCGCCGGGTTTGAGAAACGACTTCAACGCGCCGCACGCCACTTCCACGTCCGCGAGCTCGATGACGCGATTCAATCCCGCCGCCCGCGCGCCGCGCGCCATGACCTCGGACATCTTTCCCACCGCGAACAATTGATCCACGCCCGACTCCGCCGCGCGACGGCCAACTTCGGCGTGGGCGTCTTCGCTGTGCGCGCCGAGTTCCGCCATGTCGCCCAGCACCGCCACGCGCCGGCCCTGGCACGGCATGTCGCGCAGCACCTCCAGCGCCGCGAGCATGGAGTCCGCGTTGGCGTTGTAAGCGTCGTCCAGCACGCGCACGCCGTCGGCTTCCCACGACTGCAGGCGCATCTTCGCCGGTCTGCATTCAGCCAAGCCGCGCTGGATCAGTCCGCGCGCCAGCCCCAGTTCCTCACCAATCGAAATCGCAAAAAGTGCATTCAAAACCTGATGTCTCCCCAATAAATTGATTTGATACCCGCCGCAAAAATCTTCCCGCGCCGTTGTCACCTGAAACGTCGCGCCGTCCACGCCCAACTTCACTTCGCTCACCCGCCAGTCATTGCCTGCGTTGAAACCGACGCACACCACTTTCGCCTTCGTGCGCGCCACGAGCCGGTCCGTCCACTCGTTGTCGCCGTTGACAAACAACTTCCCGTCCGCCGGCAACAGTTCCGCGAGCCAGCCCTCTTCCGCCGCCACGCCCGCGACGTCGCCGAAAAATTCCAGATGCTCGCGCCCGACCGTCGTGATCACGCCGTAACGCGGCTGGATCATCCGCACGAGCGGCGCCAACTCGCCCGGATGGTTCGTGCCGGCTTCGAGCACGGCGACCTGATGCGACTGGTCGAGCCGCAACAACGTCATCGGCACGCCGATGTCGTTGTTGAAACTCGCCTCGCTCCACAACGTCGCCAGCTTCTGGCGCAACACCCCGGCGATCAGTTCTTTCGTCGAGGTCTTGCCGTTCGAACCACCCACCGCCACGACCGGAATGGCAAATTCTTTTCGGTACGCCGCCGCCAGTTGACCCAGCGCCGCGCGCACGTCGTCCACCGCGATGACCGCGCAGTCGGGCATTTTGGCCGGAATTCGCCTGCGCTCGACAACCACTGCGACCGCGCCCTTCGCTGCGACCTCGTCGAGAAAATCGTGACCGTCGAAGCGTTCGCCTTTGATGGCAAAGAACAGATCGCCGGCCTGCGCCTGGCGCGAATCAATGACGACGCGTCGAAACTGCAACGTGGACAAACCGTCGCGCAGTTCCCCCGCACAGGCCGAAACGACAAACGCTAAATCTCTGGGTTCCACTTTTCACTTCAGGGCCGCGCACCGTAATCATTTCACGACGCCGACTGCTCCAGCCCGCGGGCAAACGGAAAATCCAGCCAGTGCCGCGCCATCAACGCCTCCAGTTGTTGCGCGGAAAGTTTGGCCGGCAGCGCGACCGCCGCTTCACCCCCTTCCGAATGTGAGGCGGAGTTGTTTTCGTTTTGCGCGTGGCCGTCGCCTTTGAGCGCCGCCACGAACATGCGATGTGAGATGAACGGATTATTGCCCATAGCATTCACTGGTGGTTGAGCGGTCGCGCCGCCACCGTCCGGATGGGACGATCGGGCGCAGCCGCGATGGTTGCCGACGTGGAAGGTTGAAAATCTTTCAGGTCGGGCCGGATGTTCAGATAGTTCCCCGCGCGCTCGGCGACTTCCTTGAACACGGGCGCGGCGGTCAGGCCGCCGTAATAGCCGTTCTTCGGCTCGTCCATCACGATCGAAATGCAAAGCTCCGGATTGTCCGCCGGAAAAAAGCCGATGAACGAGGAAATATATTTCCCCTTCACGTATTGGCCGTTCTCGACTTTCTGCGCCGTGCCGGTCTTGCCGGCGACGCTGTAATTCTCGAGCGCCGCCTTCGCCGCCGTGCCCTCGGACGTGACGACGGTCTTCAACGCCGTGCGCATCAGTCCCGCGGCCTGCGGCGTGATAACGTTACGCACTTTTTGCGGCGCGTATTTCACCACCGTGCGGCCTTCGCGGTCTTCGAGCCGGTCCACCAACATCGGCCGCATCAGTGCGCCGTTGTTCGCAATGGCGCACATGGCCATCGTCATCTGCAATCGCGTCACGCAAATGCCGTGGCCCATCGGAATCTGCGCGATGGTGACCTTCGACCAATCCTTCGGCGCGTAAGAAATGCCGCGCACTTCGCCCGGCAGCGGAATGCCCGTGCGCTGGCCAAAACCGAAATCGCAGATGTGATTGAAGAGCCGGTCCGGCCCAAGCTTGATCCCGATCTTCGCCGCGCCGATGTTCGATGACTTCGTGATGATCCGCTCGACCGAGAGCACGCCGTAGCGCTCGTGATCGTGCAACACCCGGCCCGCGAACGAGAACGCGCCGTTCTCGCAGTCGAATTGATCGTTCAACGTCACGACGGAGTCGTTGAGCGCGCCGGAGACGACGACGATCTTGAAAGTTGAACCCGGCTCGATCAGGTCGCTGATGACGCGGTTCCTCCGCGCGTCGGGCGATGCCGAACCGGGGTTGTTGGGATCGAAGGTCGGCAGCGTCGCCAGGGCAAGAATCTCCCCGGTGCGCGGGCGAACGGCGATGCCCGAAATGCTGATGGGCGTGTGCTCCTTCATCGCGCCGGCCAGCGCGGTCTCGAGCATGTTCTGGATGACGGAATCAATCGTGAGCACGACGTTCAATCCGTCGCGCGCCTCGACGTCCTGGTCGCGCAACGCCACGAGCTCGCGCTGTTTGCTATCGGTCTCGGTCATGCGCCAGCCGCGCACGCCGGCGAGTTTCGAGTTGAGCGTGGATTCGATGCCGTCCTTGCCGGTGGTTTCCAGAATTTTTGTGCCGTTCACATCGCGCTCGTCCATGCCCACGAAGCCGAGCACGTGGGCGGCGAGGTTGGTGTTCGGATAAACGCGCTTCTGATCGTTAATCGGGTCGGTGAAGACCGCCTTCGCGCGCAGGTCGCGGCAGAACTGCCCGAACGATTTCGGGGACAACTTCACCTCGTTGGTCGTGAACGTGAGCCGGCCCATCGCCTCGGTGATCTTCTCCCAGGTCTCGACCGCGACCTTGCGTTTGAGCACCACGTAACGATTCGTGACCGTCTGCCCCTTGTCGTTCACTCGCGTGCGCGGGAGCAGACGGTTGTAAAGTTCGCCCTCGTTCAATTCGAGCAGCGGCGCGATGACCCGCGCGACTTTCGCCTGGCAATCACCCAGCAACACCGGATCGGCGGCAACAGTTTTCACGAAGACGCTCGTGGCCAGTTGATTTCCGCGGGCGTCGAGGATGTCGCCGCGGCGGGGTTCCAGGAGGATTTCGCGTTGCGTATTGAGCTGGGCCATGGCCCGCAACTCGACGTGCCGCAAGACCTGCAAGTCCACAAGACGATAGCCAAGGCCCGCAAATGCCGTTCCCAGCAGCAAGACTAAGCAGAGCAGTCGTCTGTATTGCAGGCGCTTGGCCATCGTCTAAAAATTACCAACCGCCCGTGCCGATCGGTTCCTCTCCGACGGCGTCACAGGCGGCGGTAAAAAGTTTTTGGTTCACATTCGAGCGCAGCGGAAACAGTCCGCTTCGCAGTTCGTTAATTTTGCGCGCCACCCGCGGCGATCGGTTCCTCTCCGACGGCGTCACGGGTGGCGGCAAAAAATTCTTCATAAACTCAACGCATCCTCGGCCCGGCGGTTTGCCGCGCGGCCAGTTGACTGATCGCGGCGGGCCGCGACACGGTCGGGTCCGCTGGCTCGGTGAGCCGCCAGATTTGCGCCGGCTGCGCCTGGACCAGACCGAGATTCAATTCGCGCGCGCGCTGCTCGAGCTTCAGCGGCGAACGCAATTCCGCGAGCCGGTTGCTCAGTTTCTTGTTCGATTCGCGCAACTCGACCAGATGCAGCTCGCGCTGGCGAATCTGCTTGCCCAGTTCGTAAATCTGCGTCTTCTGCCAGACGTAACCCACGCCGGACCCCGCAAATAGCAGGCACAACAGCACCGCTTTGAGCGCCGGCCCGAACCGGATCCCCGCCGGCTGATATTTTCGATTTCTTGCCATTTAGATTTTCTCCAACACTCGCAACTGTGCGCTGCGCGCACGCGGATTCAGTTCCACTTCACTTGCGCCCGGCTTGATCGCCTTGCGCGTCACAATTCTGGCTTCGGGCGTGCGCGGCACGCGGAGTTCGGGCACGTCATCATCCCCCGGAAACGTGTACTCCCGCGCCCGCGCCCGCCCGAATTCCTTCACCACCCGATCTTCGATCGAGCTGAAGGTGATCACGGCCAATCGGCCACCCGACCTGAGAATCTTCATCGCCCCGTCCAACCCGCGTCTCAAAGAACCAAGCTCATCGTTCACCGCCACGCGCAGAGCTTGAAAAACTTTCGTGGCCGGATGTGTCTTGCCACGTCTCGGCGACAACCGCTCGATCAACTCCGCCAGTTGCCGCGTCGTCTTGAACGGATTCCGTTCCCGATCCAGCACCATCGCCTTCGCGAACCGCCGCGAATCCCGTTCGTCCGCCAGTTCCCAAAAAATCTTCGCGAGTTCTTCCGCGCTCGCCGTGTTCACCAGGTCCGCCGCCGTCAGCGCCTGCCGGTCATCCATGCGCATGTCCAACGGTCCGTCCTGCTGAAAACTAAAACCACGCTCGGCTCGATCCAGTTGAACCGAGCTGACCCCGAGGTCATACAGCACTCCGTCGCAACTTCCCGCAGGCACCCATTCCGCCAGTTCCGAAAAATTCCCGCGCCGGATCTCAAACCGGCCCGCGAACTCCGCCAGCCGTTCCCGCGCCGCCGTCACCGCGACGCCATCGCGATCGCAGCCATATAGCCATCCAGTCGGCGAACTCGCGGCCAGAATGGCCGCCGCGTGCCCAGCCCCACCGAGCGTTCCGTCCGCGTACCGCCCACTCGCCTTCGGCTGCAACCCTGCCACCACTTCCGCCAGCAACACCGGCTTGTGTGAGAACGTTGGCACTTTCCATTTCGCGTCAGCGTTGATCGTCGCCAAAAAATCTCGTCGTCAGCCGGTTCCACGCCGCGCCCACCGGTTCGAGCGTCTCCGCCACCGCCGAGGCGGCCTTCGGCTTCGCTGCGGCGCGCACCTCAAAATCCGTGTCGCTCAGATCATTTCGCACCACTTTCACGCGATCCAACGACAACTCCGTTTGCAACGGCGTCCGCGCGCCACCGACTGACGACCGCGGCTGCGAACGACGCGCCAGCGGATTCAACTTCTGTCCCCACTCGCCCAGCCAGCTCGCCGCACGCGCTGCGACCGCGAAACCAAAATCCTTTTTCCCCACCGCGCCCACATCCAGTCGCGCCGCGGTCGCTCTTGGTTGCGAAGTAACCGGCGATGCCTTCGGGTTGCGCCCGGCGACTTCGCCCGCCGCCTCAAACGGATTTCCCGGCGATCCGAACTTCGGCAGGCGCACCTGCTTGTTCACGCGATAGCGGTGGCTCGAGTCCCGCAAGCCCACCAAACTTTTTCCCGATGCCAGCAATCGTGCAAAACTCATGGTCACTCCATCATCTGGAACGCCTGCTGCGCCAACACCAGGTCGGCGGCTTTCACTTTTTCGTAACGCGCAGGATCCCAGATCTCGAACCGGTCGAGCAACCCCACCAGCATCACTTCGCCACCGATGGCCGCCGCGCGCGCCATTTCGTCCGGCAGACAAATTCTTCCCGCTTTGTCGAGCTCCACCTGGGTGGACTCGCTGCCGATGATCCGTTTCAAGATCGTCTTGTTCCGATCACCGTTGGGCATGGCATCGAGCGATTCCATCAACTCCGCCATTTCCTTCGGCGGCAGCACGCGCAGGCACGGCCCCTCGGCGCGTTGCGGCCAGACGATCAGGGTGAGTTGGGTGTTCGCTTCCGCCGGCCGCCACATGCTCGGAACCTGGATACGTCTCTTCGAATCCACCCCATGCCGGTAGATCCAATTGTAAATCACCGCAGTTGTTCCAAGCGTCGGCATATTATTCATCGGGAGTCGCAAACAGCCACTCTCCCCCAAAGCACGACACTGTTAAACACTTCAATCCACTTTCTGTCAATATGAAATCCCGAGTTTTATCAGAAAGTTATTCACAACTCCTGATCCCACCCGGGAATTCGTCCCGCGACCGCCCGCCACTTGCCCGTCCCACAAAATATTGGGGGGTCGAAAACTGTGGGCTACAAGACGGCAAATACGGCTGGATGTCAAGACCGCTGATGCCGCAGAAATGTTTTCTCAAATCACTCGCAATCGCGTTTCGTTGTCCGGCGGAATTGCGCCTGCTAACGTCCCGCCGCGATGCAGACCGCAGATTTCAATTTCGTTTTGCCGCCGGAGTTGATCGCTCAACATCCCGCGCCGCAGCGCGACCACTCGCGACTCCTCGTCCTGCATCGCGAATCAAACTCCATCGAGCACAAACATTTTCGCGACGTGCTGGAATTTTTTCGCGCGGGCGATGTGCTCGTGCTGAACAACTCGCGCGTGATCCCGGCGCGACTGCGCGGCGTGAACGCGAAGACCGGCGGCGCGTTTGAAATTTTATTGCTCGAAGCAAACGCCACGAACGATTGGTGGGCGATGATGAAGCCGGGAAAACGCGCGCGCATCGGAACGGCAATTCAAATACAAGCCGGTAGGAGACGAGGTAACGAGTCTCGAACTGGAAATGATTCAGAGACGCCTCACGTCGTCTCCTACGAGATACTGGCAACGGTCATGGACACAAACGATGAAGGTCATCGCCGCCTGAAATTTTCCGGCAACGAAAATATTTTGTCCGCGCTCGATGAACTGGGCGAAGTGCCGCTGCCGCCGTACATCACACGCGTCGGAACGCCGGTCGCCGAAGACCGCGCGCGTTATCAAACCGTCTTCGCCCAACCCGCCGGCTCGGTTGCGGCACCGACGGCGGGGTTGCACTTCACCACGGAGTTGCTCGACGAAATCCGCGCGCGCGGTGTGGACGTTCAGTTCGTGACACTGCACGTCGGCCTCGGCACCTTCGCGCCCGTGAAAGCCGACTTGCTCGAAGCTCACGTCATGCACGAAGAACGATTTGAAGTGAGCGAAGCCGCGGCGAAAGCTGTGAACGCTGCGAAGACCGAAAGCCGGCGCGTCATCGCCGTCGGCACGACCAGCGTGCGCGTGCTCGAAAGTGCGCTCGGAGTTCCGCCTTCAGGCGGTTCGGGTCCACGCGCCAGAGTCACCGCGCCGCCAAAAGGCGGAACTCCAAACCGAATCTTTCCCGGCTCGGGCCGCACGCTGATTTTCATCCACCCGCCACACGAATTCAAAATCGTGGACGCGCTGCTCACCAACTTTCACCTCCCCTGTTCCACACTGTTGATGCTGGTGAGCGCGTTCGCATCGCCCGGCGGAACGCGGGGGCGCGAAATGATTTTGTCCGCCTACGCCAAAGCCATTCGCGACCGCTATCGCTTCTTCAGCTACGGCGATGCGATGCTGATCTCATGAGTCCAAAGTCCAAAGTCCAAAGTCCAAAGTCATCGAGCGCACACCGCGTGGGAGCGACCGGCCAGTCCACGACGGGGCGAACTTTAGACTTTAGACTTCCGGCTTCAGACCTGCCCTTTGTTTTGGTGAACATGGCCATGACCGCCGATGGCAAGATCGCCACCGCGAACCGCGCCGTCTCGTCCTTCGGCAGCGCGCGCGATCACGAACATCTGCTCGCACTCCGCGCCACGGCGGACGCCGTGATGTGCGGCGCGCGGACGGTGAACCTGAACAAAATCAACCTCGGCCCGGGCGCGGCGAAGTTTCGACGCGCCCGGCTCAAGCGCGGCCTCGCCGAATTCAATCTGCGCGTGGTCGTCAGCGGCAGCGGTTCGATCAATCCGAGCGCCGAAGTTTTCCAACATCGCTTCTCGCCGATCATCGTCCTCACGACATCGCGCGCGTCAGAATCGAAACTGAAAAAACTTCGCACGCTGGCCGACGCGGTGAAAGTCTGCGGCAAAAAAGAAATCAACTTCCGCCGCGCGCTGCGATGGTTGCAGAAAAAATGGAAGGTGAACCGATTGCTCTGCGAAGGCGGCGGTGAATTGAATGACGCGCTGTTCCGCGCCGGCCTCGTGGACGAATTGCATCTGACCGTCTGCCCGAGAATGTTCGGGGGCCGCTCCGCGCCGACGATTTCAGACGGCAGCGGTTTCGCGCAACTCGCGGGCGCAGCGGCATTTGAATTGAAATCGTCGCGCCGCGCGGGCGGTGAAATTTTTTTGACGTTCCAGCGCAAGCCGCCGCCGCCGGCGCGTTAGTTGTCCAAACACTGCCGCACCGTCTTCGCCAGCAAGCGTGGATTGAAGGGTTTCGGCGGAAAGTCCGAGCGCTCATTCAGTTGCCCTGGCCGCCCTCCGTCCTCCGACCTGCGCCTACCGTCCGCGTGTTTCCGCCCACCGCGCCATCAGCCAGAGCAAATCCGCCAACCGGTTCAGATAAATGATGATCTCGGAATTCTGAAGCTGGCCGGATTCCTGAAGCACGCAGACGCGGCGCTCGGCCCGGCGGCAGACCGTCCGCGCCACGTCGAGCGCGCCGGAGTTCAACGTCTCGCCGGGCGTCGCCCAGCCTTTGAAGGAAACCTGCTGCGCCTCGATCTCCTTCACCAGCGCGTCGAGCTTGTGCGTCATCTGCGATGTGACGAGCGTGTAACCGTCCTTCACAAATCGCGGCAAATCCTCGACCGCCGTCGCCAGCTCACCCATCAACACGACGAGGTCTTTCTGAATCCCCAGCACGTTGTCGCGAATGAAACCGTGTTCCGCCGACGCGCGGGCCACGCCGAGCGCGGCGTTCAACTCGTCCACGCAGCCGTAAGCTTCCACGCGCGGATGACACTTCGAGACCCGCCGGCCATACATCAGTGCCGTCGTGCCTTTGTCGCCGGTTTTGGTGACGATGCTCATTCAGTTCTCCGCTTAATCTTAATCTTCATCGTAATCGTAATCTTAATCTTTTTGCCGCGCGGGTCGCGATTAAGATTAAGAAGAAGATTAAGATTAAGAACCAAAATCGCGCCACGGAAAATCGTTGCCGACCTTCCGCGCGCGACCTATGGTCATGCTCGCGTGGCAGTTCATCTCACGATCCTCGGCAGCGGTTCCTCCGGCAACTGCGCTTACGTCGAAACCGACGAGGCGCGCGTGCTGGTGGACGCCGGCTTCAGCGGACGCCAGATCCGCCAGCGGCTCGCCAGCATCGGGCGCGCGCCGGAAAATCTCTCCGCCATCTTCATCACGCACGAACACACCGACCACATCAACGGCCTGGCCGGCCTCGCCGACAAGCTCCGCATCCCGGTCTATTGCAACCGCGCGACCAAGGACGAGATTGACCGCATCCTGAACGTGCGCGCGGAATTCCGCCTGTTCACCAGCGGCGAGGGCTTCGAGATCGGCGACCTCACAGTGGAAACGTTTTCCATTCCGCACGACGCGCAAGACCCGGTCGGCTATCTCCTGCGCACGCCGACGGCGAACATCGGTTTCGCCACCGACCTCGGCCACGTCACGCGATTGGTCGCCGAACGTATCCGTCATGCCAACGCCCTCGTCCTCGAATCGAATCATGACGTGAAGATGTTGCAGGACTGCCCGCGCCGCCCGTGGAGTCTCAAGCAACGCATCCTCGGCCGGCACGGCCATCTCTCGAACGAAGCCGCCGCCGATTGCGCCGCCGACATCATGACGGGAAATTTGAAACATCTTTACCTCGGCCACCTCAGCCGCGAGTGCAACAAACCCGAACTCGCCCAGCGCGTCGTGCAAAAACGACTCGACGCCATCGGCGCCGCCCACGTCCGCCTCGAACTCACGGCGCAGAATACGCCGTGCCAGACGCTGACGTTGTGAGCAAGGCGTTCACACGGGAAGACGACGACGCGCCCGAGCCGCCACCGCTCCCGTCGTTGCGTTCGCTGCTCCCGCCCGGCGCCAAGAACTACTTGACTCCCGCCGGCGCGCGGCGATTGCAGGTGGAACTGGATCAGTTGCTTCAACAACGTGCGCCCGAAAACAAATCTCCAAACCACGCGCTGGATCAACGGGTACTCCGGCTGCAACAAAGCCTGGCGACCGCCGTCATCACGCCCGCGCCTCCACCGCCATGGGAACAAGTTCGCTTCGGGGCCACCGTGACCGTCCGCAACGCCGCCGGCGAAGAGTCGCGATACCGAATCGTCGGCGTGGACGAAACCGACCTCGACCGCGATTGGGTCAGTTGGCTTTCGCCGATTGCCAAAGCGCTGTTGAACGCGCGGCTCGGCGAAAAAGTACGGTTCAAATTTCCCTCCGGCGAAGAACAACTGGAGATCGTCGCCATCACCTTCGACTGACCGCGCGCGTTCATGTTTCACCTCCACCACATCGAATCGCTCGACCTGCCCGAGCTTGCGCCCTATCGCACGATGAAGCGCCCGGTTGAACACGAGACGCAGGGCATCTTCGTCGCGGAAGGCGACAAGGTCGTGCATCGCCTGCTGCTCAGTGATTTCCCCGTCGTGTCCGCGCTCCTGCCGACCAAGCGGTTCGCCGAATTCGAGCCGCTGCTGAAATCGCGACTGGAAAACATTCCGGTCTTTCTCGTCGCGAACAAACAAATCCTCGAAGCGCTCGTCGGCTTCGACATGTTTCAAGGCGTGCTGGCCGTCGGAAAAATTCCCGCGCCCGTCACGCTCGAGGGCGCGCTCGCCCGCAGTTCGCCGCCGCGATTGCTCGTGGCCGTGGATGGGTTGACGAATTCCGAAAACCTCGGCGTGCTCGTCCGCAACTGCGTGGCCTTCGGCACGCAGGCCTTGTTCGTCGGTGAGACGTGCGCCAGTCCGTTCCTCCGCCGCGCCGTGCGGAATTCCATGGGGGCGATCTTTCAACTGCCCGTCGTCGAATCGGCGAATCTGCCGGAAACCTTGCGCCAGTTGCGCGCGCGCGGCGTGCGCTGCATCGCGGCGCATCCGCACGCGAGTGGACGCACCATCGCGCAGGCGGACTTCACCGGCGATTGCTGTCTCGTTGCCGGCAGCGAAGGACTCGGGCTGTCGCCGGCCACGTTGGCCGCGTGCGATGAAGCCGTCGCGATTCCGATGGCGATGAACGTGGACTCGCTCAACGTCGGCAACGCCGCGGCGGTGTTTCTCTACGAAGCTTGCCGGCAGCGCGGCCAGATGTGACGATTCGCGCAACTCAAGCCGTGAAAACGAAAACGAACCGATTCAAGTTGCTCCTCCTCGCGCTGGCCTCGCTCTGGCTGAAATCGGCGGACGCCGGCGCGCAAACAAATTCGCCCGCCGAAATCCCGACGCTCTGCGTCATGACCTACAACGTGCGTTACGCGAACGCGAATCCGGGCGAAGCGTGGACCAACCGCCTCCCGATCATGCGCGAACTGATCCAAAAAATTTCGCCGGATATTTTCGGCACGCAGGAGGGATTGTATCTGCAAGTGAAGGACCTCGCCGCCGCGTTGCCGGATTACGACTGGATCGGCGAGGGCCGCGAAGGTGGCAGCCACGGCGAATTCATGGCTGTGTTTTTCCGCAAGGCGCGCCTCGAACCGGTGGAGTTCCGCCACTTCTGGCTGTCGGACACGCCGGAAGTCATCGGCTCGCGAACTTGGGAAGCGAAACTGCCGCGCATGGTCACGCAGGTGAAGTACCGCGACCGCCGCACGACGCGGGAGTTTTTTCTCTTCAACACGCACTTCGACCATCAGGCGCAATCCGCCCGCGAAAAGAGCGCGGCCCTCGTGCGCTCGCGCATCGGCGACTTGAAGACCACGCTGCCCGTGCTCCTGATCGGCGACTTCAACTCGGCCGCGGAAAAAAACAAAGCCTACGACATCCTCACCGAGGGAAATTTTCTGACCGACCTTTGGAAAACCGCGCCGCAGCGGATCAACGAAGGCATCGGCACGTTCAACGGTTTCAAAGGCGCGCGCCCCAACGGCCAGCGCATTGACTGGATTCTCGCTCGCGGCGACGTCGCCGTGGAGAAGGCCGAGCTCGTGACGTTTGCTCGCGACGGACAATTCCCGAGCGACCACTTCCCCGTCGTGACCTGGTTGAAAATCGGCGCCAAACCGTAAGCCGTTCCGGCGCGCCGGGGCGCGGCGTTCACGCCGCTTCAATACCCCTCGCAAGGCCACGCTAGATTTCCCGGTACCACTCGAATATCGTTTGATGAAGCGGCGTGAACGCCGCGCTCCGCTTCCGGTTGGTTCGCAGCCAGCTATTTTTGCGAACTTCGATCTACGCCGAAAAACTTGGCGTAAACTTCGCGTACCCCCGCGCGCCAACCCGCCAGCGCCGCGCGAAATTCCTGCGGCGTCGCAAACCCGCACCGCACCGCCACGCGATAGTACGGCGCGGGATCATCCGGCAGAACCGTTTCGCCCTCGTAACTCCAGCGACGCAAAATCCCTTCGAGCCGGCGCAGTTGCCGGTAATTCTCCATCAACTTCTCCGCGTCCGGCAGCATGCCCGCCTCACGTCCGCGTTCGAGCGCGCGCAACGTGTGCGCCTCCTGCCAGCCGTATTCGAGGCAAAGCGCCTGCGCGATGAACTCGCCATCCATCAACCCGCCGCGGCCCGTCTTGATCGCCAGTTCGTCCTTTCCGAGCGGCGTGCGCTCCTTCTCGATCCGCATCCTCATCTCGTGGATTCGTTTCTTCCAATCCGAACTGTAGGCGACGACGTGAGGAGTCTCATTCTTTTCCGCTTTCAGTTTTCCGCTTTCAGCTTTTTGCTTTACCGTAAAATCCGTCAGCCCCGCCGCCAACGTCTGAAACTTCGCGCCGGTCTTCGCGTCGCCCGCCACGGCCCGCGCGCGTGTGAGCGATTGAATCTCCCAAAGCTGCGCTCGCTGCCGGTAATATTCCTCGAACGCCTCGAGTGTGTTCACAAGCAAACCCTTCTCGCCGTCCGGTCGCAACCGCGCGTCCGTCGGAAACACAATCCCCTGCTCCGTCCGCCGCGACAACAAATCCATCACCCGCGCCGCGAGCTTTTGCAGCTTGGGCAAATCCTTCGCCTTCGCCTCGGTCACGAACACCACGTCGAGGTCGGAGCCGTAATTGATTTCGCGCCCGCCCAACTTGCCGAGGCCGATGATGGCGAAGGGCGCGCGTTTCAACCGCTCCTCGCGCATGACGATCTGCATCGCGTATTGCAAACATGCATCCGCCAGCGCGGAAAGCTCGACGAGGTTTTGCTCGAAGTCCGCCAGCCCGAGAATATCGCGCAGGCCCAGGCGCATCTGCTCCGCTTCGTGATAGCGGCGCAGCCAGAGAAATTGGTCGGGGTCGGCGATGCCGTGCTTCAAGTCGCGCAGGATTTCCGCCGCCGCCTTGCGCTGCTGCAACCGCTCCCGCATCACCAAGTCATCAATCAGATCCGGCGTGCGGATCGCCAGCTCCGCGAGAAATTCCGAGCGATCGAACAGCGTCAGCAACAATTCAAACATCGCCGGCTTGCTGTTCCACACCTCGAACAGGGCCGCCCGCGCGCCGTACGCCGTGATGAAATTATCCAGCCGCGTCACCACCCGGTCGGGATCGGAGAGTCGCCGGAGGTCAGAGGTCGGAGGTCGGAGGACAGAGGCCGGAGTTCCGACTTCCGACCTCTGCCCTCTGTCTTCCGTCTTCGGGCACAATTCCAAAATCCTCGGGATCAACTGCCGCGCCAGGTCCGTCGTGTGCGTCGAGACGTGGACGTAACCCGGCCCTTCCGCGAATTCCTTGAGCACTCGGAACGCCGCGTCCGGATCGCGGAAACGATGCGCCGCCAGGATTTTTTTCCACTCCGCGCTCGCCGCGTCGAATTCGCGCGGGAACACCTCCGTCTCGCCGGTCTTTTCCCGTTTCAGCAGCCGGTCGTACGTCCGCCGCACGTGGCCGGTGTGCGCGCGCAGTTCGCTGTCGAATTTTTTTAGTGACGAAAAACCCATGAGCTTTGCGAGCCGTTCCTGAGCGGGTTTGTCCGCGGGGATCGTGTGCGTTTGCAGGTTCGCGTCCATCTGGCAGCGATGCTCGATATCGCGCAGGAAACAATACGCCGCCGTGAGCTCGCGCGCTTCGGTCTCGGTCAGCCATTTGTATTGCGCGAGTTTGGCGAGGCACGGCAACGTCTGGCCCGTTTGCAAAAACGGCAGCCGCCCGGCGTGCAGAAGTTGGAGCGATTGCGCGACGAATTCGATCTCGCGAATCCCGCCGCGGCCCAGCTTCACGTTGCGCTCAAGTTCACCGGACTTCACCACCTCCTGCTCGATTCGGTCCTTCATCGCCGCGACCTCGCGCAGCACGCCCTCGTTCAACGAGCGCGGAAAGCGGAACGGTTGAATCATCTCAGCGAACTCGTGGCCTAGCGAAGCATCACCCGCCACGCACCGCGCCTTGATCAACATCATGCGCTCCCACGTCTGGCCCCATTGCGCGTAGAAATTTTCGTAGCTCTCCAGCGAGCGGCACAACGGGCCGGTGTCGCCCTCGGGCCGCAGGCGCAGATCAACGCGGAACAACACGCCGTCCGGCGACAACCGCGTGACCTCGGCGATGAAACTTTCCGCGAGCCGGTTGAAGTATTGATGGCTCGACATCGTGCGCGGCGACGGCGTTTTGCCACCCGGCGGTTCGCGAAATGCCTGGCCTTCGTCGGCATAAACGAAGAGCAAATCCACGTCCGAACTGTAATTCAATTCCTGCCCGCCGAGTTTGCCCATGCCCAGCACGCACGCCGCCGTCTCGTGCCAGCGCCCCGCCGCGTCCGGATGATATGGCCGGCCAAAGCGGTCGGAGAACTGCGCCCGGCAAATCCGCCACACGCTCTCGAGGCAGAGGTCCGCCACGTCGGAAATCTCGCGCGTGATCTCGATGGCGTTCGCCACGCGGGACAGGTCGCGCGCGGCGATGCGCAACATCTCGCGCTGTTTGAACCGCCGCAATTGCGCCAGCGCCACCGGATACTCGCGCGCGGCGAGCGCCGGCTTCAAAAACTTTTCCACCTCACGCTTGAAACCTTGCGCGCGGCGCGGATGCCGGATGTGTTCGAGGTCGAGTTCGCTGATGCACTCAGGATTCGCCACCAGCCAGTCGCTCATCGCCTGCGAACCGCTGAACAGCGCGACGAGGACGGGGATTTGGTCGCTGGAAATTTTCGCCGCTCCCGGACGTGTCGCCGCCGCGAACAGTTTGTGATAGTGCCGCGCCCGCTGCGGGTCGGCGCAGTTCTGAATGGCCTTCGCCCAAAGCGGGTTTTTCATTTTGTGTTTACGCTCGCCCTCACCCCGGCCCTCTCCCCCGGGGAGAGGGAGCGCCGGCGGACGTTCGCAAATAATTCGATCCGCACATTGCAATCACCGCTGCTACCTCTATCTCATTCAGAGCGAGGCTGCGGAAAAATCTCTCGCATCCGAATCCACCGGAGTCGGCGAACAATTCTCCCTCTCCTCGGGGGAGAGGGCCGGGGTGAGGGCGAGCGTTCACACAATCTCCACTTGCACCGGCACATTCGAGCGTTCGCCCGGCGGTTTCAGCTTTGTGAACAGCCCGCGCCAGAAACCGAAACCGTAAAGCAGATGCGTCAACACAATCAACGGCAACGCGCCGAGGCTGCGAACCACTCCGCCACGCGGCATGAGCGCGAGGACTTGCAACAACACCGCGACGGCGTAGAGCGCGAGCGGAATGAGCGTGAGCGGACCAAGAAACAAAACCAACGGCAGCAGCGCGAGCGCGTAAACCAAAAATCCGGGCGGCACGAAGTTCAGCACGGAGCCGAACGTAGGCGTCTCGCGAAATTGCTCCGCGCGTCCGCGACCGTAAGTCATCAGCATTTTGCAAAACGCCTTCAGCGTCGGACGCGGGCGGCGATGCACGATGAGTTGCGGATCGTAAATCAGTTTGCCGCCGCGCTTCTGCAACTCGTCCATCAGCGCGTTTTCCTCGTTCGGATACAGCGCCTCGTTGAAGCCCCCGAGTTCGAGCATCGCGTCGCGGCGCGCGACCAGGTTGCAAAGGATCAGTTCCTTCTCCGACGATTCGCGCACCGCGCCCACGCTCGCATAACGCGCCCGGCTCGACGCGAACGCCAGCGGACTCGACAGCACAAGCGCGAAGACCTGCTCCAGTTCCGGCGCGTCCGGCGGACAAAGATTCGGCCCGCCGACGATTTTCACTTTCGGCTCGCGGAAATGTTCGACGGCGCGGCGCAGGTTTCCCGGCTGCGCCACGGAATCGTCGTCGAGGAAATAAATCAGTTCACCGCGCGCCGCTTTCAGGCCGGTGTTGCGCTGGACGGACGGTTGCTTGCCGCGCGCGACGAGGATTTCGAGTTTGTCCGGCGGATAATCCAGCGCGCGCGCCGCCGTGACGGCGGAAATCTCCGCCTGCTCCGGTCGCGTGGGAATGAGCACGGTGACGCTCGGCAAGTTGTCGGCCACGCGGAGAGGCTACGGGAGGCGAGGCAGAGTTCAACGTGGAAAGTTTAGCGATATAGAGAACGCGCGCAGCGTCATGGAGTGCGGTGGCTGGCGGGGAAAGGGGCTGACACCGCTTTTCGGCGCAAACCTGGAGGTCTTGGTTCGCATAGTCGGTACCTGCGTTCGACGCATCCACCATTCCAAAAGCGGCGTGTGCCCCCAACCCTCACCCACCGCACTCCATGACGCTTCGCGTGTACTTGCACGCCACGACAATTCATCAGCTCACATTCGGATTGCGCCTTCACGTTTCTCAAGTCCATGCTCGCCCATGCCGCCGCTGAAAACTCCCTGGCCGCACGCGCCCACGCATCAGCTTTCTGACCGCGCCACGTACTTCGTCACTGCCGGCACGTATCTCAAGCAACACCACTTTCGCCGACGTGAAGGCCTGGCCGTTCTTCATCGCGGTCTGCTCACCGTCGCGCGCGACTTCGATTGGCAACTCGAAGCGTGGGCTGTGTTCTCCAATCACTATCATTTCGTCGGCAAGTCTCCACCCACGGAGACAGATGCGACGAGCCTCTCGCAAATGCTCGGCGAACTTCACACCGAGACTGCGAAGTGGATCAATCGGCTCGATGCAACGCCCGGTCGCAAGGTCTGGCACAACTTTCGGGAAACGAAATTGACGTATCAGAAGTCTTATCTCGCGCGCTTGAACTACCCGCACCAGAACGCGGTGAAACATCGCTTGGTGTTGGTCGCCAACCAATACCCGTGGTGCTCGGCGGCGTGGTTTGAACGAACGGCTTCGACTGCGATGGTCAAGTCCATCTATCGGTTCAATACGGATCGGTTGGACGTAGCGGATGAGTTTGATCCCGCGCCCGAATGGTGACAGCTACCGCCGAGCGCGAAGCGTCGTGGAGTGCGGTGGCTGGCGGGGAATGGGGCTGACACCGCTTTCGTACGTGTGGCGTGGGCGAACTCGACGCATCCACCAATTCCAAAAGCGGTGTGTGCCCCCACTCCCTCACCCACCGCACTCCACGACGCTTCGCGAGATTCGAGCACGGTGACGCTCGGCAAGTTGTCGGCCACGCGGAGAGGCTACGGTTCGGGGTGTGGAGTTCAAAGGGGAAAATCTTGGACTGCGCCGGCAGAGCGCAGCGGCGACGGCGCTTTTGGACGCGCAGCAACCGTCCGAACTCCCACGACTTCCTAAAGCGGTGTCGCGCTTCGCTTGCCACCGCAGTCCAAAACGCTTCGCGTGGGAATGAGCACGGTGACGCTCGGCAAGTTGTCGGCCACGGCGAAAGGCTAGGGCCGGCGGCGGAAGTTCAAAGGGGAAATTTTTGCAGCCTTTCTCCGGCAAAGTTTCCGGCTCAGCTCAAAGCCAAAAGTATGCTGGATAGTTTTTTACGTTTGAAATACTGTCAAAGCATGAAGCACGATAGGCTGCAAACCGAGCAGTCCATTACTAGTTAGGCGGCACTTCGCGCGTGAAAAGAACTTGGCCGATGTGGTTTTCGGTAGCGTTGATTTGCGCTGCATTTCTGTTCTGGTGCTACGCTCACATTGAGGCTTACTGCTTCTTCTATCCGGGCATCGACACGCAGTATGCTGCTGGGTATTCTGAGCAGGCGTTCAGCCAGATCACCACTGGCACGACGATGCAGGTAGTTCAGGAGAAGCTTGGAGCGCCATTGTATGCTCAAACGAATCGCCAGAATGGACGGCTGGAGTGGTATTACACGCTCGACGGCAAATGCAAATGGGGCGACTGGGCTTGGCTCGTGCGAGCCGTTTACTTTGCGGACGGTCGCGTGGTCGAGTTGCACAAGAGAGTCGCGTATGATTGACGTGCCACCTAATCCAGTAATAGACTGCAAACTCCATTGACCGCTTTGTCCCACTTCGCAGTCGTTCAGAATTCTTTCATGGCAATTCGCTTCGTTCGTGGCTAGATTCCGGCAGAACTTTATGCAAGCCACCACTTCAGTTGAATTGAAACGCGATTGCGCCGCCGTCCAGATTCCGGCGGGCACGGGCGTCACGTTGCCCGCGGGCACGGCCGTGGACATCACGCAAACGCTCGGCGGCAGTTACACAGTTCACGCGCCGGGCGGTTTGTTCCGCATCGCGCCGCAGGACGCGGACGCGCTCGGGCTGGAACGACCCACCGAGTCCGCCGCGGCGGCCGGCGCGGTGGATGAGAAGCTGGTCTGGGACACGTTGCGGACGTGTTTTGATCCCGAGATTCCCGTGAACATCGTGGACCTCGGCCTCGTTTACGACATGCAACTCGCGAAGCTGCCGAGCGGCAACGCGCGCGTGGACGTGAAGATGACGCTCACCGCGCCGGGTTGCGGCATGGGCCCGGCCATCGCCGGCGACGCGCAGGTGAAGTTGCTGAGTCTCCCCGGCGTGGACGACGCGCGCGTGGAGATCGTCTGGGAGCCGCAATGGCATCACTCGATGATCACGCCGGAGGGGAAGAAGGTTTTGGGGTTGGAGTGATGGGGAAAAACTAACAACGAACAACCAACATCGAACATCCAACAACCAATTCGAAACCGCGCGCGGGCCAGGCTTCATTGGATGTTGGATGTTCGATGTTGGTTGTTGGATGTTTCCGAAAAAAAACCTGGCATTGATGGAGGAATGCCCGGCCCGCCTACGCTGCGCTTGCTTTCATCCTGCTGGCTCGCCGAGCCGCAGCGCGAAGCGCAGGGCGAAGGCTGGTGGAGCCGAAGGGATTCGAACCCATGACCCCCACAATGCCATTGTGGTGCTCTACCAACTGAGCTACGACCCCAGCCAAGCGACGCAGAGACTAAAGCAGCGTCGCGGATTGTCAAAACCAATTCCCGGCGATCACTTCTCCGCTTTCGGAGTTTCGGTTTTCTCCGGCTTAGCTTCCGGCTTCGACGACAACACCGTGAGTTGGTTCGTGCTCAGAATCACGACCTGCGGCTTGCCGTTGTAATCCTCGACCTTGCCGGAAATCTGCACGGTCTTGCCGACAAGTTTGTCGAGGTTGGTGAACGAACCCGCGTTCTTCGCGAAGAGAACGGCGGTGAAGGTCTGGTTCGGGAACGGCTTGTCGAAGTTGATGTGCGTGATCGTGTCCGTCTGCTTCACACCCGATACCTTGCCGACGAGCTTCGCATTTTTCCCGACCAGCGTCGCCGCTTCCGCAGTCTTGAATTTTTTGCCGGCGTCGTCTTTCGGCGATTCGGCTTTGGCGTCGGAGCTTTTATCCGACTGCGCGAGGGACGCGGCCAGCGAGAGCGCGAGGGCGAAACTGAACAACAGATTTTTCTTCATGGCCGGATTCAACACGGGAATCGCCCTGCGGCACAAGCGGATTCTGCCCCGCGACCGTAGCGGCGCCTCGGGAGAGCGCCGCCGTTTATCTCCTGAATTGCGGCGCTCTGCTACGAGGTATTTCGCCATCATTTGACTCGCAAAAGCGCCCGGTTCGTGGCATCAGTATCGGCAGTCCGACGAACAAAACCAGTGAAGCCATCGCCTCGTTTGAAAAGAATTTTGCGCGCAACTTTGTTCGCCGGCTGTCTTGCCGTCACCACCGGCGCTTTCGCCCAGGAGGCCAACTTGAAAATCATCCACGAAAAAACCGACGCCCGTCTGAAAGAAATCGCCGCGCGCTCGCGGGGCGCGCTGGGACTCCTGGCGCTCGACCTGACCAGCGGCGAACGCTTCGCGCTGAACGAGAACCTCACCTTCCCGCAGGCCAGCGCCATCAAGATCGCGATCCTGATGGAGGTTTACAAACAGGCCGGTGAAGGAAAATTCAAACTCACCGACACGCGCCGCATCGAGAAGAAGGACAAAACCGCCGGCAGCGGAGTGCTCCAAGAACTCGGCGACGGCACGGTGCAACTCAGCATCCACGATCTGTGCGTGTTGATGATTCTCGTGAGCGACAACACCGCCACGAACCTGCTGCTCGATCTCGTCGGGATGGAAAACCTCAACCACACGCTCGAAGCGCTCGGCTTCAAGCAGACGCGCGTGCGCCGCCGGATGCTGGACACGGTCGCGTCGTGGCGCGGGGACGAAAACATTTCCACGCCCGCCGAGGCCGCGCGCATCATGGAGCTTTTGTTCAAAGGCGAATTTGTCAGCCGGCACGTTTGCGACGAAATCATCGCGATCTTGAAAAAGACCAAGCCCACCAATCTCAAATCCGGTTTGCCGGCGGACGTGGTCATCGCGAACAAGCCCGGCTCGATCTCGGGCGTGGCGACCGAGTGGGCGATTGTTTATCTCAAGGACCGGCCTTACGTTGCGGTCGTGATGGAAAATTACGGCCTCGAAGACGACGCGCCGACCGCGATGAAGGAAATCTCCCGCGCGCTGCACGAATATTTTTCCCGCCTCGCCCGGGCCACGCCACACGGGACGTATGTTGAAAAGCCGAAATGAAAGTGCCAGGCGCGGAGTGTCAGGTGTCAGGTGTTTCACCTTTTGGATGACTTGGCTTTGGCTCGCGTCGGCGGTGGCTCAAACTCTCAACGTCCCGCCGCGCCCCGCTGGCGCGATGACGGGGAGACAGTTCACCAATGTCATTGCGAGCACGCCGTCGCCAAGCAGTTCCTTTTCGGACCGGGAGAATTGGATCTTCTACCAGGTGATCAATGGAAATGTGCCGAACTGGATGCGCACGTTGAAACCGATCAACGCGTCTTACTCCGGGCACACCGCGACGTATTACGTCGCACCCGACTATCTCGCCATCGGCTCGGACCAGGATTATTTCCTCATGCCAACCACGCCGCTGCTCGCGCAACGCCTCGGCGAACGGCTCGGTTGCACGCTGCCGACGCGCAAGATGGTCGGCGCCATCTGGACCAATGCGGCCGTCAAATTGGCTCCGCAAACATTCAATCCCGGCGCTCCCGACTTTTACGACATCTTAAGCCTTGAAGTTTTTGGGGGCGAGAATGTCGCAGTCCGTTCAAAACGCGACCTTCAAACGAATTCCCAGCCCTTCGGCGCGCTCGTCGGCGGCGACAAAAAGGACGTCATCATCTCATCGTTGATTTATTCGAACCTGACCGGCGGCGTTCCCAAGCCGGTGGTCATTTATGGGTGGCATCAACTGTCACCCTACGGTGTTCCGATTCAGGGCGCGGTCAATGTCCACGAGGAAAGTTACGCCGATTACTCGCATGGCACGCGGCTCGTGCAAATGAATCTGACCGTGGATGGTGGCGCGAACACCGTGACCAACGTCCTGACCAGCGCCACGCTGGCGGGCTTGCTCAGCGATGAAACCATCTCGCCCTCATTCACCATTCCCCTGCCCCGTTACACCGTGCCGGCCTTTCCGCCCGTTGTGATGCTCCCGCCGCGCAGTCAAACGGTCAGCACTGGCGTCAACGTCACGTTCACCACGGCAGCCATCGGCGATTTGCCACTGGCGTACCGGTGGCAATTCAATGGCGCCAACATCGTGGGCGCGACGAATGACACGTTGACGGTGAGCAACGTGACGCCGGCGGGCGCTGGGAATTATTCGGTCATCGTCACCAACAACGCTGGCGTCACCAACAGCCGCGCCGCGATTTTGCGCATCCGAACAAATTCGTTTCCCGTCATGTTCGCGGACGATTTCGAGACCAACAGTTCCGCGAACTGGAATTTGTTTTTCGGCACGACCAATGGCATCACCGATTACGACGTGGATTGGGCGTATGATTTCAGCCTCTCGCCCTGCTCTTTCAACGGGCTGACCGCCCTGATTCCGCCCGCGCCGAATTCACCGGATGGCAGCACGCGCGCGTTGCGCCTGGCGGTCAACCAAAACGATACGAACGCCGTCATCGCCGCCGTGAGCTTGTATCCCAAGAACCGCTTTTTCTCGGGCAACTTCGCGCTCAAGTTCGATCTGTGGCTTCACTATCCCGGCGGTGCCGGCGGCTCCGGCGCCGGCGTCGCGGGCAGCACGCAACACGCGACCTTCGGCCTCAACCACCTCGGCACGAATGTGAATTGGGCCGCGCCCTCGGCAACCGCCAGTGACGGACTGTGGTTCGGCGTGGATGGTGAAGGCGGCGACAGCAAGGACTACCGTGCTTACGCCGGGAATCTCGCGGGAACACAAACCGATCTCGTCGCTGCGGGCACGAGCGGCCTCACGGCGTCAAACAACGTCGCGACAATTTTCCAGAATCTTTTCCCCACCTCACGCTTCGAGACCGGCGGCGCACCGGGGAAAAATTGGGTTGAAGTCGAAGTGCGTTACACGAACAACGCGGTGATGTGGCTGATGTATGGCACGGTCATCGCACAGCGCAACAACTCCACGACGTTCACCAACGGAAATATCATGATCGGGTTGATGGACGTGTTCAATTCCATCGCCGCGCCGGCGCGTGATTCGTTCGTGCTGTTCGACAACTTGCGCGTGGAAAACCTGACGCCCACGCCGATCCGCTTCCAGTCCGCCACGCGCCTGCCGAACGGACAGGTTTCGCTCCTGCTCACGAACGTCCCCGGCGACAACTACTGGCTTGACGCCTCCACGAACCTGACCGCGTGGCAGCAGATCGCATTCGTCTCCGCGACGAACAGCACGTTCACGCTGGTGGACTCAAACGCGACAAGCTTTTCTTCCCGTTACTATCGCGCCCGCCGGTAAAAAGATTTTTTCTCCCGTTCCACTTCGTAGTCGGGTATTCCTTTTCGCATGGCGTTTTCGTTGAAAGACAAATGGGTGCTCATCACCGGCGCATCGAGCGGCTTCGGCGCGGCGGCGGCCAAGGCGTTCGGCGCGGAAGGCGCAAAACTTTTGCTCGGCGCGCGGCGGGTTGATCGCTTGCAACAAGCCGCCGCAGAGGCGAAGCAAGCCGGCGCGAGCGAAGCGCATTTTCATCCGCTCGACGTGAGCCTCACCGCGAGTGTCGAGGAATTCGCAATGTGGGCGCGCGGGAGAATCGGCGGCGCGAAACTCCACGTCCTCATCAACAACGCCGGCGGCGCGCTCGGGATCGAACCGGTGGCCGAAGGCAGGGACGAAGATTGGGAGGCGATGATGCAGTCGAACGTGCTCGGCGTGCTCCGCATGACGCGGGCGGCGCTGCCGTTGATGGCGCATCACGACGGCGCTTCGATCATCAGCGTCGGCTCGAACGCGTCGCGCAACACCTACGAAGGCGGCGCGGCGTACAGCGCGGCGAAAGCGGGCGAACTCCAGATCATGCGGACATTGCGGCTCGAACTGAACGGCACGGGCATCCGCGTCAGCAGCGTTGATCCCGGTCTCGCCCGAACTGAGTTCTCCCTCGTGCGCTTCCGCGGCGATGCGGCGCGCGCGGAGAAACCTTACGAGGGAACAATCCCGCTTGTGGCGGAAGATGTCGCGGAAATTCTCCTGTTCGTCGCGAGCCGTCCGGCGCACGTGAACATTGACGAACTGGTCGTGAAGCCCGTGGATCAGGCGGCGATGCACAAAATCTATCGCCGAAAATGACAAATGAAGAATGGCTCGATTGACCATTCGTCATTTTGTCATTCGTCATTGCGAAAACCCGTCCTCACTTCTTCACCGCCGTGATCATCGGAAAATCATCCGTGCGGAAGGGCGACGCGGGCAAACCGTCCTTGTTCCAAAAGTTCACCACCGGACAATTCGCCCAGCCGTAGCGCACCGCGACGGGTTTGGCCACCTGCGGGCTGCTGACCACCACGGTGTCGCCGGCGATTTCGGCCTTGCCCCAGACAAAATTCTTGTCCTCGCCACAGATCGCGAAACCCTTCAACTCGCCGTCGCGCGCTTCCAGTCCCTTGCCGACGTGACCGAAGTGCAGCACCGCTTTGTCGGCTTTGACTTCCAGCTTGCGATATTGCGGGCCGGAGAATTCGATCTTTTCACCGTAAGCAATCCCACGCGCCGCGAGCGCCAGCCGCGCGCCGACGGGCTGTTTCTTTTTCGGATGAATGTCCTTCGGATCGCCGACATCGGTGATGACTGCCATGCCGACGGCGGGCAATTTCGTGGTCGCGAGCAACTGGGCTTCGCGCAACTCGGCCCAGGCGCTCTCCTCCGGTTGCTCCTTGACGGCGGTGAACGGCGCAAGCTGAACGCACAGGAACGTGAAATCGTTCCCCCAATCGCGCCGCCAGCCGCGGATCATGTCCGCGAACAGCGAGCGATACTGCTCCGCGCGCCCGGCGTTCGATTCGCCCTGATACCAGATCGCACCCTTGATCGCGAACGGAACGAGCGGCGCGATCATGCCGTTGTAAAGTTCGGACGGCTTCCACCCCAGGCCCGGCGCGGCCTTCTTGAATTCCTGTTTGCCCGCTTCGGCTTCAGCCTTTTCCTTGGCCCAGGCCGCGAGCGCGTCGCGATAATTTTTTTCCGCGGTCGCGTACGTGTCGAGGACTTCCGTTTGGTAGCGACCGCTGATTTCCAGCGCCTCGCGGCTCATCCACGCTTCCGCCGGCGAACCGCCCCAGTCCGTCTCGATCATTCCCACCGGCACTTTGCGCGCGGCCTGCAGGTCGCGCCCGAAATAATATCCCACCGCGGAGAACCCGGGCACGGCCTGCGGCGAACACACCTGCCACGACGCTTTGATCTTCACCGTCGGCGAATCGGATTTCATCTTCGGCACGTGGAAAAGCCGGATGAGCGTGTTCGTGGCGGACGCGATGTCGTCGTCGGGTTGGAAGGCTTGCCGCAACGGCCACTCCATGTTCGATTGCCCGCTCGCCACCCAGACTTCGCCGACGAGCACGTTCGTGAGCGGGAGCGTGTGCTGCTTGGTGCCGACGGTGAGCGTGTCCGGCCCGCCGGCTTTGAGCGCGCGCAATTTCAGCGACCACTTCAAATTATGCGTCGTGGCGGAAACCGTTTGCCCGCGGAACTTCACCGTCACCACGTCGCCTTCGTGCGCCCAGCCCCAGACGGTGACGGGCACACCCTGTTGCAAAACCATGTTGTCCGAAAAAAATGCCGGCAGTTGAACGTGCGCGCGGACGGTGGCGGCGAGAAAAACAAAAAGCGCGCCGAGTGAGGTTCGTTTCATCATGCGGCGTAGTGCAACGAAACTTTCCGACCCGGTCAATGGAAAATTTCCCGGCGGGTGATGACGCCGGCTCAGAGGCCGCGATTTGCCCGCCACAACAGCACCGCGCCGATGCCTTGAAAGAGGAAGTTCGGAATCCAGACGATCAGGTGCGGCGACCATTCGGGCCGGGTGGCGAGCGCCTGCGCCACGAGCAGGAAACCGTAGTAAACCAGCACGAGACCCAACGCGATGGCGAAGCTGATGTTCGTCTCGCGCCGGTGAACACGGATGCCGAGCGGGATGCCGATGAGCGTGAACCCAAAACACGCGAACGAAAACGCCACCTGCCGGTGCATCTGCACGCGCAACGGCAGCGTGAGCTGGCTGCGTTGCTTCTCCAATTCGCGCAATTCCGCCACCGAATTAGTTCGGCCCGATTTCGGCGCGGAGAGGCGGCTTTCCAAATCGCTAAGTTCATCGCGCAGCTGAATGAAAGTCAGATCAGTGATGCGCGGCTTTCCCAACTCCTTGGCCAAACCCTCAAGCTTGTTGGTCACTGACATTCGTCCCGCGTGTGTGAACATTTGTTTTCCGTCTTCAAGCGCCAAAACGCCGGTCACGTCAAACAGGTCAACAATTACTGTCTGGTTGGTCTGGTCTACCCTCATCGCCCCTTTCGGCGCTCGAAATATGTGCGCGACGTTCGTCTTGTCCTCGAGAACATAAATCAACACATCCTTCAACTGATTCTGCCGGTTTTGCCCCACGTGGATAATGCAACCCGCGAAATCCTTGATGTAGGTGCGCTCGGGCAGTCGTGCCGTGATGAGGTTTGCGCCAACACGGAAAAAAAGTTCCTTGTAAGCGACGCGACAGCGCGGCGCGATCTCCATGTTGATATATGCACTGACACCGCACAGCACCAGGCTCAACAACAAGATCGGTGTCACGAGCGAAAGCAGACTGACGCCGCCCGCGCGGGCCGCCGTCAACTCCTGGTCCGCGCTGAACCGGCCGAACGTCAGCAGCGTCGCCGTCAACATCCCCATCGGCAGCGCGAACGCGAGGACGAAGGGAATCAACAACCCGACCGCCTCGACCGCGATGCCGAGCGTGGCTTGCCGGCTGACCAGCAGGGAGAGGATTTCCTTGAGGATGTTGCCCAGCAGCAAAACGAACGTGAACACCACGACGGTCATCACGAGCGATGCCACGACCTGGCGGGTCAGATAAAAATGCAGTGTCTTCACGTTGCGAGATTGAGTCGCCGCGCGGGAGAGTAAGACCCGGAGGTGGAATCGGACAGTTGAAAGTTTGCCGGTGCCGAGCCAACCCTGCCACTCAAGCCCGACGAGATCGCATTAACACCAGGCAACATTGCCGAAGTTCCGCGCGGAAGATCTACCCATCCTTTCCAATGTGTGTTTCCGTTTTGTCTTGAACCCGCATGCATAACCTGCGATGCGTTTCAACCATGAAAGCAATATTGGTTTTGTTGCTGTCTGGAATTTGCGCTTGTGCCACAGCGCAAACGAACAAACCAATCGCGAAGCCGCCAACCGCGCCAGTCGAGGTGCTCACCAAACTCCCGGTCATCACCGACAACATTGCGAAGCTGGATGCCACCGCCCTTGCAAACAAGCGGGGGCTAGAGCACGACGCGAAGAAAAAGAAACCCGCCGCATGAGTATGACCGCCGCACCTTCAAATGGACCGCGCCACGGAATTTTCTACTACGTGTTTTGGGGCGTCGTTTCCTTGATCGTCACCGTTTGCATTTTAATCTTCATCTTTTTTCTTGTCGCCGGCTTGATGGTCGGCGGCCTTTCAGCGGCAAAACAGAGAGCCGTGGCTCAGAGCCAGTCCGCCCAAGTCACCAACGCCAGTCCCGAGATCACCATGACCGAAAGCCGCGGCGCGCTCCAGGATCGCGGCGGCATCAAAGTTACCGGCGTCATTTCCAACAACACCGCCCAAACGCTCGGCCGGTTGGTCATCCGCTTGAGTCTTGAAGATGGCGAAGGCAACAAAGTGGATGATGCCAGCGATGTCATTTCCAGTTTGAAACCGGGGCGCACGTGGAAATTTGAGGCATCCTCCTTCCGTTCATCCGCGCGCCGTTATCACGTTGAGGGCGTCTGGGCCGATGGCCAACTGCTGGTGGTTGAGCGTGCGGACCAAAAAAAACGGGCTGAGGCGAAGCGGGAGCGCGACCAAGAGGAGCAGGCGCGCATTCAAGGCGTCGTCGCCTACAACGAACAAGTCCGAGAGGTGAATGCGGCGGCGGCGCTGGCGCGCAAGCAGCAGACGGAAAAAACCGTCTTTGAATTTCACAGGCTGCGGGCCATGAATGGCGTCGGCTTGTCGCAATTGAAGCTGGGGCAATTTTACCTGACCGGGCAGGGAACAGAGACGAATCGGGAATTGGCGCGCGTCTGGTTCCGCGCCGCCGCGACCAACGATCAACCGGAAGCCGTCCGGCTTTTGAATTCCATTCCACGATGACCGCCGCCACCCAGCCCGGGCTGCCGTGGCCGCGCCCCGAACCCTGAAGCCGGCGAACAACTCCGCGCCCGTAAGCAAAAAAGTAAGACAAGCGCGGACGGTTTGCGAGGGTTGCGGGCGGATGACCCTCAATAAAGAAGTGGTGGCTGGGGAGGGAATTGAACCCCCGACACAAGGATTTTCAGTCCTCTGCTCTACCAACTGAGCTACCCAGCCCACCGGGGCGCATATTGAACGCAACCACACTGGAACTGGCAAGTAGCAAAAGCTTCACGCAAAAATTCATGCCCGCGGATGGGCTGAATCGTAGGCCTTTTTGAGCCGCTCGGTGGTGACGTGCGTATAAACTTGAGTCGTCACGAGGTGGGCGTGTCCGAGCAATTCCTGAACGCTGCGCAAATCCGCGCCGGCATCGAGCAGATGCGTGGCGTAACTGTGCCGGATTTTGTGCGGCGTGAGGCTCGGGTCAAGCCCGGCGAGCGCGAGATATTTTTTCAAACGGTGCGCCAGCACACCGCCTCTGATCGGCGTGGGCACGCGCTTCGTCGAAAGAAAAACCGGCGAGGCTGCGCCCGGCGCGCTGGGCAGCAATCCCCAATAATTTCCAATCGCCTCCAGCGCTTTACCGCCGATCGGAACCAACCGCTCCTTTTTGCCTTTGCCGCGCACACGGACCATTCGCTCCGGGAAATCCACGTCCGCCACCAACAATCCGCACAGCTCGCTGATGCGCAGGCCGCAGGAATAAATCGTTTCCAGAATCGCCACGTCGCGAAAACACGCCGCGACCGAGATCGGGCGGCCCGCGGATTTTCGTTTCGGCGCGGCGAGCACTTTCAGCGGCGCGACCAGCAAGTCCTCCATCTGTTGCACCGTGAGAAACTGTGGCAACCGCCGGCCGGCTTTGGGCAGCAAAATGTTTTTGATCGGCGAAGTCTGCGCGGCCCCGTGCCGGATGAGGAATTTGTAAAACGTCCGCAGCGCCGAGAACCGCAGCGCGATGGCAGCCCGCCCGAGATTCTGCCGCCCGAGGAAGCGGAGATAACCGCGGAAATCATCCCGCTCCAGTTTTTCCCATTCGGGTGTTCGCTTCCGCTCCTCGAGGTTCCAGGCCTGAAATTCCAGCAACGTCTGCCGGTAATTTCTTTGCGTGTAAACCGACGCGTCGCGATCCGTGGCGAGGTGCGTAAGGAATTTTTGGATCCACTTGTCGGCGGGAACGGGCGGGCGGGCGGGCGGTTCAGTTTGCATTGCCGTCGCCACCTTCGCCTTCGCGCGGCGGAAACTCAAACGTCACCTTGCCGTTGTCATCCATCACCAGAAACGCGGGGAACGGCTTGCCGGCCTTGGAAATGAACTTGTCCATCAGGTCGCTCCGTTGCGTGGTCAGCAGCTTTTGCAACTGCGCGTGGTCAATCGGCTGTTGCAAGATCTCGCGGCTCACCTTGAACTTGCACGACCGCTTCTCCGCCTGCGACTTCTCGCAAAGATACGCCGCCTCGGTCTCGAAAACCTGCCCGCCGCATTTCGGACACTTCCCGAGCGATTCCTTCCCGGTGAAATCAATCTTCGGCGGCGACGTCTTCGGCGTGCCGTCCTTCGCTTTTTTCTCGCGCGGCTTGAACTCGAACGCCGTGCCGCCGTCCTTCACCACGAGGAACGCCTCGAACTTGCGCTTCGTCTTGTTCGAGATGAAGCCCTTGAGCAGATCGGTCTTGCCCTCCGCGAGCAGCTTCTTCACCTGCTCCGGCGAAATCTCTTGCTGCAAAATGATCTTCCCCGTGCGGAATTTGCAGGACCGTTCGATCCCCGCCTGCTTCTCACAAACGTAATTCATCCCGCCGTCAAAAACCTGCGCGCCGCACGCCGGACATTTGCCGAGCGGCTCCTTGCCGGTGAAATCCACGGGCGCGGCGGCCTCGCCGTCCTTGTTCTGGTCGTTGCCGAAATCGAACTCCAGCTTGTGCTCGGCGTTCATCTTGAGCACGGCGGCAAAGGGAAATCCCTTTTTGCTCATGAACCCTTGCAACGGCCCGATCTGCTTTGTCGTGATGAGCGCTTCCACTTCTTCTGGCTCGAACATCCGGCTGCACAAAGTTTTCCAGACCGAGAAATCACATTTCACACATTGGAAGAATTTGTACTTCTCGTGGATCTCGCCGCCGCACTTGGGACACGGCACCTTCAAGACGCCGAAATCGCCGGGAATAGTGTCTTCTTCAAATTTCTTGGCGCGCTCGACGATGTGCCGCGTCATGACCGCGATGCCGCTCATGAATTGCTCGCGACTGATCTGCCTCCGCTGAATTTGGCGGAGCTGAAATTCCCAATCGCCCGTCAATTCCGGCTTGGTAAGTTCGGGAATTCCCAGACCGTTCAGCAACTCCATCAACGAAAAAGCTTTCGCCGTCGCCTGCAACTCGCGGCCGTTGCGATGGAGATATTGTTCGTAGATCAGACCCTCGATGACCGCCGCGCGGGTGGCCGGCGTGCCGAGACCTTTCTCGCGCATCGCTTCGCGCAACTCGTCGTCCTCGACCAGTTTCCCCGCGCCTTCCATCGCGGAGAGCAACGTCGCTTCCGAAAACCGCGGTGGCGGCTTCGTCGCGCTTTGCTTCACTTCCACCGCGCTGGTCTTGACCGTTTCGTTCGGCTGCACCGGCGCGAGGCTGGGCGTCTCGTCGGAATCCGATTCCTTGCCATAGACCGTGAGCCAGCCGGGGCTGACCAAAACCTTGCCCGCACTCTTGAACGGCTCGGCCTCGACGCGCGTGATGCGCACGGTCTCCAAAAACTCCGCCGCCGGATAAAAGATGGCGAGAAACCGCTTCGTCACCATGTCGTAAAGTTTTTGCTCCGGCTCGCTCAAACCTTTCGGCGCAATCGTCGTCGGGATGATGGCGAAGTGATCCGAGATTTTCGCGTTGTTGAAGATGCGCTTGTTCGGACGCACCCAATCATTCTTCAAAATCGTGCCGGCGAATGTCGTGTAGCGAGTGATGAAGCTCGTTCCACCGGGCGTCTGCCCCGACAACATCTCCAACGTTTGTTTCACCGTGCCGAGGTAATCCTCCGGCAATGCTCGCGCGTCCGTTCTCGGATACGTCAAAACCTTGTGCCGCTCGTAAAGCGCCTGCGCCAAACCCAGCGTGTTCTTCGCGCTGAAACCAAAGCGCGAGTTTGCGTCGCGCTGCAAACTCGTCAAATCGTACAGCAGCGGCGACATCGAAGTCGTCGGCTTGCTTTCCTCCGTGACGATGCCGGGCTTGCCGAGACATTTCTCGCGCAGCGCCTCCGCTTTTTCTTTTTCCCAAACGCGCTCCGGCTTGAGTTGCTCGTCGCCCTCCTTCGCGTCCGCCTTCGCGAACTTCTCATCGAACCAGCGCCCCGTGTACTGTCCCGCCGACGCGTCGAACGTGCCGATGACTTCCCAAAAATCCCGCGACACGAACTTTTTGATCTTCGCCTCACGCTCGACGAGGATCGCCAGCGTCGGCGTCTGCACGCGACCGACCGTCGTCTTGAAAAAGCCGCCGAGCTTCGAGTTGAACGCCGTCATCGCGCGCGTGCCGTTGATGCCCACGAGCCAGTCAGCCTCGCTCCGGCTCATGGCCGCGTCCGACAACGGCTGCATGGATTCATCCGTGCGCAGCGCCGCGAAACCCTCGCGGATCGCGCCCGGCGTCATGGACTGAAGCCAGAGCCGCTGGATCGGCTGCTTCGCCTTCGTGTAACGGACGATGTTGCGGAAAATCAATTCGCCCTCGCGCCCGGCGTCGCACGCGTTGATGAGCGACGTCACGTCCTTGCGCTTGATGAGCTTCGCGAGCACCCGCAGCCGCGCCTCGCTTTTCTCGATGGGTTGCAGGTCAAAATGCGGCGGGATGACCGGCAGACATTTGAACGTCCACTTCCCGCGCGCGGCCTCCACGCCCGGCGGCGGCACGATGGTCAAGAGATGCCCGACCGCCGACGAGATGACGAAATTGTCGTTCTCGAAGAAGTCATCCTGCTTCTTAAAACCGCCCAGCGCCTTCGCGATATCACTCGCGACGGACGGCTTTTCGGCAATGATCAAAGCTTTGCTCATGCAATTGGTCGCCAGCTTTTAGACCGAACGGGTGCCAAAAGGCAACAGGAACTTCTCGCGGAGTGAAATTACCGCCAACCCGGAGGCACTCAAAAATCGTTGTCTGCAGGCGGTATTGCCGATAGAAGTCCGCCGCGCTGTCCGGACGACTGCGACTACTTTACCGGCGACCACACCGAACCCCGGATCGCCAATGTCCGACCGCGCGGTTAGAGTTCGGGAATGAAATTACCGGCCGGCCGCGCCTTTCAACGCAAGGAAGATTATCAGCCGCCCCAAACTCCGGGCGACAGCCCGTTCCGTTGCTTCGATGTGAAATGTTTGAAGTGCGGGTCGTACCGGTTGCGGCTCGTGACGGAGTTCGATGAGGAGGCCGGCGAAATGTCCGCGTGGCGCGACCGCGGTGGTTGGTTGACGCGCACGCGCCGTTCGGTCGGACGAAACCGGACACGGGCCGGCACCTTTTCGAGACAGCAAGTTCAGTCCGCCGGACGCGGGGCACGCCGTGACCGACGCAGACTGCTCGAGGGAAACGCCGGCTCAGTCCATCTGCCGCAGGACGACGAACCAGCCGGTGGAATCCGCGGCGTTGCCGCCGGTGACGAGACATTCGCCCTTGGGAAGTTTCTGGGAAATCTTGCTGACCAACTGGCCTTTGCCGAAAAGCTGGACTTCAACCGTCTCGCCGTCCACGCGGCGGACCTTGATCTCGCAGTCCTTGCTAATGGAAATTTTTTTGGCCTCGCCGTCCCGGGCGGTGAATTCCCGGCGGTTCACCTCGAAATAATGCTGCCACTTGAAGGGAAGTTTCTTGAGCTTCTTTTCGAGCTTCGGGTCCACGGCCTTGTGCGCCGGGTCGGTGGACTTCTCGGTGTTCGTGCCCCAGATGAGCTGGGCTTCAAGCTTGAGTTCGCCGGCCTGCGCGCGCGCGCCGAGAGCGGTCAGGAGGAACATACCCATCGCGAGGCCGGTCAGGCGGGAGGCCGAAAACGGTAGGTGCTTCATTTGCTACTGGATTGTATCGTCGCCGTCGGTGTCCGCAAATTCATTTTCGCCGGGGTAGGAAAGCCACACGAGCGTCATCTTTTCGGCTTCGTCGCGGTAGGTGAGGGTGCCGGAATCCGCGTGGCTGGTCTCCAGCCAGACCGGCTGGTTCCCGCCCGCGTCGCGGAGTTGAATCACCGCCAGCAGGCCGGCGATAACCAGCGCGGCGAACGCGCCCGAGGGGATCAAAATCCTGCGCCACCACGGAATCGCGGACCGCGTCGCCGGAGCCGTTTCCTGCCGCTCGATCTCACGGCGGATCTTCGACCAGTAGAACTCGCGCGACTCGGGCAGTTTGATGCCCGCCTCGAAGCCAGCGAGCGCGCCCGAGGTGTTGCGAAGCTCGGCGAGCAGCGCGCGCGCTTCGGCATTCGCCGGCAACGACGCTTCGACTTCGCGCGCTTCGCTTTCGGGAAGCTCGCCGTCGAGGTACGCCTGCAACTTGAGTTGAAGGTCCTGATTCATGTTTGTAAAACTCATTCCGGTTTTTTCAAATCCGCCAGCAGCGTCGCCAACTTGCGTCGCGCATAAAACAACCGTGACATCACGGTGCCGATGGAACAGTTCATCGCCTTCGCGATCTCTTTGTATTCCAGCTCTTCAAATTCACAGAGGATCAGCGCGGTGCGATGCGCCTCCGAGAGCTGGGTCATCGCCTGGTCAATCCGCTGCCGCAACTCGCCCCGTTCCAGCCGCTCGGTCGGGTTGACCGTCACCACCGGCATCTGCCGCTCGACGCCGCCGGAATCTTCATCCATCGCTTCGATGGACTCGGCGCGGTGGCGCTTCTGCCGGCGCAACTGATCGAGGCAAAGGTTGATGACGATCCGCGTCATCCAGGTGGCGAAGCTCGATTCACCTTGAAACTGCTTCAGCCGTTGCCAGCCCTTGATCCACGCTTCCTGAGAAAGATCAACCGCGTCGTCCTCGTTCCGCATCATGCTGTAGGCTCGCGCATAAATCTTGTCGCGATGCCGGGCGACCAGTTCTTCATACGCGGCCATGTCGCCCTGCTTTGCGGCCCGCACCAACGTATGATCGTCCGGCGCGGTCGAGGCACGCTCAGTGACATTTTCGACGGGCTTGGCGGGGGGCTTATTCAAGCGGCTCAGAGTTTGCCCTTGGTGGAAGGCAGTTGGCCGGCAATCCGCGCATCCCGCTGGCAGGCAACGTCCACAGCCTTCGCAAAAGCCTTGAACAAAGCCTCGACGACGTGGTGCGGCTCGTCGCCGTAAAGCAGTTCGAGGTGGAGATTGCAACGGGCCTCATTCGCGAACCCTTGAAAAAATTCGCGCGCCAACCCGAATCGGAAGGCGCTCGATGCGTCCTGTTCGCGTTCGGATTTTTTCAGGCGGCGATACGAGAGATCCTTCATCCCGCGCCAGACCAGAAACGGCCGGCCGCTGAAATCAATGACGCACCGCGCGAGACATTCATCCATCGGAACGTAGGCCTCGCCCGTGAACGGATTGCGCGGATGAAAACCCGCGCCATAGCGACGGAGGCCGCGCTTGTCGCCGAGCACCCGCGCGAACGCCTGCCCGAGCGCGAGGCCGCAATCCTCGACGGTGTGGTGCGCGTCCACGGCGAGATCGCCCCGGCAACGAAGTTTCAGATCAACGACCGCGTGCTTGGCGAAGAGCGTGAGCATGTGGTCGAAGAACGGCACGCCGGTGCGCACGCGCGCGGCGCCCTTGCCGTCAATGGTCAATGAGAGTGCGATGCGCGTTTCTTTGGTGACGCGCTTGATGGATGCCTTGCGGACACTCATGGCGCGAAATCTTTAACAGAATCGCGCGGCAAAAACAAAGCCCAAACCTGCCGGCAACTTCATTCGCGACAGGGCAGTCGTTGCTCAAACATTTTCAACATCCGCTCCGCGCGGTCGGCGAGGGATTTCTGATTCGCAGTCCGGGCGAGAGATTGGGCCAGCCGGGCGTTGTCAACCGCGTCCGAAAACCGCCCGGCTTCGGCCTGAGCGGCGGCCAGCGTGAGCAGCACCGCGGAGTTTTCGCGATGCGTCAACTCCGCGGCGCGCGCGGCCAGCGGCAATGCTTCCGCGCCGTTTCTGAAAGCGGCATCGGGGCAGGTGGCGAGGACCCACGCCAGTTCGTTCAGGACATCAGCGGAATCCGGTGCGGCTTTGAGGACCTCGCGGAAGTTGTCAATCGCTTCGCCGTATTTCTTCTCGCGCGCCGAAGCCACTCCCAGGCGGAACAAGATTTTGACCGCGCCGGGCTGCAACGCCAGCGCGCGCCGGAAACTTTGCCCGGCCCCGGCGGGCTGGTTTTGATCCAGCAGCGCGAGGCCCAGGTTGAAATGCGCCTCGGAATTATTCGGGTCCAGCCGCGCGGCCTCGCGCAAATGTTGCGTTCCCGGCCCGACATTCCCCATTCGCATCCAGGTGACGCCGAGATTGGCGTGCGCCTGCGCGTAGTCCGGCTTGAGCGCCAGCGCCCGCGAGAAATTGGTGATGGCCGCGGCGAATTGATTTTGCGCGATGAGAACCGTGGCGAGGTTGAAATACGCCTCGGCATCGTCGGGCTTCAGGCGCAGGACGGCGGTGAAATTACTTCCGGCCTCCGCCAGATTTCCCCGGCGCAATTCCGTCGCTCCCAGATTGCTCAAGGCGCGGGCGAACGCCGGTTGGAGCGCGATGGCTTTGCGAAAGCGCTCCGTGGCTTCGTCGAGTTTCCCCTGCTTCATCAGCACGGTGCCGAGATTGTAATGCGCTTCTGCATCGCGGGGGCCGACGCGTACGGCTTCAAGAAACAGCGGCAGGGCTTCCGTGCTCCGGCCTTCGTCCGCCAAGGCCGAGCCGAGATTGGAGAGGGCGACCGAGTTGTCGGTGGTGCAGGCGAGCGCGTGGCGAAAGAGCGTTTCACTGTTTCGCCAATACTGCAATTGGTCCAACGTTCGGACGCCGCACGCCGTCAGGATGAGCGCCGCGACCAAACCTTGGGTGCGTCCTTTCACCCCGCGACCGGTCAGGAATTCTGCCCCGCCCCACGCAAACACCAAGAGAACGCCGACCAAGGGTAGATAGACAAAACGATCCGCCATGGCTTGATCTCCCCAGCGCATCAAGCCGATGACCGGCACGAGCGTTCCCAAAAACCAAAGCCAGCCGAACCAGATGTACGGCCGCTTTTTTCCCCACCACCACACCGCCGCCCAAAGCCCGGCCCCGATCACCGCCGCCAGCAACACTTCCATCACCGGCCACGCTGCCGGCTGGGGATAAGGCAGCGCGAGATCCGCCGGCCAGGTGGTTTTGCCCAGGTAACGGATGTAACCCAGCAGCGCAGTTTCGATCCGGGCGCCGAGCGGGTGCTCGGCCATCGTCACGACCGCACCCGAATGCCGGGCCGTGAGCAGCGTCACGACGCACGCCGCGAGGCTTAAGACAAAAAATGGAATTTTCTCCAACGCCAACCGAACGAGGGTGGAGCCGGATGATTTCAACGAGTGCGCTGGGATCCGGTTCAACGGCCAGTAGTCCAACAGGAGCAGAACGAATGGCAACGTCACGGCGACTGGTTTGGCCATCAACGCCAGCAGAAAAAAAAAGCAACGCCAGCCAGTAATTCCCGGAGGCGAGCATTCCCCTTGGCGCCGGCGCCGCTGCTTCAGCGCCGACCTCCGGGCACGGTCGTGTCAGCTTGCATTTTCGCGTGTAAGCCAGAATCGCCAGGAGTGAGAACAGCGCGCTCAAAAGTCCCTTACGTTCCGAAATCCACGCCACCGGTTCGACGCGCAATGGATGAACGGCGAACAACGCGGCCACGAAAAGACTCCGCCAAAACGAGCCGGTCAGTCCGCGCAGAAGCAGGAACACGAGAACGCTGTTGGCCGAATGCAACGCGAGGTTGACCAGATGCGGACCCGCCGGCCCTTTGCCAAACAGTTCCGCGTCCAGCATGAACGACAACCAGGTCAATGGATAGCGGCTGGAAAGCAGATCGGTCTGGAACGCCCAGAGCACGTTCGCCTTCGTCAATCCACCCAGCACGTGGGGATTGCTCGCGAAGTAATCGGGATCGTCGTAGTTGATGAAATCGAAATATCCGACCCGGCCAAAGCACGCGACGATGATCAAGACCAGGAAAGCGCAGGCACCCCAAGATGGCAGGCGACTGGTGACGGCGACCGAGCCTTCAAGCTTCGAGCGATGCTCGCTCATGGCTGCGGTGAGGTGTGTTTGCGGAGTTCATCAATCCGCGCCTGGAGTTCTTCGGGATGAGGCGAGGCTTTCATCGCCAGCTTGAACAAACTGATGGCGCGGTCGTGATTGCCCGCGTCGGCTTCGAGCGTGGCGAGGTGGACGGCGATTCCTTCCATCGCGGACAAGTCCTGTTCGGTTTTGCCCGCTTCCCGGCTGTTCCAGCGGGCCAACGCGAGAGTCCAAAGATTGCGCGCGCGATCAATCTCATGCTTGTTCTCGGAATACAGCCGGCCCAGGTCAAACAAAATCTCGTAGCTGTCCGGGTTGTTCCGCAGGCCCTCGCGCAGGAACTGCTCCGCTTCCGTCAGTTTTCCATTCCGCTTCAGCCAGTAGGCCGCCACGGTGTAGGTCTCCACCCGCTGCGGATCAAGTTCGGCGGACACGCGCAGCCACGGCAGGATTTCGCTTTCCTTGTCCTGGCTCAAATGGGTGTGCTCGGTGATCAGAAATTTTCGTCCGAAACGTTCGATCCAATCCTTCGGCTCCTGGAGGAAGGCCATTTTCTTTTCGTGTTCGGACTCATGATCGTGCTTGTCGTTTTCCTTGCTCGCCTGAGTTTCTCCGGGGGACTCGTGCGCGTCGTGATCGGCATCGGAGTCGCCGGACAATGCGCTGCTTTTCATGTTGCGGCGGGCTTGATCAAAGATGGAAGGGTAATAGCCACTGTGCAAAACGACATCCGCCTGAGTGTAAAAATGATTGGCAAAGAGGCGGCGGCCCTCGCCGAGAAAAACTTTGACGAGATTGTCGGATTGCGCGCGACCGCCCCACTGTGCCGCTCGCGGTTGAAGCAGGGTGGCCAGCGCGAAACACACCGTTCCCAGCGCGAAAAGGATGAGCTTGGGGGAGACAGCTTTCACACGGAGAGCATCTGGCGCCGGAACCTCATCCACGCCGCGATCAGGAACGCCGCCATGTACGCGACGCCATAGAGCGAAGCCATCAGGCAATCCGTCCAAGGCGCAATGTTTTGGTCGTTCACCAGAAAGTCCGGCAGGTAAAACCATTCGACGTGCGGAATCAGGAAGTAGATGACCGAAAGCATCGTGCTCACTGGCTCAGGTTGGTCGAGCGCGACCCGGTGCAGATGTCGTCCGATACCCAGGATTCCGACGATGACAATGAAGCAGATCGTGGTGTTTGACGACGGGGCGGTGAACACGACCGATCCAAACAGCACCATGGCCACCAGAACTCCCAGCAACATCCAGTGCATCCACACCGCCTTGAGCGTGGGGACGAGGTGCCAGACATGCTCGCGCGAAGCGCTGATGACGGTGAAAAATAAATAGAAAACGAGCAGCGCGATGCCGCAGGCCAGCCAGCAGCCGAGGAACTTGCCGGCAATGACCTGACCGCGGGTCACCGGCTTGGCCAGCAGTGGAAAGATCGTCCGATTCTCGCGCTCAGCCGGAAGTTGCCGCGCGGTGGTCGTGACGGCGATCACCAGGGACGACACCCAGATGAGCAGCAGGCAGATGTCTTTGAGGTACCGGGCGATATTCTCCGCGTTAAAAAAACTCACCGAGCCGAGCAAGACCGTGAGCAGCGCCGTCAGCACGAAGAGCACATAGAAATCCTTGCGTCGCTGGAGTTCCTTGACGACGAGACCGGCGATGGCGAAGACAGAATTCATGACCGGGATTCAGGCTGATAGCCCACGACGTTGAGGAAAATCTTTTCCAGGTCGCACTGGTATTGCGCGACGAGGTCGGTCACGCGGCCTTCAACTTTTAGTTCCCCTTTGTCCACGATGGCAACCCGATCGCAGACCGTTTCCACCTCCCCGAGTTCGTGGGAAGAAAATAGAATCGTCTTGCCCTCGTTCTTCAGCCGCTGGATCAACTGACGCACCTTCATCCGGCCCAGTGGATCGAGACCGCTGGTGGGTTCATCCAGGATGAGCAAGTCGGGATTGTTGATCAGCGCCTGCGCCAGGCCGACGCGCTGTTGCATCCCTTTCGAATAGGACTTGATCGGGCGCTTCGCCGCCTCGGTGAGTTCGACGAGTTTGAGCAACGCCTCGATGCGTTTGTTCGACTCGCTTTGGGTGAGACCAAAGATCTTTGCGTAGAAGCGCAGAATTTCCTCGGCGGTGAGGAACTTGTAATAGTAGGTCAACTCCGGCAGGTAACCGATACGCTGGCGCGCGATCGGATCCCGCACATTAACTCCAAACAACCGCGCCTCCCCGCCGGTCGCATTCACGAACCCGAGCAGCACGTTCATCGTCGTGGTTTTGCCGGCGCCGTTCGGCCCGAGGAATCCGAACACTTCGCCCGCGTGAACGGCCAGGCTCAGATTGTTTACGGCGAGCTTTGCCGGCTGCGAACCGCGACCGCGGTACTCGACCCGCAGGTTTTTCAGTTGAACGACGTTTTCCATGCAATCCCGGATTTGTTTCGCGCGAGTATAGGTGCGTTCGCGACTGTGACAATTTATTTTCACCGCGCCGTGGCGCGACGGCCCGTCTGGTGCGATTAAAGGCGGGTGAGGGTGAGCGGGTGCTGGCGGTATTTTTGGACTGCGGTGGCAAGTCGGACGCGACACCGCTTTCGAGCGCACGGGGCGGGTTGCTCATTGCCATCGCCGTCGTCGGTGCCAAAGCGGTGTCGCGTCCGA
>SIBJ01000133.1 GCA_009695195.1 Pedosphaera sp.
AACCGCGCATGAGGAAACGGAGGCCGAAAAACTTTCCCTTGTTGATGCGCCCCCGGCAGGAAATCATTGCCGAAGCCACCCAGAAAAAATCAACGACACATGCCCTTAACTAAGCGCCATTCCCCTCACCCGTTTTTAATCACACCCCCCGGTTTGGGCGGCGGGGAAACTCCCGTTTACAAGCCGCGGTGAACCGCCACAATGGCCGGCGTCCGGACTCGAAATGAAATCCAAAAAACTTCTCCGGTTGATGCTCACGGTTTCCCTCGCGACCACATGGATCGAGTTGGCTCCCGCCGTGGAGAGCATCCACTACGGTCTGGATGGCGTGGACGCGCATCCGCAACTGACCGACGCGTTGCGCCTCTCGAAACGCATCGGCCAAGCCTGGTGGGTCAGCCACGCGAAACATTTCAACCCGGAAAACGGCGCGGCGATTCCCTACGCGTATCACGATGGCTACGTGGAGTGGGTCGGGGAAACGAATCGGATTCTCCGGGGCCAACTGCTCGACACCTCGCCCGCCGCGTGCGCGTTGCGCTGGCATCAAATCAAAACTGGCCAGGGCGATTCGTGGACGGGTGAGGCCGGGGCGCAGACCGGCACGCCGGAGATCATCGTGCTGGACGAGATCAACTCCGGCTTCAAGGATCATCTGCGCGGCCCGGCGTTGCGCGAGGCGCTGCGCATTTACACGACGCAATACGGCGACAAGAAGCACATCGTTCTGCTCGCTTCACCCGGGTTGTCCATGGGGCAGGGCGTCGTCGCCGCCAATTACGGCGACGTGATTTACTGCGCGAACCATTACGTGCGTTCTTTCGGCTTGGAACTCTATTGCTCGTTCGAGGGTTTCATGACGGGCACGGACCCCGGCGGGCAGAGCGGTCTCGGCACCGGCGACGCGTATCTCGCCAACCGGCTCGCGTTCGGTCTGCGCAATTGGACGACCACGATGGGAGTCAAACCCGCGAAGTGACCATCCTCTTTCTGGTCTGCAACCGCGCGCAGGGCAACGCGCCCGGCCCCCAGGAGTTTTCCAAGTTTCTGAACCGTGAGTTCTGGTTTCTGGCCAACGGCTGGTACGATGCCGCGCACTCGCGCGTGGACAAAAACATCCGGCGTGCGCTTCGAAATGGCGTCGGCACTTACACCTTTTCACCAGGCACGCGCGATTACCGGTTGACGCCCGAACAGACGAACCGCGACACGCATTTCGAGAAGTACCTTCAGTGGTATTGCGTTGCTGGCAGGACGAACGCACACAAGGATGGACTGGCCGCAGCGCCTTGACCCGCTGTCCGCCGGCGGAAATCGCTTGCGCTTGAAGCCCCGCCTGTCTGAATACGTCTGTCACTTGCCTATGAAATGGAACCAGTTTCTACCGTCCGCGCTCATCGTTGCGTCGCTGCCGCTCGCCCTTTGCGCGGCGCCACCCGAACTCACTCGCGAAGATCTCCCGCGCGTGCCGCCCGTGGAGAAGACCAACGTCTTCAAAACTTTTCAGATCAAGAAGGGATTCACGATGCAACTCGCCGCCGCGGAGCCGCTCGTGCTCGACCCGATTGAAGCCTGCTTCGACGAGAACGGACGCATGTTCGTCGTCGAGATGCGCGACTATTCGGAGCTGCGCGAGGTGACGCCGCATCTCGGCCGCATCCGGCTGGTGATGGACACGGATGGCGACGGGAAGTTCGACGCCGCGACGGTTTACGCCGACAACTTGCCGTGGCCGACCGCCGTACTCTGCTATGACGGCGGCATCTTTGTCGCCGCCACGCCGGATATTATTTTCCTCAAGGACACCGATGGCGACGGCAAGGCGGACATTCGCAAGGTCGTTTTCACCGGCTACGGCGCGGGCAAGGAAAAGCTCAACGTGCAGGCGCTGGTGAACTGTCTGCGCTGGGGATTGGACAATCACATCCACGGCCAGACCGCCGGCAACGGCGGCACGGTGAAGCGACCCGACGCGCCCGAGGACGCGGCGCTGCCGCTGCAAGGACGCGATTTCAATTTCGATCCGCGCGGCTTCAACTTGCGCGCGGAAAATGGCGGCGGGCAATACGGCATGTGCTTCGACGATCACGGCCGCAAGTTCGCGTGCAGCAACTCGCGCCACATCATGACGTTCATGTACGACGCGAAGTACGCCGACCGGAATCCGTTTTACAACCTGCCGCCCGCGCTGGTGGACATCCCGGTGGACGGCCCGGCGGCGGAGGTTTATCGCACGAGTCCCGAGGAAGCCTGGCGCGTTACCCGCACGAAGTGGCGCGTGACCGGCGTCGTCCAGGGTCTCATCGAAGGCGGCGGCCGGTCGTCGGGTTATTTCACGTCGGCGACGGGCATTTCGATTTATCGCGGCGACGCGTGGCCGGAAAGTTTTCGCGGCGACGCGTTCGTCTGCGACGTGGGCAGCAATTTGATTCACCATAAAAAAGTCCGGCCCAACGGCGTGGGCTTGATCGCCGAGCGCGCGGCGGACGAACAGAAAGTGGAGTTCATCACCTCCACCGATCTCTGGTTTCGCCCGGTGGAACTGGTCAACGCGCCGGACGGCTGCCTCTACCTTTGCGACATGTATCGCGAAGTCATCGAGCATCCGTGGTCGCTGCCGGAGAACATCAAGAAGCTGATTGACCTGAACTCGGGCAATGATCGCGGGCGCATTTATCGCATCGCACCGGACGGTTTCAAACCCAAGCCGCCACCGCAACTCGGCAAGGCCACGACCGCGCAACTCGTTGCCACGCTCGAAAACAAAAACGCGTGGCATCGCGAAACCGCCGCGCGCCTGCTGTTCCAGCGGCAGGATAAAAGCGCCGTGGCGCTGCTGATCAAGATTCAGCAAATGTCAAAGTCGGCGCTGGCGCGATTGCACGCGCTTTACGCGCTCGACGGACTCGGCGCGGCGAAAGATGCCCAGGTGTTGACGGCCATGCTCGACCCCGATCCGACCGTGCGCGAACACGGCGTGAAGTTGTCGGAAAAACTTTTCGTCCACGGCGTGCCCCCGGCGCCGGTGTGGCTGCGGTTGCGGCTGATGGCCAGCGATCCCGACCTCGCCGTGCGCTACCAGCTCGCGTTCACACTCGGCGAAGTGAAGGGCAGCCAAAAAATCCAGCCGCTCATCGAAATCGCCCGGCGCGATGTCGAAGCTTCCTGGTCGCGCGCCGCGATCCTGTCGTCGCTGGCCGAAGGCGCGGGGCCGATGTTCACGGCCTTGTCGGCGGACCGCACTTTTCGCGAAAACAAATCGGGCCAGGATTTCCTGCGGCAGCTCGCCGTGCTCGTCGGTGCGAAAAACGAGCGCGACGAAATCAACGGGGTGCTCCGCTTCCTCAATCAGTTGACCGACGCCGAACTGGTTTTCTCGATGACGCGCGCGCTCGGCGACGGACTCCAACGCGCCGGTCAACCGCTGGCGTCCATCGGCGACAGCGTGACGAACATCCTCGTCCTCGCCTACGCCGCCGCGGACAACAACGGGCTGACGGAGGCGATCCGGCTGCCCGCCGTGCAATTGCTCGCGCACCTCACGTACGGCGAGTCGGGCAAGTTGCTGCTCGGCCTGCTCGATCTCAAACAACCGCAGGCGTTGCAACTGGCCGCGATCACTTCCCTCGCGCATTACACCAACGCGCCGGTCGCGCGCGATGTGCTGCAACGTTGGAACAACCTGACGCCCCGCGTGCGCGCCGAGGCGTTGACCATGCTGCTCGCGCGACCCGAGCGCGCGGAAGTTTTGTTGCGAAGTATCGGGTCGGGCACAATTCGCGCGAGCGCGCTGGATTCGACGCAGACGAAACTGTTGATGAATTATCGCAACGCGGCCGTGCGACAACTGGCGACGCGGGTGCTCGCGGCGAAACCCGCCGGCACGAAGCAGCAGATCATTGACGGCCTGTCCGCCGCGCTCCGGCTCAAGGGCGACATTGCGCACGGGAAAAAGATTTACGAGGAACGCTGCATTTCCTGTCATCGTTCCAGCGGCGAAGGCTTTGCGCTCGGACCGGACTTCGTGACCGTGAAAACGACGGGCCGCGAGAAGTTGCTGACGAACATCGTGGACCCGAACGCCGAAGTGCGACCCGAGTTCGTAAGCTATGTCGTCGAGACGAAGGACGACGAAAGTCTCGCCGGCCTGGTCGTGAACGAAACGTCCACGAGCGTCACGGTGCGTCAGGCCTACGGGAAGGAAACCGTGATTCCGCGCGGCACCATCGCGAAGGTGCAAAGCTCCGGCCAATCCGTGATGCCCGAAGGCTTGGAAGCCGGACTGATCGCGCAAGACCTCGCCGATCTGCTCGAATACATCTCGACTGCGCCGCAGTGACGGTCCTCGGCGCTCCGGCACGCGGTTAGCTCCAAGGCTTTCATGCAAATTCTTAGGATAGACCGATTATCGCGGATCGGGACGCTGCTGGCGTTTCTGTCCACGATTGCGTCTGGATTTGCCGCAGTGGACCGGGGTGTAATCTTCGGTGTGCCGTTGGCGGCCTCGAATCACGTCCAGCACCAGGACGATTTGTATCAGGAAATCCTGACCCAAATCTGGCGCGGTCTGCCGGGCCTGAAAGAAAAACAATTCGCCAACACCTGGCTTTATCGCGTGGCCATCAACACCGCCATTTCGTTCGTCCGCAAGCGGGCATCACGCACCGACCGCATCGTTTATGTCGAACACACCGACCTCACGCGCACGATTGAATCTTAGCCGACAACCGAAGAAAACACTGACGAGCGCATTGCGAATCTTTACACCGCAATCTTCAAACTGAACCCGCTCGAAAAAGCGCTCGTCACCCTTTTTCTCGAAGACTGCACCTACGAACAAATGGCGGAAGTCACGGGCATCAATGCCCAGTCCCTTCCCATCCGTGTCATCCGTGTCATCCGTGGTCCACTTTCTGGCATGGAGATGCCGTGGCGCGAGGATTCGGGCTCGTCTTGTTGAGTCCCGCTTCCCTGACTAGGCAGTGGTGTCCCAGCCCGAAATATAAAGCTCGCTGGCTGGCATCTTGACAGCAGGGCGTGCCGACATCATGATGCCCGCATGAGAACCACGGTGACGCTGGAAAAAGACGTTGAGCGGATGCTGCGCGACGCGATGCATCGTTCGCGGAAATCATTCAAGCAGGCGCTCAACGCCGCGCTGCGGATCGGTTTGAGCGGAAAGACGGTTCAGACCAAGGCCCGGCGATTTGTCGTCCAGGCGCGGCCAATGGGTTTGCGCGCGGGCCTTGATCCGGCCGGCTTCAACAAGCTGGCGGACGAGCTTGAGGTGGACGCCTTCCTGGAGAAACACACACGCGCGCGCCGGTCATGATCGTTCCCGACGTCAACTTGCTGCTCTACGCCTACGATTCGGATTCCCCTTTTCATGCGAAGTCTGCGGCCTGGTGGCAAAAGTGTTTGTCCGGCGGTGAACCGGTGGGCTGCCGCCGGTCGTGGTGTTCGGCTTCCTGCGCCTCGGCACGAACGCGCCAGATGGATTGATCGCCGATTTTGAACCGCTAATCTTCGCTGATGACGAGCTTTGCCCGCGGTCTGCTCCCAAGAACTTCCGCCTTCATTCGCATCCATGATTTTGGATTAGCGGTGAAGATCATCGCCGCCGAGGTCATCCGTCCGCCGTCAGTCGCACCATTGCCTTGCGGGTTGATCGAGGTGCTCAAGGCCGGGTCGGCATGGTGCCGGTGGCGTCCACCTGGTAATTCCACTTCGCGATGTAATCTGGACCCGGGCGAAAATCGTCGTGTTCGGCGGTCAGTTTCTTTTTGAGCCGGGTGTCGAGTTGCGCCTGAAGCTTTGCGTGTTCGGCGCGACCGATCAGGTTGGTCAACTGCAACGGGTCCTTCTCATTGTCGAAGAGCAGCCACGGGCCGTCGAGGTCGCGCACGTAGGTGTAACGCGCCGTCCGGAGGCCGCGATATTCCCGACCCCCCGTCGCGCGGGTGAATTCACCAAAGGGCGACACACATTGAATGCCCGCCGCGCCGCCCGACGGGTCCGCCCGGCCGCGGAGATAACCGGTGAAGTCGAGTCCTTCAACCGACTTCGGAATCGTCACGCGGCAAAGGCCGAGCAGCGTGGGCATCACGTCTTCGGTGTTGATTGTGCCCGTGACGCGGCGCGCCTTCACACCCTGACCCGGCGGCAGCCGGAATAACATCGGCACGCGCACGGATTCCTCGTAAGGCTTCTGCTTCCGCTGCATGGCGTGGGCATTGAGCATGTCGCCGTGGTCGGCGGTGAAGACCACGATCGTGTTGTCCGCGAGGCCGGTGGCTTTCAACGTGGTGAGCAAATCACCCATGCAATCGTCCAGCGCGGTGCAATGCGCGTAGTAGCCGGCCAATTCTTTTCGCGCCCGGGCTTGCGCCTCCGACGGAACGTTGGCGGGGAGTTGAATCTTTTCCGGCGGATACATCGCGCGGTAATTGGTCGGCGCGGTTTCGTACGGGTTGTGCGGCGGCCCCCACGCGAGCCAGAGCAGAAAGGGGCGGGCGGATTTCGCGCGGCTTTCCAGGTAGCGTTGCGCATCCCGCGTCTGAGCAATCGCGTCGTAACCTTCCCACTGAAATTTCTCCGGACCGTCGGCGAAGTAGAAGGAGCGATTGTAGTCGTGCGTGCATTCCAAAACTTTCCAGTAATCAAATCCCTGCCGTCGTTCGCGGGGAATGAAGCTCGACCGCCCGTGCCCGTCCACATGCCACTTGCCGATGCAGGCGGTGTCGTAGCCGGCTGCGCCCAGGATTTTCGCGATGGTCACGGCGTTGGGGTTCAACGGCGCGTCGTTGAGAAAAATACCATGCGTCAGGGGGCGTTGCCCGGTGAGCAAAGAGGCGCGCGTCGGGGAACAGACCGGCATTCGCGAAACCGCCTGCGTGAAGTTCACCGACTCCCGCTCCAGCCGGTCGAGGTTCGGCGTCTTGACGTTTGGGTCGCCGGCAAATCCGAAAGCCTGCGCCCGCCATTGATCGGCGATGACGAATAAAATGTTTGGCGGCGGGGCGGCGAACGACCTCCCGCCGTTCAAAGTCACAACGGTGGTGACGATCAGCGAAAGGATTCTCACGGTGACGAACTTCCCGTCTTGGTCGCTTTGCCCTTTTCTTGTCGGCCCTCCAAAGGTGACGCCGGATCCATTTTCTTGAGCAGGGTTTCATCCGGACCACCGCCGAATTGTTTCCAGTAAAGTTCCTTGAACGAATTGAGCTTTGGCCCGACGGCGTTCTCGTTCACCAACGCGGGCAGCACGTCGTTCCACCATTGGTCGTACGCCTGGCGCATCTCGGCGACGGCCTCGGGGTGTTCGGCGAAAACATTTTTTCGTTCGCCCGGGTCGGCCTTCACTTCGTAAAGCTCCTGGTTGTTCACGAGATGAAACTGGCTGCCGACCACCGCGCAATTGGCATATTTGGATTCTGCGGCTTTTCCGCGCGGCCAGCGGCCGACGTGCGTGAACAGGTAACGTTCCGGCCAGGTCGCCGCCGCGTCTTTCCACAACGGCAGGAGGCTGCGGCCATCGAGCTTGAGTCGTTCCGGGATTTTCGCGCCCGCAAGTTCGGCGAAAGTGGGGAAGACATCAACGTGCGCGGTGAGTTTGCCCACGTCCATGCCGCCTTTGAAACCCGCCGGCCAGCGCCAGAGGGAGGCGACGCGCGTGCCGCCGTTGTAGGGCGTGGCTTTGCTGGCGCGCATCCCGGCGTTGAAAAAGTTCGCGCCGCTCGCGCTGCCATTGTCGCCCATGAAGATGACGAGCGTGTTCTGATCCAGTCGCCACTCTTTGAGCTTCGCCAGCAACGCGCCGAAGTTGTCGTCAATGTTCTGGATCATGCCGTAAAACTTCGCGAGATTCTCCGGCACCTTGTCGGCGTAACGCTTCGCGTAGTCCTCCGGACATTGCAGCGGAGAGTGCGGGGCGTTCGGCGCGATCCAGGCGATGAAGGGCGATTTGTTGTTTCGTTGCCGGTCCATCCATTTGAGCGCTTCACCGAAGAAAACGTCCGTGCAGTAGCCTTTGGTTTTCTCGAACGTGCCGTTGTGCAGGATGGCGGGGTCGAAGTAAGTGTTGCCCGGCGCATCGCCGCAACTGCCGGGATAAGTCTGGCCGATGCCGCCGGCGCCGTGGATGAACACCTCGTCGAACCCACGACGGCCGGGTTGATAAGTCGGTTCATCGCCGAGATGCCACTTGCCGAAAATTCCGGTGTGATAACCCGCTCCCTTGAGCACCTGGGCGATGGTCGTGGCGTCGAGCGCGAGCCGTTCGCGCTCCAGGATGGTGTGCGTCACGCCTGACCGGAACTCGTGCCGTCCGGTCAGCAACGCCGCGCGCGTGGGCGAACACGTCGGGCTGACGTGAAAATCCGTGAAGCGAATTCCTTCGCGCGCGAAGCCGTCAATGTGCGGCGTTTGCACGACGGGATTGCCGTGGCAGCCGAGATCGCCGTAACCGAGATCATCGGCGAGCACGAAGACGATGTTCGGCGGCGATGCGGCGATCCCGCGGACGATGACGGTCAACAACGTCAGTAATGGCAGAAGCTTTTTCAGCCAATGAGTCGCGGAGAGAATTCCCCGCCCGCCACCGCCCGCCAGAACGTTGCGGTGACCCCAACGGTTCATGGGTATGACCGACCGCGCCAACCGGGGAAAATCACGACGAGGTTGTCCGGCTCGCAGGAAATCTTGATTCATTGGCAAGGGGCATATTGGAAATCTCCCTCCGTCGCAACTTTCGATTTGCGCCGGGCTTTCGATTGGGTGCGATTAAAGGCGGGTGAGGGTGAGAGGGTGCTGGCGGTATTTTTGGACTGCGGTGTCGCGTCCGACTTGCCACCGCAGTCCATAATGCCCTCACCCGTGAATGGCGCTTAGTTAAGGGCATGTGTCGTTGATTTTTTCTGGGTGGCTTCGGCAATGATTTCCTGCCGGGGGCGC
>SIBJ01000134.1 GCA_009695195.1 Pedosphaera sp.
GTGCTGACCTACGGCCGCCGTTCGGAACCATTCGGAATTCACGCCCGGATCAGTTCCGACAGCGGCAAAACGTGGGGCGACGAAATCCATCTGCGCGATGATGGTCGGACTTGGGACATCGGTTATCCAAGAACGCTGGTCAGGCCGGAAACCGCGAGATCGAGGTCGGAAGCCGGCCCCTCCGCGCCTTTGACCGCCGAACCGAAAACGTAAACCTCGCGCGCGCCAGCGACTTTGAGTTCGGCCGCGGCGCGTTCAATCAGGGTTTTGTAATCGGTGCTCATTTGTGAGTCCACTTTGCCCCTGCTTCGTCGTGAAGTCAAAAGTGTTCTCGGTTTCTTTCCTTTCCTCGACGGAGAAGTTTCCCCATGCTTGCAGACTGTTTGATTCACGAAATCCGGTTGCATGAGCAAGAATTTCATCCGCATCGGTGGCACGCGGGAGCACAATCTCAAAAAATCTCACGCTCGAAATCCCGCGCGACAAGCTGGTCGTCATCACCGGCCTTCGCCGGGCCGTAGCTTTGCCGCCGACTCGCGTTGCAGATCGGGCCGGGGGGTCACTCCTTGGATTTGTGCGGTAGCTACGGCTCGGCGAAGGCCGGCTCGCGCGGCAGCGGCAAGTCGTCGCTCGCCTACTTTTCAATTGTTTCTTGCCCATACTGAATGCCGGCCCTACCTTCGATCCATGCAAGCAGTTGAATTCACTTCCGAGGTCAACGAGCGCGGCGAACTGCCCGTGCCGCGCGACCTGGCCAAGACGCTGCCGCACGCGAAGAAGGTGCGGGTCATCCTGCTGTATCCGTCCGATGAGACGGAGGACGCGGATTGGTCGCGATTGACGGCCGAGCAATTTCTCAAAGGCTATGCGCCCGGAGACGCGATCTACGACAAGGAGTAGCGCGCGCCCAGTTTCCGAACCGGCACGGTCGTCCTGATCAAATTCCCGTTCACCGACGGCTCCGGTGCCAAGAAGCGCCCGGCGTTGGTTCTGCTGGACACCGAGGATCGTGATTTGCTGCTCGCCCGCATCACGACGCAATCGTCGTCTTCACCCTGCGATTGCGAATTGAAGGACTGGTCAAAGGCGGGATTGAAAGCGCCGTCGTTCGTGCGATTACACAAGCTGGCCACTTTGGAAAAGAAGCTGGTGGAAAAGGAATTTGGAATCCTGACGGCGGCGGACTGGCAGCGGGTTCTGGAAACCTGGAATGAAATAAACCGGCGGTTGCGAGCGGCGACGTTTTGACCGGTTCGGATTGCTTGGATTCTCTCGACCGTTTTCCCATTTCCCATCAGCTTCTTTCCTTTCCTCGCCGGAGAAGTTTCCCCATGCTGGCAGACTGTTTGATTCTCGAAATCCGGATTGCATGAGCAAAAATTTCATCCGCATCGGCGGCGCGCGTGAGCACAATCTCAAAAATCTCACGCTCGAAATCCCGCGCGACAAGCTGGTCGTCATCACCGGCTTGAGCGGCAGCGGGAAGTCGTCGCTCGCTTTCGACACCATTTACGCCGAGGGCCAGCGCAAATACGTCGAGAGTCTTTCCGCCTACGCGCGGCAGTTCCTCGACCAGATGCAGAAGCCGGACGTGGATTACATCGAGGGCCTCTCGCCCGCCATCGCCATCGAGCAGCGCAGTTCCGGCATGAACCCGCGCTCGACCGTCGCCACCACCACGGAGATTTACGATTACCTGCGCCTGCTTTACGCGCACGTCGGCCAGCCGCATTGCCCGGACACCGGCGTGCCCATCGTCGCGCAAACCACGAGCGACATCGTGGACAAAATTCTCGCGCTGCCGGCGAAAACCAAGGTGATGCTGCTCGCGCCCGTCGTGCGCGGGCAAAAGGGAGAGTTCCGCGACGTGATCGAGCGCCTGCAACGCGAAGGTTTCGTCCGCGCCCGCGTGGATGGAGAGATGATCGAGCTCGGCAACCCAAATGTGCGCGTGAAGCTGGACGCGAAACAATCGCACACGATTGAAGCCGTCGTGGACCGGCTGGTGATGGACGAGAAGGTGCGTGTGCGTTTGCAGGATTCGGTGGAGACGGCGTTGCGGTGGGGCGCGGGCGTGATGATGACGTTGCATCAACTTTCCGAGTCCAAAGTCCAAAGTCCAAAGTCCAAAGTCACGCCGCTCGCCCCGTTGGCCCAGTCCGATCCGTCCGACGGCTGGACGGAAACCTTGCACTCTAACCGCATGTATTCCCCGGCGACCGGCAAAAGCTACGAGCCGCTCACGCCGAAACATTTTTCTTTCAACGCTCCAAGCGGCGCGTGTCCGGTCTGTCACGGTCTCGGACAGAAAATGGTTTTCGACGAAGGCCTCGTCGTGCCGGACACGGAGAAGTCGCTCGAACAAGGCGCAGTCCTGCCGTGGCGGCGTGGCGGGAAGCGGATGGTGGTTTATTACAAGGCGATGCTGCGGGCGATTGCGGGCCATTACAGCCAGAGTCTGGAGAAGCCCTACAAAGATTTGCCGGACGAGTTCAAAGAGACCTTGCTGCACGGTTCGGGCGAGACGGAAATCGAATTCCATTTCTGGCGCGCGGGGAAGCAGAGCACGGTGAAACGCGTGTTTGAAGGTGTGTTGCCAAATATGGAGCGGCTTTACGCGGAGAGCGAAAGTGAGTTCACGCGCAACCGGCTCAAGGCTTTCATGTCGCCGCAGTTTTGTGATGCATGTGGCGGCAAACGGCTGAAGCCGGAAATCCTCGCGGTCACCTTGGGCGACACAAACAGCCCCCTCACCCCAGCCCTCTCCCCCTCCGAGGGGGAGAGGGAGAATCGTCGGCAGCGCGTAGGCGAATCTGACGCGTCTCGAAGTGCGAAAGGACTGAGTGCGAATCCCCCTCTCCCCGGGGGAGAGGGCCGGGGTGAGGGCGAGCGTCACACAAAACAATCAGGAGAAATCCGCATACCCGGCTTGTCCATCATGGATGTCTGTTCTCTTTCCGTCGAAAAGGCGGACGAGTTTTTCGCCGGCCTCAAGCTTTCCGAGTTCCAGGAAAAAATCGCGCACGATGTCATCAAAGAAATCCGCGCGCGGCTGGGCTTTTTGAAAAACGTCGGCCTCGGCTATCTCACGCTGAATCGCGAGAGCGGTTCATTGAGCGGCGGTGAGGCGCAACGCATCCGGCTCGCCACGCAGATCGGCGCGGGCCTCGTCGGCGTGCTCTACATCCTCGACGAGCCGAGCATCGGCTTGCATCAGCGCGACAACGACCGGCTGCTGGTCACGCTCAAAGGGCTGCGCGACCTGGGGAATTCCGTGCTGGTCGTCGAGCACGACGCGGACACAATTCGCCAGGCGGATTACATCATGGACCTCGGGCCGGGCGCGGGCGTGCGCGGCGGGGAACTGGTCGTGGCCGGCACGTTGGCCGAAGTCCTGAAACACGAACGCTCGCTCACGGCCCAGTATCTGCGCGGCGATCTTTCCATTCCCCTGCCGAAGGAGCGCAAACAGCCGTCGAAGGATCGCGGTTCGATCGAGATTCTCGGCGCGACGGAAAATAATTTGAAGAACGTGGACGCGCGGATTCCCATCGGGCTGTTCACCTGCGTCACGGGCGTGAGCGGCTCGGGCAAGAGCACGCTGGTGGACGATGTTTTGCGCCGCGCGTTGATGCGGAAGTTTTACGGCTCGAAGGAACGGCCCGGCGCGCACCGCGAACTCCGAAACTTCGAGGGCCTGGAAAAAATCGTGGTGATTGACCAGACGCCGATCGGCCGCACGCCGCGCAGCAATCCCGCGACCTACACCGGGATGTTCAACGCCATTCGTGATTTGTTCGCCAAACTTCCGACGGCGAAGATTCGTGGCTACGAGCCGGGCCGGTTCAGTTTCAACGTGAAGGGCGGGCGCTGCGAGAAGTGCCAGGGCGACGGCCTCATCAAGATCGAAATGCACTTTCTCCCGGCGGTCTATGTGATCTGCGAGGCGTGCAACGGGCGGCGTTACAACCGTGAGACGCTGGAGGTTTCTTACAAGGGCATGAACATCGCCGACGTGCTGGACATGACGGTGGACGAGGCGGTGAGTTTTTTCCGCGCGGTGCCGCAGATTTACGATCCGCTGCTCACACTGGCGGAAGTGGGCCTCGGCTACATCCGGCTCGGGCAATCGGGCACGACGTTGAGCGGCGGCGAGGCGCAGCGCGTGAAGCTCGCGTCGGAACTTTTCCGCAAACAAACCGGTCGCACGCTCTACATCCTCGACGAGCCGACGACGGGGTTGCATTTCCACGACGTCGCAAAACTTTTGGAAGTTCTCTTCAAGCTCCGCGCGTCCGGCAACACACTGCTCGTCATCGAACACAATCTCGACGTGATCAAGACCGCCGACTGGGTCATTGACCTCGGACCCGAAGGCGGCGATGGCGGCGGGCGCGTGGTGGTGCAGGGAACGCCCGAGGTCGTGGCGAAGTGCGCCGGGAGTCACACGGGGCGTTATTTGAGTTCGGTGCTGGGCGGCGGCGGAGGGTGAAAGCTCCAAGGACCAAGCGCCAACATCCAGAGAAGCTCCAAGCTTCAAACGCCGCTGGCCGCGCGTAGCGCCGATGGCATCGGAACGGGTGTCAGTGCTTTGGTGTTGGAAGTTTCTCTGGTGCTTGGATGTTTCCGACCGGATTTCATCCTTTCCCCTCGGGTGGCGCGTTGGCTAAGTTTTCGGCGATGGCAAAGCTGCGAAAGTTTGTTCTGCTGGCGTTCACGCTGGCGCTGGGTGCCGGCGAACTGCGCGCCGCCAGCTTCGGCGAAAACCATGATTACCGCGCGGCGGTCAACAGCTTCAACGTCGGCACTTGGTCGCACGCCGAAACGGAACTCGGGAAGTTCGTGACCAATTATCCGAAGTCCGATCGCCGCGGCGAAGTCATCCTGCTGCAAGCCCAGGCGCGCTTTTTTCAAACCAACCTGTCGGGGGCGATCACGCTGCTCGAATCCAATCTGGACCGCGCCGAGGGCCGTGCGGACGAATACCGGTTCTGGATCGCGGAGGCGCAATATCAAAAAGGTGATTACCCCGCCGCCGCGGAGGCGTACGCAAAATTTCTCAATCTGCACGCCGCGTCCGCGAGACGTTTGGGCGCGCTGGTGGGGGAAGCGGCCGCGCGGGCGCAGCTCGGTCAATGGCCGCAGGTCACGAAGCTGCTCGGCCGTTCGGACGGGGAATTTGGTTTCGCGGTGCGGACGTCGCTGACGAACGAACTGGTGGCGCGCGGGTTGTTGTTGCTGGGCGAGGCGTATTTGTCGCAAACGAATCTCGAACCGGCGAAGGTGACGCTCGCGCCGCTGGCCGGACTGAAACTCGACGGTGCGCTGGCCTGGCGCGGGGAACATTTGCGCGGCCAGGCGCAACGCGCCGGCGGAAAACTGGCTGAAGCGTTGACAACGAGCAGCAATCTGGTTTCGCTCGCGGGCAACCTGGCCAGCGGGCGGGCGCGAGCGTTGGCGGAGAGCGTGGCGACGCAGGCGGGAATCCTGGACGCGCTGGGTCGGCGCGACGAAGCCGTGGCGGTGTGGAAACAAAACTTCGCAACGAACGCGCCCGAGGCGCGCCAGCGCGAGGCGTTGTTGGAAGTGGCGCGGATTCAACTCGCGCAGGAGAAGTTCGCGGAGATCGGCGAGACGCTCGCAAAATTTCTGGCCGAGCACACCAATGCGCCCGCCAGCGACGCGGCGCTGCTGACGCTCGGTGAAATCCAGCTCAAGCAAACGGGACTACTGACCGCCACGAATTCCGCTGGCGCGAACGGGGACACGAACCAACTGGAGCGGGCGCTGGCGTACTTCGACCGGTTGCTCAAAACTTTTCCCGACAGCGCTTTCGCCGGCAAGGCCGAGTTGGATCGCGGCTGGTGTTACTGGCTGCGCAGCAACTGGGGGCAAAGCGAGGCGGCGTTCGCGCGGGCGGCGGCGCGTTTGCGTGAGCCGCCGGATCTCGCGGTCGCACGCTTCAAGCTGGCGGACGCGCAGTTCGCGCAGGGGAATTTTTCCGGGGCGCGCGACAACTATCGCGCGACCTTGGATCTGGTTGCGCGTCTCCCGCAACTCAACGGCACTCTGCGCGCGCCGGCACTGCGTCAGCTTTTGCACGCGTGCGATGAATTGAACGATCAAGCCGGCGCGGACCAGGCGATGAGCGGGATTCTGCAATTGCCGCTCGAAACGGGCGTCCTGGATGGGAGCCTGTTGTTCCGGGCGCAAGGTCACCTCGATCACGGCCGCCCCGGCCCGGCGCTTGAGGAATTCAAGAAATTCATTTCCCTGTTCCCCGGCTCGACGAACCGGCCCGAGGCGGAACTGTTGATCGCCCGGACGTTCGAACAACAAGCCGACTGGGGCGGCGCGATCACGAACTACGAGCAATGGCTGGAACGGAATCCAAATCACCCGCTGCGGCCCCGCGCCGAATTTCAGCGGGCGTGGGCGACGTATCAGGCGGGGAACGAAACGAACGCGCTGGGGTATTTTTCCAATTTCGTCACCGCGTACGCGACCAATGAACTGGCGCCGCAGGCGCAGTGGTGGGTGGCGCATCATCATTTCCGGCAGAAAGATTATTTGGCCGCGGAAATAGATTTCAAAGTGTTGATCGAAAAATGGCCGCAATCCGAACTCGCGGACGAAGCGCGCCTGATGGCGGGGCGCGCGGCGGTTGGGCGGCAGGGTTACGACAATGCGATCGAGCAGTTCACCGCTCTGACAAAGCAGAAGGTCAGCAACCCGCTGTGGGCGCAGGCCGTGTTCGCCTATGGTGACGTATTGATGATCAAACCGGCGGCGGGCGGCGAAACGAACCGGGCGGCAAATTTTCGCGAGGCGTTGCGGGTTTTTGGAAAAATCCACGAACAGTTTCCAACCAATGAAATGGCCGCGCTCGCGTGGGGCGAGATGGCGAAGTGTTACCGACAACTTCAGGATCCAACCAACGCGGTGATGGCGTTGACGAAGGTGATCGAGTCACCGGTCGCGAAGATTTCCGCGCGCAGCGAGGCGCAGGTGGGCCTGGGCGTGTTGCAAGAGGAACTCGCCCGGAATGAAACCGGCGACGGCCAGAAGGCGTTGTTGAAATCTGCCGCGGACAATTACCTCGACGTGGTGTTTGAAAAAAATCTGCGCGAGGGCGAGACGCGTGATTTGTATTGGGTGAAAAAGGCGGGGTTGGAGGCGGTGCGGTTGCTCGACAATGCCCAGGATTGGGAAACCGAGGTGAAGCTTTGTCGCAAACTCCAGGAACTGCTGCCGGTGTCGAACGCGATATGGCAACTTAAAGTCGAAGCCGCCACGAGCCATCTCGCGGACGAAAAAAAATAAGTCGGCGTTTGACTCCGCTGCCTTGCGGCGTAAGCTGCGAATGGATGGACACGACCGAAACAATCTCAACCGAACCCGTCATCAAGCTCACCGCCGAGGCCGCCGAGCAGGTGAAGGCGCTGCGGGCGCAAGCCGACAACGCGGGCAAGACGTTGCGGGTTTACGTCGAGAAGGGCGGCTGCTCCGGGATGCAGTACGGCCTCGTTTTCGATGAGCAGCGCGCCGGCGATCTGGTGATGGAGCAGGACGGCGTCACGGCGCTGGTGGACGCGTTCAGCGCGGAATATCTCCGCGGCTCAGTGGTGGAATTCAGCGACGCATTGACGGGCGGCGGCTTCAAGATCACCAATCCGAAGGCGAAGCAGAGCTGTGGTTGCGGCAAATCCTTTGAGACCTGAGCCGGCTTGATCAACTGGCCCCGGCCTGAGACGGCCGGCCCGTGCGATGCGGGCCGGCTTTTTATTGCCGTCGCGCGCGATAGTAGCGCGGACCGAAGTTCGTTCCCGCCGGATCCGTGAACCGCGCGATGCCGTTCGTGTTTTCCATCACGCCGATGGCCGTCCAGTTCGAGGGGAAATTCAGGTTCGTGTTCACGAGCACGTCATAATTCGTTCCCGCCTGGCCCAACATGCAAATTTTGAATCCATTCGTCAGCTTCCCGCCGAGGTTCAAGACATGCAGCGGCAGTGTGTAATACACCGTGTCCACGGACGCCGTCTTCGCGTTGCCGGAGTTGTCCTTCGCCACCGCGCTGAAAGTGACCGTGGAGGGGAAGTCATACGACACGGAAACTTTTTGGGTCGAGCCGTTCGGCGGATTGTTGAGACTGCTGACGAGCGTGGAGGTGTTCAAATACCACGAGAGATTCGTCACCGTGCCGTCGAGATCGTTCACGCGGGAGACCAGTTGCACGGCGTTGCAGACCAGTTGCGTGCCCGGCGCGCTCAACGTCACCGTGGGCAGCGCGTTCGAGGCGATGAGGATCACGTTGGTCGTGGTTTGAACGACGCCGAAGAGATAGTCCGGAAAATCAAAATTCGTGAACGTGCCCGAGCGCGCGGTGAAGGTCATCACGGTGTAGGCGTTGCCCGGCGTGGGGATGTGGCCGTTCGCGAGTTCGGCGCGCAAGGTGCCGACCAGCGTGGCCGTACCGTTGTTGACGCGCAATTGATCGTGGCCGGTGACGGGTGTGATTCCTCCAATCTGAAACGTCAACAAGCTTGCCGCCGTCGAGGTGTAGGTTTGCGCGACGTTGTTGGAAATCGTCAGCAACCCAACGCCGGTGCCGGGCGCGACGGACGCGGCGTTGCGCACGTTGGCCGCGACGTTGCCTGCGCCCGAGAGCGCTCCGCCTTGAATGTCCAGCAGCACGCCGGAGAAATTTCCACCGGCCAGTTCGGTTGAACCAGCGGTCTGAACGTAACTTTGCGGGAAGCTGAGATAACCACTCTGCGAACGCACCGTGCCGGTGTTGTTGACGGTGAAGCCGAAGCTGGCCGCGCCCACACCGGCGGATTTGCGCAGGGTGCCGGCGTTGTTGAACACGGGGATGCCGCCACCGATGAAGCCGGTGCCGAGGTCGCCCTGAATGTCGAAGGTGCCGTAGTTGTT
>SIBJ01000135.1 GCA_009695195.1 Pedosphaera sp.
ACCAGGAATCGGCTCACGCCCAGCACCTGTTCCACGAAGCGGCCAAAAAACCAAAGCCCGACCAGGTTGCCGATGAGATGCCAGAGACTGACGTGCAGGAATTGAAACGTGAGCAACTGCCAGACGTGGCCTTTCGCCAGGGCCAGCGGCGTCAAGGCCAGCCGGTCCTCGACGACGGATCGCAAATAAACGTCGTTGATGCACTGGAACGCAAACGCCACGACCAGCACGATCATCAGCACGACACTGGCCGACCCGCGGAATCGCCATGGCTCGCCCGGGGACGGACTGCTGCGCATGTAATCGCGGTTCTCAAGCATGATGCGGAAACGTAGTGGTGAAGGTTCGAGATTTCAACGCGGTTTTTGTTCCTGGATAACTCGACGGGACTTCGCCGGCCATCATGGCTTTTTCCGAAACACGATGATGTGTTGCTGCGGCAACGTGGCGATGGTCTCCACCCATTCGAGCGGTTGCGCGGCCATCTCCTTGCGCACCTGCGCCTCGGTCATTTTGTGGACGAGCTTGATGGCGACGTCCGGGTCTTCGCCGCGAAATTCGACGAACACCATCCGTCCGCCCGGTTTCAACGCGCGACACATCGCCTGTGCCATCTCGAACGGGTGATCGAATTCGTGATACACGTCCACCATCAGGATCAAATCCACCGCGGCGCGCGGCAATTTCGGATCGGTGATCGTGCCGAGTACCGGACGGACGTTGAAAACTTTTTCCGCGGCGAGCTTGTTCGTCAGGATGTCGAGCATCTCCTGCTGAATCTCCACGGCGAAGACGAGGCCGTTCGTGCCGACGGCTTTCGCGAGCCGTCGCGTGTAGTAGCCCGTCCCCGCGCCGATGTCCGCGACGGCGTCGCCGGATTTGAGTTTGAGCGCGGGCACGAGCAGATCCGTGCGCTCCTCTTTTTCGCGTCCGGGCCGTTCGAGCCAGTCGGCGGCCTGATGGCCCATGACGTGCGCAATCTCACGGCCCATGAAAAATTTTCCGATGCCGTTCGGGTCATGGTCGGCGCGGGTTTCGTAGCGGGCGACGGGCGCGGCAGTGGGTTGAGCGGATGCGACGACTGGGACGGACAGGACCAAAGCGAGGAGCCAGCGCGTTGTGCGATGCATGAGCGGAACGTAGCGGCGCGAACGCCGGCGGGCAATCGCGGGTTTCAATAACTTGAGAGCCGGTAGAAGCGCGGCGCGGCGGTCGCGGTGTCGTTTACCAGAATTTGCGTCGCGCTGGTGGCGAGGCCCACGTTGGTCAACGTCTGCCAGGTGGCGTTCGACAAGTTGGTGCGGAACTGGACCGTATAACTTTGGCCCGGCCACGGCGTGAAGCGCATTTGAAACTGGTCGCCGACGCGCTGCGCCGAATCGAAGCGCGGCGGGACGAGAAAATCCAGTTCCAGATTCGGATGCGCGTCGGGGTCTTCGCGCGAACCGAAGTGCCGGGCGGTGAAGGGGGTGGCTTCGTCGTCCGAGATGAGCATCCAGCCGAAGTTCGCCGGCGGATGGTTCACCCAAAACTGCACGTCGTCCACGAATTCCGGCGTGGACTCGAAGCGATAAGTTGAGCCGGAGCCGTAGATGAATTGAAACGAACTTTCCGCGGCAAAAAAATCCACGTCCGGTTCGCCGCCGGCCGAGGTCCAGACGTTGGTCGGATAGAAACTGTGCGACCAGGTGGCTTCGCCCGCGGTGGCCGGGACGCCCTGGCCGGGAAAGGTGACAGCGATCTTGTTGCCTTCACCCCACGGGCGCAACATGCGGTGGAGCCCGAACGGAGAATTCACCGGTGTTTCGCCCGGCTGGCGGGTGACGGTGAGTTCGAGGACGACGGATCGGATGAGCGTGTTGGTCGGCAGCGCGGTGAAGTCAAAACGATAAAGACCGCGCGTGCGATAAGGATTCTGGATGTGGCCCGCGATCACGAACGACTGGCCGCCGTTGTTGTGTGACGGCTCGATCTCCAGCAGTGTGGTGTCGGCGGCGGAATTATTCGTCAGTGAAGCCGCGCCGACGCGAATGGCAAATCCCGCAAGCGCCAGCGGCAAAAATATTTTTGACGGCCCGTTCAAACGACTTTGGTTCCCGGCGCGGCGGGGCGCGCGCTGTTGCGGTTAAAGGATGCCCAGCTCGCCTCGGATCGGCACACCATCCACGCTGGAGGTGCCGCCGTCGAGCAGGTGCTCGCCCGCCGTCGCGTAACCCGGAATGATCTTGTTCAACTGATTCTGAGTCGAGCCGAGGTGTTTGCGGATGATTTCGCCGAGGATGGAGCGGTAGTCGTTCGAGCGGCGCAGATAGCCCGCCGCGACGGGCAGCGCATTGCCCGAGAAGGGAACGCCGGCGGCATACATCGTGTTGCAGGTGCTCAATAAACCCGTGCGCGTGCCGGTCACCCAGTTCCGCGCGTCACCGGAAGTGAATTCGGTCGGGCTGCAACCGAAGACGCCGGAGGGATTTCCCTGGCCGAAGCCTTTGATCGCGCCGCCGGCACAATACATCACGCCCGCCTCGGCGTGATCGGTGCCGGAGTTGGAGTTCTCCACGGAAGTGCGGCCGAATTCCGAGAGCGTCACCACGACGACGTCGTTCCAACCGACTTTCTCCGCGTATTGAGTGAAGTATTTTTGCACCGCATACATGGCCCAGCCGACGGTCTGGAGCAGGCTCGCATGGCCGCCGGTTGCGCCGCCCTGCGTCTGGTGCGTGTCAAAGCCGCTGAGTTCCGTGCCGGCGATGATGGCGTCGGTCTTGTTGAGGATCATCGCAGCGGCTTTGAGATTGCCAAAGAAATTGTACTGGCCGGTGGGAACGACGTACTTCGCGGCGTTGTTGCTGTGGAAAGCGTAGCCACCGTTCTTGGCGTTCGTCGTCGGGAACAAATAGTACGGCGCGGTGTCGCCGTCGGTGTTCGCGGTGTCACGGAAAATGTTGCCCGCCTCGGAGAAATCAATGCCGCCGAAGATGCGCAGCGTGTTGCTCATGTTTTGGTACTGCAACTCGAGCAGATCGCGGTTTCGTTTCGCGGCAAAGGGATAGTAATTGCCGGCGGCCATGGCGTTGAAAGCCTTCGTGTCATTGGCCGGCGTCGGCACGCCGAGCAGATCGTAGCGCGTGGGGCTGGTGAGGTTCGTCATCGCAGCCGCCGAACCGCGCAGGATGAGCGGCAGCGCCGACTGGATGGAAATGCCCGTGAGCGGCGCGGTGTTCGCCAGGCCCGACTCGATGATCGTGCGATAAAAAATGCCGTCCTTGGAGAGGTTGTTGTTCGGGTTGCCGTTCTCCCAATAATTCTGCGAGTCGAAATGCGAACGTGACTGCTTCGGGTAGGCGACGCGATGGATGAGCGCGAGGTCGCCGGCGTTATAGACCGGCGCGAGGAACTTGAGCGCGGGATGCAGGGCCGCGAAGCCGTTGCCGAGCCGGATGCCTTTGTTGTACCAATGCGTGGCGAAGTTCGTATCGGTGCCAACCGCGGAACTGACCGGGAAATCCGCCGGGCCGGTGACGGAGTAATCCAGCGCGTCCTTGGTGATCTCGATGGTCGAACGGATGGCGGCGTATTCCGGGTCCTGGATGGGGATGATGTTGTTGAGACCGTCGTTCCCAAAGCGCAGCCAGATGAACAGGACCTTTTTTCCGTTCAAGCCGATGCTGCCTTCGGCCAGCGCGCGCTTCATGACGAACGGGATGTCCGTCAAGGTGGCCAGCGCGGCCGCCAGGCCCGCCTTGGTGGAGCGGTCGAGAAATGAGCGGCGGGAAAGGACGTTGAAATTCTTCATAAACTTATTGCTCCTGGAAGCGTTGAAAGGCCATGAGCATGGAAACCACACCGCGCACCCGGTTGTCGTAGGTCGAACCGGCGGTGGTGCTGAAGGTCAGGTTGACGAATGGTGAGGACGCGCCGTTGTCATCGGTATCGAGATAATTGACGGCGGTGGCGCGATACAACGCGAGGTTGGCCTTGCCTTCGCCCGGGTAAAGGATGCCCAGGAAATAATCGGCGACGGCGCCGGCATTCTTCACGCTCGCGGGAATTTTCTTCAGCAGCAGTCCAACCGGGTCGCAGGTGTGGCTGCCCGCGTCATCGCCGGTGCCCGAGTTGCAGAACGCCTGAATGTGGCGGATGCGCTCGACCAGCGTGCCGGAACTGATCCACGGACCGGCCGCTTCCGAATAGCCATCCGGCGCCGCGCGATCAAAGAGCAGCATCGTGCCCATGTTGTTCAACGGTGTGGCGAACGAATAGCCGTCCGTCACGGCGGTGGGCGTGCCGTTCGTGGTGGAGGACCGGAGCGCGCGGACGCTGCTGGCGACAAATTCCAATGGCGTCTTCACCTTCTGCGCGGCGGCGGTGTGGCTGCGGAACAGATCGGAATTGAAAATGGTGTTGAGCACGGCGCGGAGGTTGCCCTTCGGCGTGCTGTTCTCCCACGTCAACATGCATTGATGCACCAGTTCCGCTTCGGCGGAGCGATTCGGATCCGTGTAATCGTAGAATGCGTATTCCGGCTCGGTGATCTTCGTCGTCGGGTTCGGAAAATCATCATGCACGAACAGGCGGCAGAGCTTCACGCAAAGGTTCTCCGAGGTGAACGGCAGATTCGCCAGATTGGTGATGACATCGTAGCCGTCCTGGATGCCATTGGTGACCGCGCCGCGCGCCGGCAAAGCAATTTGATACGGCATCCCCGCCCACGGCGGTCCGAAGCGCGCCGGAACGGTCTTGCCGCCGAAGATGGCGCCGCGATTCGTGCCGTGGTTGGCGGACTTGAAGTTGAAAGCCCACGTGCCGAGGGTGTTCGCCTTGGATGTGCTGTTCGTTCCCGGAAAATAAGTCAACGATGTGGCGGCGAACGGATCGCCGGCGTTCGGCGCGTCCACGAGTTCCACCGACCAGCCGGTCCACGCGCGCGACATGAGCACGATGTCGTTTTGATCGTAGCCGTTGTCCACGCCCATGGCGAAGAGTTCGAGCAGTTCGCGCCCGTAATTCTCGTTGGCGATGTTGTTGCCGTTGCCCTTGCTGATCACCGAGTCGAGGTAAACGATCTCCGCCGGGCTTTCGGCGTGGATCTTCAACAGGTCGTAGAACGTGCAGTTGGGATTCAGCATCGCGTTCCGCCATTTCGTCATCTCGCGGTATTCCCAATCCGTCGCGAGAATCCCCGCAGTCGTACTGTCGTAACCCTGGCCGACGAGATAATCCGAACTCTTGGACTGTTGCGTGACAAAATGATTTTCCCAGAACTGGGAGAGAACTTCGAAGAGTTGCCGCGGCGAATTCACCGCGTGCATGCAGAACCACGCGCGGTAATCGCTCAACGTCGCCTGTGCAAAGTTGAGCTTCCGATTCAACGCGGACGTGCCCACGTCCGGCGTGCTCGAGAGCACTCTGCCGTCGAGCCTCACCGTCAACGTGCGGCTCTGGGACGCGGGCAAATACCAGTAGCTGACGGTGTAGGTCTGGCCGTTGACGAGCGCGGGCGAGATGGTCTGCTGAACGGAGTCATTGTTGCCGCTGCCCGCCGCCGTGGCCACGACGTGCAAGCTGCTGTTGCCCGAGTGCGCAATGACCGCGCTCAACGCCGAGTTCGTGAAATCGGTGGTGTTCGACCACGTCCCGGAGAGCGGCGCTTCAAAATTTCCATTCGCCAATAAGTTTGGCCCCGCGCCGGCGTTCGTCCCCGCCACGAGCACCATATCATCCACGTAACCGTCGCCCGCGCCGGAAAGATAAACGTAAATCCGGCTGTTGGCGTTCGCCGTGCCGGTCGCCGTCGCGTAAACCCAGTTGGGCGCCGGCGCGAGTGCGCCGGGCGTGCTGTTGATGCCGCTGCCAAGTTGGAGGCGGACTTTACTTGAAGTTGCGCCGGGTTGATACCAATAGGTCAGGATCACGGAATCACTGGTCGCGTAAGTGTTCGTGACCACGTTACCGAGGTTGTTCGTGGTCGCGTACGAATTGGGAAATCCCTGCCGCGTGTAACTGCTGCCCGGCGAACTCGCGCCCGTGCTCGAAACAAAATGCAAACAACTGCTCCCGCTGTGCGCGCGCGTGCCGTCCGTCGTTGAACCCGCCGCGCCGCCGGCGTTGGTCCACGAGGCATAACCGGATTCAAAGTCGCCGTTCATCAGCACGTTCGTCGCGCTGATGTACGCGAACACGCGGTTCGTCACCGTCACATTGGTGCCGTTCACCACGTTCGTCGCCACCTGCTGAAAGTAGCGATACGGCCGCAGATCAATGTCATCAAGGTACGCGTCCGCACCCGCCGCGGTGCCGAACAGATAAAACGTCGCCTGCGCCATCGTGCCGGTCAGCGTGATCGAATTCCAGTTGGTCGTGGGATCGAGCACCGAAGTGTTCGTCGGCTCAATCGTGTAGTTGTCCAGCGTCTCCGGTACGCCGTCCATGTTCACCTGCTCGGCGATGTAGGCATCCGGCCCGATGGCCGTCACGCGCTCCAGTTCATCCGGCGTCGGGCCGTACGCGAGCCGGTTCAACACCGTGCCCACGAGCACCGCGTTGTTGCTCAACGGCGTCACGCCGACCCGGTAAAATCCGCTCGCCGCCGTGACGTTCGTCAGCCGCCATTCGTAAGCGAAATTGGTGACGGTGAGGAGCACCGGGCCGTTGGACGTCAGGTTCGTGATGAGCGTGTAGCCGGTGATGTAGGGCGCTTGAAAAAAATTCGTGTTGAGCGACAACGGCCCGCTCGCGTTCGTCCCGCTGTAAAAGGTGTACGCCTGCGCGCCCGGATACGGGTCGAAGCGCAGGCCTTTCGTGCTGCCGCTCACCTTGACGCTGTCAAGCACGGGCGGCGGCGGATCCGCGGCGAAGACCCGGACGGCAATATTCAAGGCGAAAAAAATCGCACACGACTTGGAAATGCGCTGCGTGCTCATAGAAAACAACGGTGCAACAGTGCGTCTGTAATCACGGTGTGTCAAGGTTCAACCCCGGCATATTTGCCCGACCCATGTGACGAAGCATTCGCGGACAGTTTCGTCCAATTGCTCGACAAATCCCGCCGCGACCTCAACAATTTCTTCAACCGGTTTCCGATGAATCATCAACCCAACCATCCGTCGCCCGCGCCCGTGGCTACCTTGCCCCACGGGTTCAACAATGCCTTCCGCTTTTCCGCCTTCAACGCGCTCTCCTTTCAGATCGTGCTCGCCAGCCCGATGATCCTCTACGCGAAATCCCTCGGAGCCAGCGCGACGGTGCTCGGTATCATCGCGGGCATGATGCCGCTGCTCGTCATTTTTCAAATCCCCGCTGCGAGCCACATCAACCGCATCGGCTATCGGCGCTTTGTGCTCGCGGGCTGGAGCACGCGCGTGGCGTTCATTTTCCTGATGGCGCTGGTGCCGCTCGCCGGCGCGTTCCTGAATCAATCCAACCGCCTCGCGCTGCTGCTCGCGTTGCTGTTCTGCTTCAACCTCGCGCGCGGCATCTCGAGTTGCGCGTGGCTGCCGTGGATCACGCTGCTCGTGCCCGCGGAGTTGCGCGGAAAATATCTCGCCCGCGACGCCGCTGTGCAAAATCTCGCCAGCTTCGGCACCTTCCTGCTCTCCGCCGCCACGCTCGCCGGCACAACCCAACCGTGGCAGTTCGCCGTCCTCTTCGCGTTCAGCGCCGCGATGGGCGCCGTGAGCCTTCTGTTTTTGAAAAAAATCCCCGACGTACCCACACCGCGGGAAACGTCGCCCTCCACCGCAAGCGTGCCGTGGCTCGAGATGGCGCGCTACGCGCCGTTCGCCAAGCTCCTGCGCACGGTCGTCGTCTGGTCCGTCGCTTACGGCGGCATCACGGCCTTCACCGTCGCGTTTCTCAAAACGCACAGCGGCCTGTCCGAAGGAAAGATTCTGTTGATCAGTTCCACCGCGTTCCTCGGCGGAGTCAGCACGCTTTGGCTGATGCATTCACGCTTCGACCGCGTGGGCAGCAAGCCCGTGCTCGGGGCTGCGTGCGGCGGCTGGCTCATCGTGCTCACCGGTTGGGTGCTGCTGGCCGGCGGCGTGGTCGAAGCGAGTCTCGGCCTGATCGTCGGGCTGCAATTTTTCATGGGCCTGCTCGCCGCGCTTGCGAACATGGCCAACAACCGGCTCGCCATGGCCATCGTGCCGCCGATGGGCCGCAATCATTTCTTCGCCATCTACTCCGTCGTCACCAACGTCACGCTCGGCCTCGCGCCCATCGCGTGGGGCGTGCTCATTGACGCCATCGGCAACCGCGCCCCGCAGTGGCTCGGGCTGGAATGGAATCGCTTCACCGTTTTCTTCGCGGCGGTTGCGGTCGTGTTCGCGCTCACGTTCCTCGTTTCCCGCCGGCTCGATGAACCCAAAGCCGCCAGCCTCGAAGAATTGCTCCGCGAAATCCTGATTCAATCGCCGCAAAAATTCTGGCTGCGCTTCTGGCCGCGCGGGTGACAACGATGCCCCGTTGCCACGGCCAACACATTCACGTCTCATTAGCACCGGGCTTCAGCCCGGTGATCATAGCCGCGATGAAGAGAAGCTGTTTCAACAGCTTCTCGCCGCCGCGCAGAAGCCGCTAAAGCGGCTGAACGATTTTTCTTCTCGTTCACACTGGCTAAAGCCAGGTGCTAATGAGATTAGAACCTCATCGCGCGCCCTTGCGCGCGCGGACGCTTTGGGATACTAACCGGCGGTAGGATAATCAAAGTTGGACCACATAGAGCACTGTGACCTGAATGGCGCTTAGTTAAGGGCATGTGTCGTTGATTTTTTCTGGGTGGCTTCGGCAATGATTTCCTGCCGGGGGCGCATCAACAAGGGAAAGTTTTTCGGCCTCCGTTTCCTCATGCGCGGTTCGGATCGCTCAGGGCGTTCCAGCAGC
>SIBJ01000136.1 GCA_009695195.1 Pedosphaera sp.
TAATCGGAGTTAGTAATTTTGCCTGAACTTCAGTTTTTCAAATGTCGCTCAGGATGTCGCAGGAACGATTTTGATTTCAAGGGAAGGTGATTTCGACAGTCAAAACTGAATCGAATTTTCTGGATGCGGAATAAATCAGTGCTTCCTTAACGCGACGGTCGTGTTCACCACACCGCTTAACGGCAACGCACCAATAACCCGACCGGTTGTCGCCGCCGTGTCAGCGCTTGGATTGGCAAGGCCCACATTCTTCCGGTAGCCGGTGAAAATAAACGTCGTTCCATCCTGCGACCGCGAAATGACGCCCTCGGTGGTGGAGTTGCCTACCGCCGTCAAGGCCGTCGCACCAGTTGTCGGCATGGCAAGTGACTGCACCAATGTGCCCGTGACCGTGTATTCATCAAGGAAGACCGACGTGGCCGCGTTACCCAAAGCCACACCGCCACCATCCACGCGGTAGATGACCAGATCACCGGGCGCAATCGCTGCGCCACTTGCTTGGTTGACGACCAGCCCCAAAGCCATCACGCCGAGGGACAAAGTTTTGAAGAGAAAATTCTGAATTCTTTTCATGGCTAGTTTTTGACTCCGATTCACCCGCCTGTCAAGCAGTGTTTCAAGAAACTTGTCAACAAAGCAAGGCATCTGACCTTTTCGCGGGAAACCGTCCGTGCCTTTACTGACCCGCCCTTCCGACATTGAACTTTTTCAAACGCGATGATTCCACGGCGGATCGGTGCATCTCGTCCGCGCGCAGGATCAGAGCCGCGACCTCAGGTCGCGCTTCGATCAACTTCAACCCGCGCTCCGTTCCCAGCACGCTCACGGCCGTGGCCAGACTGTCCGTGTCCACCGCCCGGCGCGCGATCACCGATACCTGCAATCGCTCCGTCAGCCCGACACCAGTGCGGGGATCAACGATGTGCGAATAACGTTTGCCCGCAAGCTCGACGAATTGCTCCGCGTCGCCCGAAGTCGAAACTGCCGCGTTGTTCAACAGAATATTCCGCGCCAACTCCTCCTTTTCACCGCCCAGCTTTCCGATGCCCACGCGCCAACCCCGCTGGCCGGGCGGCGGCTCACTCACTGCGATGTCTCCACTGGCCGCCACCAATGCGCGAGAGATGCCGTGCTGCTTCAAGACTTCGAGCGACTTGTCCGCCGCGAAACCTTTCGCGATGCCGCCAAGATCGAGTTGCATGTCCGGCACGGTGAGCGTGACGGTCCGGCTTCTCGCATCCAGTTTGAGTTTCCGCCAACCCACCGCCGCGCGAGCGTGCGCCAACGCCTCCGGCGCCGGCAACATTTCCGTCCGCCGCGCGCGCCGCCATAGCCTCACCACCGGCCCGACCGTCACATCAAACGCGCCGTCTGACAATTCCGCCACGCGCTGGGATTTTTGCAACACGTCAAACAATTCATCGCTCACCCGCACCGCCTGGCCGGACGGCTTCCGGCAGAGCTGCATCAGTTCACTCTCGGGATCGTAATCCGTCATCATCCGGTCGAGCGCCGCGACTTTTTCAAACGCCGCGCCGCTCGCCGCCCGCGCCGCCGATTCGTCCGGCGCATAAAGTGTGATCGTGAACAGTGTCCCCATGTGCGGCTGCTGGAATTCAAAACGCTGTAGCAACTGCGCCGGAACGCCGGAGCGACAGCCCGTGAGCATTGGCCCGCAGCCGAGCACCAGAGTGACCGGCACCACCCACCGTTGAAACCTCGAAAACATTTCGACAAATCTGCGCGGGGCGTGGCTCCGACGCCAGCGTGAAGGTTGACGCGTCATCGGCTTCTGCCAATCTGAGGCGTTTCAATGAAACGCGCACTCCGCATATTGCTTCTAATCCTCGGGATCGTTGCGCTCTGCGCCATGGCGCTGGTTTTGTTTTTATTTGGGAAAACCACGGCCATCCCGCCGCTGCCCAATCCCAATGGTTACGACGAATACATCAAGGCGGGCAACCTGTTGGACCTTGCAACCGGCGACGCTTACGAGATGGAGTACGCGGCCCTGCGCGATTACATCGCGACCAATGCCGAGCCGGTTCGCTTGATGCGGCTCGGCTTGAGCCAGACTTGCTCCGTGCCGACGATGGAGGTTCTTACGAATTTGTCAGGCCGATGGACTGACCTGTCGGCCACAAAACGACTCGCGCAGTTCTGGACCGCTACCGGACGATTGGCTGAATTGGACGGTCGCACGAACGACGCCGCCGGGATTTACGTCCAAGGCATTCACTTCGGAACCGCAATCAACCATGGAGGATTCCTGATTCACGCGTTGGTAAGCTATGCGTGCGAAGCAATTCCATCCGCTTCGCTTCTACGACTTGTTCCCACTCTCGATTGTGAAAATGCTCGAAAGTTAATTGCTGAATTGGAACACATTGATCGGAACGCCGCGACATGGAATGACATTTGGACCAGTGAAAAGATGTTCATGCGGCACGAACTGCGGAAAGATTTGAAACCCGCGCGTTGGATCGAAATTTGGAAATCACTTCCCAGTTTGAAGAAAGCGCGATCCAAACACGATGCGATAACCGCCCGTCGTCGCCTCATCCTGACGGAACTCGCGCTCCGCTGTTATCAATCCGAAAACGGCCAGCCTCCGCGGCAGTTGGACCAACTGGTTCCGAAATACCTTGAGCGCGTGCCTCAAGACCCATTCACCACCCAACCGTTGGTTTACCGTCCCGACGGCGCAAAGTGGTTGCTCTATAGCATCGGCCCGGATGGCGTGGAGGATGGCGGCAAGCCGGTCAAACGCCTCATGCAAACTCCACCTAACCCCGGGGATGTATTCTTCGATTCTCGTTGATGTTCGCCGGGCGAAAGTTTTGTTGTTGCCGCCTCCGTTGTTCGCACGGATAGTTGGCGCATGAGCGAAAGAACCAGGTCGCCTGCGCCGGCAAGCTGCGTACCGCTGGCCTTTACCCTGATCGAATTGCTCGTCGTCATCGCCATCATCGCCATCCTTGCGGCGATGCTGTTGCCCGCGCTGGCCTCAGCCAAGGAAAAAATCCGGCGTGTGGCGTGCGTCAGCAACATGCGACAGGCCGTCCTGTCCGTACACATGTACGGTGACGATTTTCTGAGCAAGGTCCCCAGTGGTCGCGACAACAACGGTGAGTGGCACTCCATCCGCATCAACAAATTCACTTACACGAACCTCGTCAACTACACCGGCAATTTCAAAATCCTGGATTGTCCGAACTTCACTTTCGGCACCCAGCCGCGCGAGTCGGGGGCTTACGGTTTCCTGATCGGATACAATTACCTTGGCGATGCGCCCATGAATCAGTGGTCGAAAGCGGCACCGCTCTATTGGAATTCGCCGCAGAAGACCACCGATTCGAGCACCAACGCCATTATTGCCGACGCCAATCACTGGGGCGATGTCTTGACCATGGCCCCACACTGCAAGGGCGGACCCTTTCTGGTGAACGGCGCCACCTTCACGCGCGCCAACATCCCGGCCGTGAAAGCCGGCGCCGTGGGCGGCAATGTGGGTTGCCTCGACGGTTCGGCCAGATGGCTGCGCCTCAGCCAGATGAAAACGAATTACGCCTCGTCCTACGATCTCTATCGCGGGCTTTGGTGAAATTCACACTTTGAACCGTTGCACTACTCGCCGCGATACACCGCCCGCGCCGTGCAGGTTTCCGCCACGACCACTTCCGTCAGCAACGGCAACCGAGGCTTCAATCGTTTCCAAATCCAAACCGCGATCTCCTCGCTCGTCGGATTTTCCAGACCGCGAATGTCATTTAGGTGACGGTGGTCGAGCTTTTCCCAGACCGGCTTGAAGGCCGCGGTGATGTCCGCGTAATCCATCAGCCAGCCGAGTTTCGGGTCGCACTCGCCGGCCACGACGGCTTCCACTTTGAAACTGTGCCCGTGCAGCCGCCGGCATTTGTGCGCCTTCGGCAAGCGCGGCAACAAGTGCGCCGCCTCGAACTGAAACGTTTTGCGTAATTCCATCTTCATATTTTCAAAAAGTATTCAGGTTTCAGTATCCAGTAACGCCAGCAACTGCGAACGGCCATTCTGAATACTGAACACTGAATACTGCCTTCTTCATTTTTCCCAATCAGCCCACGTCACAAAATCCCCCAGCGCCGGTCGGCCGTCATGCCGCCACGTCAGCGGCGGGTTTTGCATCTGGCCGGGTGCGCACACGCGCGTCACGCCCCAGCGCGCCAGTTGTTCGGCCAACGTTCTGATTTCCTTCTCGTCCGCCGCCAGTCCGACCGTCGAAACTTTTCCGCTCACCGCATCCGCGCCGCGCAATGCCTCAGCCAGATCGCGAACCGCCTTCACGTAAACGAAGCGATGCAAACATGACATCGCAAAGGTCGCGTCCGCCTCGAACACCACCGTCCACGCCGTCGAATCTTTGCTGCGCCAGAGCCTCGTCTCCGCCGAGTGCGCGGCGCGGACTTCGTAAATCCCGCGACGCGACGCAATCCCCGCCGCGATCGCCGCCGATACTTCGCCGCGCGGTTCGGTGGTTTCACGGCGCTCCAATTCTTCCGCCAGCATTTGCGCGAAGTGTTCCGGCGCGATCTCGCCGCCGCGTTGAACATAAAAAACGTGCGGCGAGAGACAGCCGAGTTGATTCCACGCCACCACGTCATCCGCCGCCGCCGCAACGAGCTTCCGCCCGCGGCTGCCGTGAAGAACGCCGCCCGCCAAAAAACCAAAGCTGACCTGGTGCCCGTAGCCAACGAAACGAGTCCGCGCCGGCAGCTTCGCGCGGATGGCCGCGAGAGTTTCATCGCCGCCCGTGGCCGTGACGCAGTCGGCTTCGGCAAAAAGAATTTCCTCCAGCGCCGGGTTGCCGCCACGCCACTCGGCAATTTCAAGGCACGAACCCAGCTTGCGGTCGAAATCGTAAATCGAATGGGCGAACAATCGCGGGAGAAACGCCGCGCCCGTGGCGGACTTTGCAAACTGCGCCGAGCGCGTCAGCAGCCCGAGCGCGAGGCTCATCAGCGTGGGATTAGGAACGTTGCCCGCCGCGATGTGGACGAGCAGTTCCGGCCCGGTCGCGATGGCGGCGCGCGTTTCGCCCGGCGTGGCGCAAAATTCATCCAGCCGCCGCGCGTCGCCAAGTTCCTGAACCAGCAACGCACGGAAATTCTCCGGCGTGAACTGCCGGAAGAATTGATCCAGCCCCCGCTCCAACGTGGCGCGACCGAAGCCCGTCTGCGCCGGTCCTTCCGCGAGCGCGAGTTTGCGGAACGGATTCTCCGGTTGCAGCCAGCCATCGCCAACATCGCAAAGCAACCGGACGATCTGCTCGGTCGAACGGTGCGCGAGATATTGCGCGCGGTTGCGCTTCAGCGTGAGGCACGCTTCGCGCAACACCACCGGCGAGATCGCGGCATCGGGCGGCAGGTCGGCGAGAAAATAATTCGGCAGCGGCGTCATGTCGGCAGTTGCGGATGGTGCGCGGCGGTGCCGGCCACGGGTTTGGCCGGCGCGAGGTGCTCGCGTTTGCGGATCGCGCGCAAGCACGGCAAACCGGCCAGCGACACGATCAGGAGCGCGGCGAGCAGCGCGTAGCCGGCGAAATATCCTTCCGGCGCAGACGCGCGCGGCCCGAGCTGTTTCACCCACGCACCCACGACCCAGTGCGACGCATTGCCGATGAGTCCGCCGACCGTTATGAAAAGCCCGAACACGCGCCCGCGCACTTCGTCGGGCACGGCTTCCATCAGCGCCGCCTCGACCATCGGATAGCTGGCGATGAAGAAAAAACCATAGACGAGATACGTCGGGATCGTCGCGCCCGACGGCAGGTGCGGGAACACCACCACCGTCACCGCCGCTGTGATCAAGGCGAACATCGTCCAACGCCCGCGCCCGCTGTCGCTCAAATGACCGAAGAGCGGATTGCTGATCGCGCTCGCCAGGAAAATTCCGCTCAACGCCAGCCCCGTCGCCGCCGGATCGTAGCCATGCGCATTCTGCAAAAAAAGTGAGCCGAGGCTGCCCATGCCCGAGCCGGTGAAGTCGCGGAGGCTGAACGCCAGCGCCGCCAGGAGAAAAAATCCCCACAGCGCGCCGGTGGGAAACATCTTTGCCGACATCGTGGATTTATTTTTCACCGGAGAGACTGCAGGTTGTTCCTGCGCGAGCCACGCGAAGACTCCGCTCATCACCAGCCCGAGCAAGCCCAGTTCCAGCACCGGCTGCCGCCACGCCGCCGCGCCGATGGCCGGCTCCAACATCCCCGCACGCCAACCGGCGTAAAGGGGCCCGAAGAAAAACCCCGCACTCGCGCCGATGCCGACCAGTCCGAGCGCCTTGCCGGTGCCGGCGGGGTACAGCCGCGCCACCATCGCCGTCGCCGCCGGGTGATAAAAACTTCCGCCCAGACCCGTGAGAAAAACCGCGAGCAAGGCCGTGGCGTAATCCGGCGCGAAGGCCAGCAGCGTGAACCCCGCGCTGTTGATCGCCAGTCCCCAGCCCAAAAGTTTTTTTCGGCTGAACCGGTCCGCGGCGATTCCCAACGGATACGCCGGCAGAAAATATCCCGCCAACATCACGGTCACCAGCAGTGTCGCCTGGCTCACACTCGTGAGTTTCAGATCCCGTTGGATCAGCAGATACAACGGCAGCAGCGCAACCTGATAAACGTGCGTGAACGCGTGCAACACGCCGGCCAGCCAGAGCGTGCGGGTTCGATGGGCGCGGTCGGCGGTCATTTCGAGTTCGCGCGCGGCAGCTCCGCGAGGCGGGTTTTGATTTCCTGATACCGTGGCTTGATCCAGTCGGGAAGTTTTGCGGAATCGGGCACGGTTTTCCCCGCGCGAAAATCCACCGGCGCGAGAATCACCGTGATGTGTTCGATACCTGTGTCCGCCGCGAGGACGAACAAATCCTCCGCCGCCTCGTCACCCATCGCGAGGCAGCCGATGGACAACGCCTTGCCGTGAATCATGATGTCGCCGCCGAGCTTCGTGCGACTTTCCTTCGCCGCCTGCGCGCGATCCGCGTCGTTCGGATAACCGATGCGCATCGAGAGATGGTAACTGCTGTTCGGGTTCAGCAACTCGATTTTGTAGATTCCCTCGGGCACCTGTCGGTCGCCTTCGCGCAATTTCGGTCCCGCCACGCCGCTCGCGGCGAGGATCGGAAACGAGCGGATCAATTTGAAACCATTCGTTCCATTCTTCGCGTAAACCTCCAGTTGCTTTTCCTCCTTCAGCCCGACGAAAACCAGTTCGCGCGGCGGATAGGAAACTTTTTGTTTCTCAAAGTTCGGCGCGAGCCGGGCGCGCGCGGCTTTGCCATATTGTTCCAGGCGTTCTTCGACCGTCGCGGCCTTCGTCCAAGCCACCGCGATGAGCGTTAGAAAAATTCCTACTGCGATGTTCAAGTTTTTCATGCGATCAGAATCAAACCGCCATCAACGAACAGCCGCGAGGTTCGGCGAGTTGGGCGCGACCAATCAATTCAAAACCGTCGCCGCGTCGGACCGCGAGGTCCTCCGTCTGGATCGCCAGCACGGAAAAAACATTGGCGAGATCGAACACGCGCAGCAAACCGGTTTCGCCGTCGGCGACTTCGCGGCCGCTTTCGGGAGAACCAATTTGAGCGCGCACCCACGGTGGAAACTGGAAAACGCGCGGGACGTGTTGCGTGTTGCGTGTTGCGTCAAATGCGACGTCGTACGCCTGGGAACCAAGCTCGCTCATCCCGTACTCGCAGATGATTTCCTCCGGCGGCACGCCGAGTCGCCGGGTGATGAGCGCGTGCAGTTCCGCTTTCGGCAAGCTGCGTGAACGGCCCTTGTAGCCGCCGGTCTCCATCACGCGCGAGCCGGGCGGGAGTTGAAACGACAGTTGGTGTTCGCCGAGAAAATCGAGGAGGTGGACGAACGTGAACGCCGTTCCGAGCAGCAAGGTTGAGGGTTGAGGGTTGAGAGTTGAGCGTGGGGTCAGCGCGGCGACGGTTGTATCGAAATCAAGCGACCACGCGCCGTCAGCCGCCGCGCGGCCGAGAAACGTGGATTCAGGCGCGCCAAGTTTTCGCCGCACGACGTCGAGCATGTGGACGAGTGAGGAGTTCGGCGCCTGCGTGGGCGGCGGGGTCAGAATCAACAATCGGCAATCCGCAATCGGCAATCGGCAATTCGCCGCGAACCACGGCCAGAGCGAGGCTTCGTAAATCGCCAGCGATTCGGCGTTGTGAAAGTGTCGGCTGGGCCGTTGCTCCGTCGTGCCGCTGGAATGGAAGACATGCGTGCGCTCCGCTGGCGCAAGGCAGGTGAGTTCAAAATCTTTGAACGCCGCCGTGGGCACGGCGGGGATTTCCTTCCAGTGCGCGATGGACTCCGGCGTCACGCTGCGCGCGGCGCAAAGTTTTCGATACGGCGCGTTGTGCGCGAATTGCAGCGCGAAGAGCTCCAGCGCGAACGTCTCAAAATTGCAGGAGACGACGTGAGGAGTCTCATCCTTGTCACCGGGAATGGAATCGAGACTCCTCCCGTCGCCTCCTACGGACGAAACGGGATGAATGAATTCGCGCAATCGCGCGGCAAAGTTGGAAAAATCCGGTGTCATCGCGGTTTTTATTTGCAGGCTGGTTTTCCGCAACAGCCTGAGCCGGGAGCATAGCCGATAAAATCCGCGCGGCAAGACGACTTTTCAGCGCGTATCGGTACGGGGTGCGATTAAAGGCGGGTGAGGGTGAGAGGGTGCTGGCGGTATTTTTGGACTGCGGTGGCAAGTCGGACGCGACACCGCTTTCGAGCGAACGGGGCGGGTTGCTCATTGCCCTCGCCGTCGTCGGTGCCAAAGCGGTGTCGCGTCCGACTTGCCACCGCAGTCCATAATGCCCTCACCCGTGA
>SIBJ01000137.1 GCA_009695195.1 Pedosphaera sp.
GTGAAAATCCAGCGAGGAATGGAGTCGTTTGTTTCATGCGCCACTTTGAAACAACTCGCTCCAAGGATCCAGTTATATTCGCGTACAATTGCTGACGCGTTTTTCCTTATCTAAGCGCCATTCCCCTCACCCGTTTATAATCACACCCGACGTTTTCGGGGATTGTAGGCGACGAGGTAACGAGTCGTTCGGGCGAAGCACTCCTTCCGTCGTGCCCTATAGCCAAAATGCGCGGCGGCGAACTCAGGACGGGACGAAGCCGGGCCGCGCCAGGAGGGAGGGACGGGGTCGTTCGATGCTCGCAATGGCATCGGCCAGCGTGGCGAGATGTTTTTCCATCGTGAAGCGTTCGAGAAAAATCTGGCGCAAGCCTTCGCCGGATTCGCGCGCGAGCAGTTCCAACAGCGCGTCGGCGATCTGTTTCGGCGAGCGGATCGGCACGAGGCCGGGATAATTCGCCGGCAACATTTCCGGCAGCGACCGCCAGTGCGTGGTCACGATCGGCAACCCGTGAGCGAACGCCTCGATGAGGTTCACCGGCTGGTTTTCACCGAGATAGTACGTTGGAAAGCAGAACAGATCCGCTTCGCGAAACGCGCGCGCCTTGCCTTCGCCCGAAACGAAACCGCGCGCCTCCACGACGCCGCCCATTTCCGGGTCGAGCATGAGCTGGTCGAATTCCAGTTTTTCCTCGGGCGTGATGAACCCGCCCGCCGCCACGAGCCGCAGCCGGACGGGTGAAGTTCCGGAGGCCAGCGTGCGGTTGGCGCGCACCACGGCTTGCATCGCATCGAACAAGCCCTTTTCTCTCATGCAATGCGCCAGATACAACACGCGGACGGTTTGCGGCTGGCCGAGGCTTTCCAGTTCCGCGGCGTCGAGGTGTTCGCCGGCGAGTAATCGCTTCCGCGCGGAGAAGCGGGCCAGGCGACGCGGCAGAATCGTCGTGGCGAAGTCCGGGCACGGATCGGGGATGCCGTTGCTGACCACGCGGACGGATTGCGGCAGAAGTTTTTCCGCGTCGGCGAGGTTGTAGCGCGAGAGGACGATGCTGAGGTCGGCGTTCTTCGCGCCGCGATACGTCAGCGCGCGCGTGCGGATCTGGACGGAGGTTTCGAGCCACTTCGCCAGCCCGGCCGCGTGCCAGTGGAGGATCATCGTTTTGAAAAACGGCCGGCAAAGGAACATCACCATCCAGTCGCGGTAGAGCGCGGATTTTTTTCCGGGCGCGGGAATGTAATAAAAATTCGTCACTCCATAGCGATACCGGCACCAGATGGCTTCCAGGCAATGGGTCAGGAGCAGAAACAATTTGCCGCCGCGAAATTCGCCGATGTCCTCCAGCCGTTTCGAGAGGCGATTGTTGACGTGGTAACACTCGATGCCGTGGGCGTCGCCGGCGGGATTGCGCGGGACGAAATTCTTCCGCCGCTTGCGGTGGTCGCCGCCAAAGCCCGCCAACATGAGCTGCACCATGTAGCTCTGGCCGTGGTGCGGCGGCGGCGTGTGGGCAAAAACGAGCAGTTTCATTTCGCGAACGCACCCCGGCCAATTTCTGACGATTGCCTGAGGGTTCTGTGCGGAAAGGCTTACCATAAAACGCCCGGCGGAAAAAGTTTTTTCTTGAACGGCCCGCGTCCGCGCCGGGACACTGCGCGCGCGTCGCCCGCCATGAAAACACTGCACGTGCTCAATGCGCCGCTCACCGTGACCGATTACGCTGAGCTGTCCGCGGCGTGCCTGTGTTGGGCGCGCGAGCCGCGCTGCTTCACGGCGGAATTCGTGAACACCCAGATCGTGACCCTGCGCCGGCACGAAGCGGCGTTTCGCGCGACGATGGACACCTACGACTTTCTTTTTCCCGACGGCATGCCGCTGGTGTGGTGCTTGAACCGCGCGGGGGCCGGATTGCGCGACCGGGTCTATGGCCCGACGTTCATGCGAAAGTTTTTGGAAAACTCGCCCGCGGGAGTGACGCACTATTTGCTCGGCGGCTCGGCGGAATGTGGCGCGCGGCTGAAGGAAGTTTTTTTGCGGCGTAATCCCAACGTGAAATTTGTCGGCGGCTTTCATGGCCGTTGTAATCCCGACGGCACGCTGGAAGGCGCGGCGGAAAAAGAAGCCGTGGATGAACTCAACCGTCTCTCGCCGGATTTCATCTGGGTCGGCTTCGGCACGCCCAAGCAGCAGGCGTGGGCGCAACGGCACAAGTCGCTCATCAAGCGCGGTGTGATCCTGACCGTGGGCTTCGCGTTCGACGCCAACGCCGGGCTGAAGCCGGACGCGCCCGCCTGGATGCAACGCGGCGGGTTGACGTGGCTTTACCGCATGGTCACGGAGCCGCGCCGGCTCGGGCCGCGGTACTTGAAGTGGAACTCGCTTTTCCTCTGGTATCTGCTGCGCGACGGAGCGCGTGGCCGGGCCTGGGGCGTAACGCCGATCACGCGATGATTCCTTTTACCACGTTCCCCGAAACGTCGGTCAGCCGGAAGTCGCGGCCCTGAAACCGATAAGTCAGCCGTTTGTGATCAACGCCGCAGAGGTGAAGCATCGTGGCGTGCAAGTCGTGAACGTGGACCGCTTGATCGTCCTCGACGAAACGATAGCCGAGTTCGTCCGTGCTGCCCCACGTCATGCCGGCCTTGATGCCGCCGCCCGCCATCCAGATTGAAAACGCCTGGATGTGATGGTCGCGGCCCGTGCCCTGCCCCATCGGCGTGCGGCCAAATTCTCCGCCCCAGATGATCAACGTGTCGTCGAGCAGGCCGCGTTGTTTCAAATCTTTCACGAGTGCGGCGCAGGGTTGATCCACGTCCTTCGCGGCAGCAGTGAAACCGCCCTCGATGTCGCCGTGGTGATCCCACGCGCGGTGATAAAGCTGGATGAACCGCACGCCGCGCTCGGCCAGCCGCCGCGCGAGCAAACAGTTCGAGGCGAAGCTGCCGTCGCCCGGTTGCTTCACGCCGTACATTTCGAGGGTCGCCGGGGTTTCCTTCGCGAAGTCCGTCAGTTCCGGCACGGAAGTCTGCATGCGGAACGCGAGTTCGTACTGGCTGATGCGTGTCTGGATTTCCGGGTCCATGCGCTCCTCGGCGAGGATGCCGTTGAGCCGGCTGATTTCTTCGACGACCTGCCGCTGCGTGCTCTGGCACACGCCGTCGGGATTGCCGACGTAATGCACCGCGTCGCCCTTCGTCTGGAATTGAATGCCCTGAAACTTGCTGGGCAGAAAGCCGCTCGACCATTGCCGCGCGGAAACCGGCTGCAAACCCGTCTTGCCCGCCGAAGTGAGCACGATGAAGCCGGGCAGGTTCTCCGTCTCCGCGCCGAGACCGTAGAGCAGCCACGCACCCATGCTGGGCCGGCCCTTGATGATCGAGCCGCTGTTCATGAAGGCGTGCGCCGGGTCGTGATTGATCTGCTCCGTGTGCAACGACCGCACGACGCAGAGTTCGTCGGCGATTTCGCCGAGGTGCGGGAACTGTGTGGAAATCTCCAGACCGGATCGCCCGAATTTTTTGAACTCGCAGAACGGGCCCCGCGCCTTCAACTCGGTGTTCTGCAACTGCGCGAGCTGCATCCCGTTCGTGAACGACGCGGGAAACGGCTGGCCGTGGATGCGTTTCAACTCCGGCTTGAAATCAAAACTTTCCAGATGCGACGGCCCGCCCGCCATGCAGAGATGGATGATGCGTTTGGCGCGCACCGGGAAATGCGGCGGGTGGATGATGCCGCGCCAGCGCTGGTCCGTCTCCGCCGCGCCGAGACTGCCGATGAGCTTCGAGTCGAGCAACGACGCGAGCGCGAGGCCGCCGAGGCCATACGCCGCTCGGCCGAGGAAGGTGCGGCGGTTGACGCTGTGTTGAAACTCCTGGGAGTTGAAAGGCAACGATTTCATGGTTCAAAGCTCCAAATTCCAAGCACCAAGCTCCAGAGAAACACCAAGGACCAAGCTCCAAGCAACTCGCGCCGGTGTTTGTGGTTTGAAGTTTGGAGCTTCTCTGGAGCTTGGAGCTTTCATCAATATCGGGTGATGGTTTCATGCAAATTCAACACCACGCGGCAAACCTGCGTCCACGCCGCCAGCTCCGGTTCCCCGACGGTTTTCGCTTCCGCCGCCAGGCCGATGCGCAAAAGTTTTTTCGCGTCGTCAGGATGCGCGCCGTAGTACTCGCGTTGTGCGCCCAGAAATTTACCGAGCGACTCGCGCTCGGCCGGCTTCGCGGTTCGCGACAGCGCGCGTTGGAATGCCAGGTCCACGCGCTGTTCATCCGACGCGACTTTCATCGCCAGTAGTCTTCCCGCAAAGACCCGCGAGGCTTCCACGAACGTCGGATCGTTGAGCAACGTCAACGCCTGTTGCGGCGTGTTCGAGAGATTGCGCACGGCGTTGCACTCCTCGCGCGCGGGCGCGTCGAAGTTCGCGAGCATCGGCTGGAGAAACGTGCGCTGCCAGTGAGCATAGACGCCGCGGCGATATTGCCGGTCATCCTTGTCCGCGAAATAATCGCGGTCGGGGAACTGGATGTTCGCGTAGTAGCCGGGCGGCTGATAGGGATGCGCGCTCGGGCCGCCGAGGTCGGGATTCAACAGCCCGGCGATGGCGAGGGCGTTATCCCGCACGAACTCGGCATCCAGCCGGCGCGGCGATTGCGCGGCGAGCAGGCGGTTGTTCGGATCAACGTCCTTCAAGTCCGGCCGCGGCCCCGCGACCTGCCGATACGTCGCGGACATGGCGATTAGCTTCGTAATCTGTTTCACGTTCCAGCCGCTCTCGCGAAATTCCACCGCGAGCCAGTCGAGCAATTCGGGATGCGTCGGCCATTCGCCTTGCGCGCCGAGATCGTCCACCACCGCAGAGAGGCCGGTGCCGAAAAACTGTTTCCACAATCGGTTCACGAACGTCCGCGCGGTCAGCGGATTCTCCGGCGACACGAGCCAGCGCGCGAGGTCGAGCCGCGTGAGACGGTTCGTTCCGGTGCCGGGCGGTTGCGGCAGGAAATGCGGCGGCGCGGGCGGGACGATTTCGCCGCTTTCGTTCTGCCAGTTGCCGCGCGGCAGGACGCGCGTCGTCAGCGGCTCGCGGGCTTCCGTGACGAGCGTCAGCGCGCGGCCCTTGCGACATTCGCGGACTTCGGCGAACAGCGTTTGCGCTTTGGCAAACGTGTTGGTGTCCCACGCCGTGCCGAGGAGATAGGTCGCGTTGATCAAGTCACGCTCCGTCCGCGAGCGGGCCACGGCGGATTTCGCCAGCGCCTTGCGGAGCGATTCACCGCCGCCGGATTGCAGCGGGTCTTCCGCCGGGAACGGGGAAACGGAAATCCGTGCGGAGGAAACGAGCGCGTTGCCGAGGTTCACGATCAACTGGCTTCCGGCGGCGACGTGAACGGGTTCTTTCAACAGCCACACGGCGTGCTGCAAATCATGCTCGCGCGAAATGGACCACGCCTCCAGCACGCCGATCTTCGCCGCGCCGTTGGCGTAACGTTCCTCCTTGTGGTTCGCGTCGCCGAAAGAAAAAGTTAATTTTCTTTCCGCGTTCGTGCCGGGGGATTTCAACGCGGCGGCGGGCGTGATCGCCGAGCCGTTTCGCCGTTTGTCTTTCCCCGCTTTCACGACGGCGCCCGCCTGCGGCACGATCTCGAGCCGGATGGCCGCGAGCCACGAATCCGGGAGCGTGAGCGTGAGCGTCGTGTTCTCGCGCGCCGCATCCGGAAAGGAAACCGTCGCGTCGGCTTGCAACGTGAAATTGGTGGCCGCTCCCGGCTTCGCGTCTTTCAGCTTCAGGGCCACCTTCGGCGGTGGCGCCGCCCAGCCCGTCGGCCATTGCTTGAGGAAACCAACGCTTTCCTGGCGCCACGCGTCGAAGGCCACGCGGCGCCGGGGGTCGCCCTTCAACGTTGCGGCGGCGGCCTGGATGTTTTCGGCGATGCGCTCGTGGAGTCTGCCGATGCGTTGTTGGAGATACGGACTGTCCACGGCAAGCTCCGGCGGGAACGGATGCTCGTTGCTCCAGCCTTTGAGGTCGGGATTGGGCGTGTAGCCGTAATCCTGATAAACGCCCCACTGCTTCACGTCGGCGAAAAACGCGGCGAGCGAATAAAAATCCTTCGTCGAGAACGGATCGTATTTGTGGTCGTGACATTCGCAGCAACCCATCGTTGAGCCGAGCCAGGTCGTGCTCACGGTGCGGACGCGGTCGCCGGCGTACTTGGCGAGATATTCCTTGGGCTGCGCGCCGCCTTCGCGCGTCATCATGTTCAAACGGTTGAAGGCGGTGGCGGTTTTTTGTTCGTCGGTCGGGTTCGGCAACAGGTCGCCGGCGAGTTGTTCGATGGTGAACTGATCGAACGGCTTGTTCGCGTTGAACGCGTTGATGACGTAATCGCGATACGGAAAAACATTTTGGTTCTGGTCGCCGTGATAGCCGACCGTGTCCGCGTAACGCGCGAGGTCCAGCCACGGCGCCGCCATGCGCTCGCCGAAATGCGGCGAGGCGAGCAGCCGGTCCACCTGCTTCTCGTAGGCGTTTGGGGATTTGTCGTTGAGAAACTTTTCGATTTCCTCCGTCGTCGGCGGCAGGCCGATCAAGTCGAGCGAGAGGCGGCGGAGCAACGTGCGCCGATCCGCTTCCGGCGAGGGCTGGATTTTGCGCCGCGCGAGTTCGGCGCGGACGAAGTTGTCAATCGAGTTGATGGGTCGCGAAAAGTTTTCAGTCTTCAGTGTTTCAGCGTTCAGTTTTCCCTTGGCAGCGCGGCCACTGTCCGGCGACCGAACACTGAATACTGAATACTGAACACTTCCCCCGGGCACCGCAGGTCGTTGGGGTGTGATGTAAGCCCAATGCGGTTGATACTCCGCGCCCTGCGCGATCCAGTCGCTCAACATCTTCTTCTGCGCCGGCGAGAGCGTCTTGTTCATCTCCGGTCGCGGCATCACGTCGTCGAGGTTCGTGGTGGTGATGCGGCGGATGAGTTCGCTCTCGTCGGGTTTGCCGGGCACGAAGGCTTCCTTTTCCAGCGCGACCTCGCGCACGTCGAGCCGGAGCTTGGCCTTGCGCTGGTTCTTGTCCGGGCCGTGGCAGCGGAAACAGTTTTCGGAAAGGATCGGGCGGATGTCGCGGTTGAACTGGAGAGTCGCGGGCGCAGGTTCGGCCATCACGCCGCGGGCAAAAGCCAGCAGCGCGAACAAAATCATGCTTGCGGGGCGTGGTCGGGGGCGCATACGCCAGTGTCGGACGTTCCGTGAACGGGGATTATTCTCACGAAGTGCCGCGCCGCGCCAAGTGAATTATGCGCGCCGCAAGCCCGCCGCTCACCGGACGGTCAGGAAAACGGCGCAGACCGGCGACGGCACTTCGATCTGCTGCCCGGTCGCCGCCAGTGCGCCGGTCTTTTTGTCCAGCTTGAAAACGACCACACTGTCTGACGCTTGATTCTCCGCCAGCAACCAGCCGCCGCTGGGATCCAGCGCGAAATGCCGTGGCGTTTTGCCCTGCGTGGACTCGCGCTGAACGGCCGCGAGCCGGCCGGATTTCTTCTCCACCGCGAACACAGCGATGCTGTCGTGCCCGCGATTGGAGGCGTAAACAAATTTTCCGTTCGGATGCACGGCGATCTCGGCGCAGAAGCTTTTGCCGTCAAATTTTTCCGGCAACGTCGAGATGGTTTGCACTTCACTCAGCGCGCCGCGCTTCACGTCCCACGCGAACACCGTCACGGTCGAGCCGATCTCGTTGACGACGTAAACGAATTTCCCGCCCGCGCCGAACGCCAGGTGGCGTGGGCCGGCACCGGGAGCGACGGCGCCCGACGGCGGATCGTTCGCGGTCAAGGCGTGCGCGCCGTCGCCGAGGCGATAGACCAGCACCTTGTCCAGGCCGAGGTCGCAGGCGAGAGCGAAGCGGCCATCGGGCGAGAGATTGGCGCAATGGGCGTGCGGACCTTCCTGGCGTTGCTTGTTCACGCTCGAACCGGCGTGCTGAATGACACACCCGGCCCCGTCGAGGCGACCGTCTCCACCGAGCGGCAAGGCCGCGAGGCTGCCCGAGCCGTAGTTGGCGGCGAGCACCAGTCGCCGCTTCGCATCCACGGCGAGATGGCACGGCCCGCCGCCGCCGGAGGGTTGCGAGTTGAGCGCCGTCAACATGCCCGTCGTTGAATTAACGGCGAATGCGCTCACCGCACCCTGGCGATTCGCGCCGACCGAAGCCGATTCCCCGACGGCGTAAAGAAATTTTCCATTCGGATGAAGCGCGAGGAACGACGGACTTTTCGTTTCCGTCGCGAGCTGTGGCGCGGAGAGTTTTCCGGTGGCGTCGTCGAATCGCGAAACGTAGATGCCTTTACTCTTCGCGCCGGTGTAAGTGCCGAAGAAAACAAAATATTCGCGGGCCGAAGCCGGAACCGAAGTGGCGAAGGCGCAAACGACCGACAGCAATCCAATGAGAAATGAGTTCACGCGCTCAGAAAACACGAACTCGGTCGCGATGCAAGCGCGAGGTTGCGAGCGCCAGCCGCCCGGGTGCGATTAAAGGCGGGTGAGGGTGAGCGGGTGCTGGCGGTATTTTTGGACTGCGGTGGCAAGTCGGACGCGACCCCGCTTTCGAGCGCACGGGGCGGGTTGCTCATTGCCCTCGCCGTCGTTGGTGCCAAAGCGGTGTCGCGTCCGACTTGCCACCGCAGTCCATAATGCCCTCACCCGTGAATGGCGCTTAGTTAAGGGCATGTGTCGTTGATTTTTTCTGGGTGGCTTCGGCAATGATTTCCTGCCGGGGGCGCATCAA
>SIBJ01000026.1 GCA_009695195.1 Pedosphaera sp.
AAAAACGAACGAAAACCAATCAACCGCGAACAAATAACCGTCAAAGAAACACCGACAAAAGGAGTCACCATGAAACCAGCCACACCTCAAACCGAACAAACACCATCAACTGAACCCCAGAAAAGTAGTTTTCGGAGGTTCCCTCAAGAGGAAATGCGGCAACGTTTGGCACAGGAACTCCCGCGCGGTCCGCACGATCACCCCCGCTTGCTGCCGCCGAACCCGTGGAACTGAAAGCCTCCAATTATGAAAACCAAATCCTGCCTGCTGCCCCTGTTCCTCATCCTCGCCACCGGCCTTCTCGCGCCTGGCTGCGCCACGCAGTATCAAAGCAACAGCCTGACCGGCGGATTCAAGGATATGCGCCTCGCGCCGGACGTGTTCAGGATAACCTTTCGAGGCAATGCCTACACCTCAGCGGAGCGTGCTCAGGACTTCGCCATGCTGCGTGCATCCGAGCTGTGCCTGAGCAATGGTTTCCACCACTTTGCCTTGCTCGGTGAAAGCCAGACTGCAACCCCTCATGTGTTTTCCACACCGAGCACTTCGACGACGACGGGTTACGCATCCGGTGAAACCTCTGGCACAATTTACGGGAATCAGTTCAGGGGCTACACGTATCTCTCGGGCCACTCGACCACGACCTACACACCGGGCCAGACGTTTGTTTTCTTCAAGCCCACTGCCGGTCTGATGATTCGTGGTTTCGTTGATAAGCCGGCAGAGATTCCCGTTTTTGACGCGGCGTTTCTCCAGCAGGAGATCACGAGCCAATACCATCTTAAGCGGAAATGATCCGTTGACTTCTTTCGCGGCTGCCTGCGCGAAATCGCCTGAGCATGACAAGCCACCCTGCCGACTCAAGCCCGCTCAACTTCCTGGATTCGCCAGACCTGCGCCGTTGGTTTGCGCGCTGGCTGATCGCCACATGGCAATGGCGGTGCAAGGATTCACTCACTCCACTTTCGCCGAAGGACTTCAACCACGCCTTTGACCGAATGGAAGCAGCGGTGGAAAGGCTCGCCAAAGGGCTGGCTAACCTGCGTCCCGCCGCACAGTTCATCGCCTTTCAGAAAGCTGCGCGGAAGTGCGGTTTGGAAGCTCCTCTCGAAAGCACGCTTGCCGATCTAAAATTCCTCCTTACTCACACACCGCCGACGCCACCGGAGAAACCATGCCGGGAAAAGAGCGACACGGCTCAGGAGTGGAGATCAAAGTTGCGGAATTGGAAACGCGCCGTGCGGGAATGGCCGTTGCGGAGAAAAGCCTACGAGGCGTCGCCCCGGTTTGCTGAACGCGCGCAGCTCGCACGCATGGTGGAGAAGTTCGGCTTTGAATTGTGCGCCAAACGCTATCCGGGCGATCCGGGTAGCCAATTCGCATTGCGTGCTGTCATCAGCAATTTCTCCGCACAAAATCACATCTTCCCGCCCGGTCCCGATGGAAGGCTTGTCTGGACAAAGGGGCTTTTGGAGGAAGTGAAGAAGTGCTGCCAGCAGCCGGGCGGTTCGCGCATTTTGGCGAAATTCATTGTCACCTTTCTACGCTACGGACCCGACGCCGTGGCCGGGGAATCGGACAGACTTCCGGCTTTCTTGCACGCTCTCAGATGCAATGGCGACCTGAGCAAGCCATTGGAACGCCTGGCGAGTGATGCAAAACTCCGCAAGCGGAAAGGCTGGCAGCGTCTTGAGGCAACCCTCACCCTCGCGTTGAATTACATCACGAAACGGCCCAAGAAATTAGAGCGACTACGCGACTTTGAACTCGACCATGCTCTTGACCTGTCACGCGCCACTTCAAGAGAACGGCGCAAGGCTCTCGGTCTTGATTCAAACACCGACCACCGTATTCGCCCGCTCAGTCGGAAAGAACATTTGATCCTCGCAGAACAATTTCACTCCGACATCAAGCGCGACGGAAGCGGCGAATCATCCGCAGAATCCCTTATGACTCGCGCCAGAAGATACGCCCGTCAGAAAATCAGGTCCTCCTGATCTTGGCCGTTTTCTATCCGGGGAATAAGTTCCGGTCACTAGCTGGACGGTGAGTAGAATCCAGCGGCATCGTTTGCTAAGAAAGTACAAACGATGAAAAGCAAAAACCAAAGGCTCGAAGCGGCCAAGCCACAAGAGGCCGCGACCCCGAACGCACCCAGCCCGTTCACTGATTTCCCCGGACTGGTCCGCCACCTGCCCATGTATGGCGCGCGGACGTTGCGGACACTCGTCAAGCGGAAGATCATACCAAGCGTCCGCCCGCCAGGAACACGGAAGCTCGGGTTCTTCCTTCCCGCCGTCGAACGCGCCTTGCTCAGATTCCAGCACGGCGGAATTGAGGAAGCCGCATAAGAGAGCAACACACCATGAAAACACCAAAGCAGAAACCATCCGGCACACGCGCGGCACGGTCATCGTCCAGACGCACAGACCCAACGGCAACCGCACAACCACCAACCACTCCGGCACCGTCGCCCGCACCCGCAGCGCCGACGCCCGCGCCAACTGCCCCCGCCAAGCGCAAGCTCGCTGGCTTCGTTTCCGAATTGGACGCCGACGGAGCATTGCAATTCTCGCCCGTTCATTTCCGCGCCGACTACGGAATTCACCGCGACGCCGTTTGTGTCGTCTTCGAGTCGGCCCACTATCGCGCCGTCACACTGTATTTAGATCACGTCCACACACGCGCGACTATTGCCACGCTTCGGCAATCACTCAATGAGTTCTCGCGCTTCCATCGCGGCAGACACAGCGCAGCGGCGGCAGAGCTTCCCCCACGGGCACAGGTCTATTGCTACGACGACTCTGCCAATCTGGGTGACGACGAGGAGATTCGTTGCGAGTTCCGTCCGCAATTCGATTTGGTCTGGCTGACTGCGCACCTGTCGGACGGCGGCAAAACCTACACGACTGGAATTTATTTCACTCGCGCCGAAGCGCTGGCGTTGCTGCACGATCTCGAACGTGCGCTGAGTGACCTCGAACGCTACGGAGCCATTGGAGAAATATGAGCGCCGCGTTTTTTTCGGAGCCCGCCCTGACGACACCCGCCAACGGCGACCTCGCCCGATGAAGTTCACGTTTGTCATCAATCAAGCCGGCGTCGTCCGTTGCGGTTTGCTTGGCCGTGTGGATCTTCCCGCGCTGTGCGTGTTGGATTACCTCCGCGGCTGGTTTTTTTGCAAAGAGGCCAGGCGTGTCGTCGTGGACGGGCGCGAATTCGTCTGGCTGCGTTACGAGCACGCCGTCGAGGAACTCCCACTGCTGTTCAATCCCCAGGCGACGGTTGAAACGCGCAAGAACCAGCTTTCCCGGCTCGTGCGTGGCTTGCGGGAAGCGGGTTTGGTCGAGTCCGTGAAAGTCGGGCGCGATCTCTATCTGCGGCCCTCAGACCTTGCCGCGTCGCTCGCCAGTTCACGGGAGCGAACCGTCACAAAATCCGCCCCCACCATCACGCCTTCGCGTGATGATTCCGTCACGTCCCCGCATGATGATACCGCCACGCCTCTGCGTGACGATTCCCTGTCCGCCATTATAGATGAAACGACTATCAATGAAACGACCATCAAGGAACCAATCCCCCATAGTCCCCCAAGGGGGGAGTGTTTGAATGGGTCAGGTCCGGCTTCTATCTCGACACAGGAGGAAGAAATCTACGCCGCTTACCCGAAGAAAGTCGGAAAGCCTGCCGCGCTCCGCGCCATCCGCCGCGCGCTTACCAAGCACCCGTCCGACTTTCTGTTGGAACGCACGCGCCTCTACACCCGAACCTACAACGGCCCCCTGGAGTTCATCCCGAACCCGTCCAGGTTTTTCAACGAGGACCGATTCGCCGACGATCCCGCGACGTGGCTTCGTCCGATTCAACCACCGCGCTCTGGTCGCAACGGCGCTTCTGCCCCACCGCGAAAGTTTTCCGGCAACTATCAACAACCCGTGGAGGAATTCTGACTATGCTCAACCGAAATCGCTCACTCAGGCGTGCTGCCGAAAACATCAGCGAGGAAATCACGCCCGCCCCCGGAGAAACGAAGGCAGCCCGCTTCAAGACGTGGCTCGCGGAGAAACTTGCCGTGCCACGCTACTGCGCCACGCACCCGCACACCCGACTCGTCTTTGAGCGCAGCGACAAAGGCGGCATCTTCAAAGTCTATGAGGAACTCCGCTACGGTTACGATCCTCACGAGCGGCCCGGCGTCTTTGACTTCCGCGCTGCGCTGCGCTGCCCCGCTTGCCGCTGCGCCTACGCGCTCTGCCCGCCAGAATCCCACACCACCAGCTTCGAGACATTCGACACGTCCACACCCGAACGCGCGAACGCGCTCGCCCGTTGCCGCGAGTTTGCCGCCCAGGTGAACACGCAACGGTGCGGATTCGCGCTGCTCGTTGGCAAATCAGGCAACGGCAAGACTCGGCTTGCGTGCAACGTCGTGAGCGAACTGGACAACGGCGATGCGCTTTACGTCCGGCAGGGACAACTCACGCTCGCACTCCGCGCCACTTACGGCCGCAAAGACGTGTTCCTCCATCGTCGCCACGACGAGGCCGGCGATGATGAACCGCCCACGCCGCTTGAAATCGTGCAAGTGGTTCGCTTCCTTGTCCTGGATGAAATCGGCTGCAAGTCACTCGCCAACGATGAACTGCTTTTCTTCGACGAACTGCTCAAGCACCGTTACGACGAGCAGAAGCCCACAATCCTCATCAGCAACCTCGCGCTCGATCAGCTCAAAGAATTTCTCGGCGACGCGCTCACCGACCGCATCAAGCACGCCACGGGCAACGGCAAATTTATCCTGCAATTCGAGGGCGACAGCTACCGCCGCACAACTGGCGAGAACTACCTTGAAGGACTTCGCTGATTCTCCGCGCCGCCGCTCGCCGCTGCTGTGCCCCGCTGCGCTCGCCGCGACGCGAGACTCACGACACCGGACAGTGGGCGGACGCGCCACGTGCCATTTCCGTTCGCGCAATCGCCTTCCGCAACCCGGCACAACCGAAACGGCGCGGCTCTCATTGGCCGGCTTTTTTTTCGGCGCGGATGGATCGCGCGCGGCGGCGCCGAAATGCACAACAATTTCTCGCGGCGTGCCGCGCACCATGATTGAGAATCATCCCTCTTTAACTGCGGGTATTCGCGGCTTCGCCAACATCTGGCGCCAAGAGCGACGCACTTTGACTGCGGGGAGTCGTCCAGACGCACAGACTTCTGCGCGACCTTTGGCCGTTTCGGATTCGTGGAAACCGAATGCTCTTGCAGAGTTAGCGATGCTGTCGCACGAACTCAGAAAAAAAACCGCGCCGCTAAAGCCGATCGGCACGGAGCCGGAAGAACAGGTGGTTGATTGCCGTGTTGGTGTAGATGCCCGGTAATGAGTTCGTCCAGCTCACCAAATCCGTGCTCTGCTCCATGATGATGTTTGCGCCCGGCGTGCCCTGCGGAATGATGATGGTTTTGTCTGGCGGAAAACTCTCCGGCTAGATCTTCACGGTGCAGTTCCAGGTTTCAGTCACGCCGCCGCCCGTTACGAGCCGGATAGTCGCCGGGCCCGCGACGGACGGTAGCGGCAATGGGGCACTTGAACCGCCGCCGCGAAGTAAATCAGCCTGAACGCTGTTTGTGATCCCGTTCTTGATTACTTTGAGAAAGGTGCCGGCGCCGACTCCGTACAAGCTTTTGACGGTCGCAACTTCATTCGTCCCGATTGAAACCTCGTCAGTCAGCATAACCGCGCCGGCGTTGGGCTGGTTGTTCGCCGTCAGTGTGGCTTCCTTTGCTTCCACTGCGTATCCAAGCCAGCAGAGCGCGAGTGTTGCGTAGAGCAATGTTTTCATGGGAATTGTTGTCTGAGGCACTACAGCACCGTCTTGGATGCGCGTCAATGCGATTAAATGCCTCTGGTTGCCAGCAATCACAGCGGCGAAAGAACTGGACGTCCTTGCGGCGAAACTTGTCCACGCTCGGCAGATGACAAACAGTCGTCGGGGCCATAGGGACAAATTTTGAAAGGCCGGCGACCCATTGAGTCTGTCGACGCCCTGCACTGCCGTGCATCCCCCCCCGCCCCTTCCGGCCATGACTCACGGCGACACAGAAAACGGCCATTCTTCCAAGCCTGACACAGCCAGACACACAGCCCGGTTACGGACACTTCGCGACACTACATTTCCCGTCACTCTTTGCCGCTTGATGCAACACAAGCCTTGACTTCATTGGTTGGTATCGTAGAGTCGCGTTGCAATGAACATCACAAACCTTGCAACTACCGGCAACGTGGCGAGCGTTGAAAACCCCTCTGATTATGGTTCGAATCCATGTCGGACAGCCATTTCGGAAAGCTCCAAATTCCAAGCTCCAACCTCCAGAGAAGCATCAAGCCTCGAACCTCAATCCAGTTTGCAGCGGTATGGGAGCTTTGGGTTTGGAATTTCTCTGGTGCTTGGAGCTTGGAATTTGGAGCTTCTTTTCCCAAACTTTGCGCATGAACAAACCCGATCACCTGCGTGAACTCTGGCGGATGCAGAAAGCCCTCAACGACCGCATCGGCGTGAACATGGAAGCCATGAGCGACGAGGAAAAAACGAAATGGATTTTGAATTACTGCCGCGCCATGACGCAGGAAATCGCCGAACTCACCGACAGCGTGCCGTGGAAATGGTGGGCCAAGTACCAGAAGTTCGACGAGCAGAACGCGCGCGTGGAAGTCGTGGACCTGTTTCATTTTCTCATCAGCATCGCGCAGGTGCTCGGCATGAGCGCGGACGACGTTTTCGCCGCCTACATGAAAAAGAACGAGGTGAATTTCAAACGCCAGGAAAGCGGCTACACGAAGAAAGACGAGCACGACTCGAAGCATATTTGATCCCGTAGCAGCCGACGTGAGGAGGCTCAAACTTTTACCTCATGCAAATCATCGCCGCCCACGCCGCCCCGCATCTACCAACCGTGCGCGAACTCTTCACCGAGTACGCGAACTCAATCGAAATTGATCTGTGCTTCCAAAGTTTCGACCGCGAACTTTCGGAGTTGCCCGGCAAATATGCGCTGCCCGATGGACGGCTTCTTCTCGCAATGGAAAATGAAATACCCGCCGGCTGCGTTGCGTTGCGAAAGATTGATGGCGGCGTTTGCGAGATGAAGCGGCTTTACGTCCGCCCGGCGTTTCGCGGGCGGGGCCTCGGGCGTGAACTCGCGAATGCGGTCGTCGTTGCCGCGCGGGAAATCGGTTACGAGCGGATGCGGCTCGACACGCTCAGTTCGATGACGGCGGCGATCGCGCTTTACGAATCGCTCGGCTTCCAGCGCATCCCGGCTTACTACGACAACCCGAGCGGTTGCGCGGTGTTCATGGAGTTGAAACTGTAGGCGACGACGTGAGGAGTCGCTCTCCGCCTCCAAAGCGTGTCTCGTCACCTCGACTCCTACCAACTCAGAGCGCCGTCGCCGCTGCGCTTTGCCGGCGCAGTCCAAAATATTTCTCGGCATCCGCGCGGCCACGTTTAACATCCCGCCATGAGCAAAGCTTTCACCCGACTCGCCCCCGCCGCCACGCCGGTGCCGCCGCGCTGGCGCAAGGACGTCGAGCGCATCCTCATCACCGACGCGATGCTCGCGCGGCGCATCCGGCAGGTGGCCGGCGAAATCCAACGCGACTTTCAGGGCCGCGAGATGGTCGTCGTCTCGCTGCTCAACGGCACGGTGATGTTTCTCGGCGATCTCATCCGCAATCTCTCGATCCCCTTGCGGCTCGATTTCATGGGCGTTTCCAGCTACGGCGCGGGGACGGAGTCCGGCGAGCTGGTTTACACCAAGGAACTCCGACTCGACGTGCGCGGCCGCGACGTGCTGCTCGTGGACGACATCCTCGACACCGGCAAGACGCTGACGCGCGTTCGCGCAAAACTCCAGGCGCTGAAGCCGCGTCGGATAAAAATCTGCGTGCTGCTCGACAAGCCATCGCGTCGCGTCGAGCCCGTCAAAACCGATTACGTCGGCTTCGCGATTCCGGATGTGTTCGTCGTGGGCTACGGACTGGATTACGCCGAGCGGTATCGCAACCTGCCGTTCGTGGGCGTGTTGAAGCCGGAGATGTATCGGCGGTGAATCGTGAAACGTGAAATGGAAATCAGCGTTCACTTTTACTCGTATCTCAAGGAGCTGACCGGCTGCGCGCGAACGGTGGAAACGCTCGCCGCCGACACGACCGTCGGCGTGTTGCACGATCAATTGATGGAAAAGTTTCCAAAGCTCACCGCGATGAAAAAATCCACACTCATCTCCGTCGGCGTGGAATATCAGCCGCGCGATTATGTGTTGCATGACGGAGAAGAAGTGTCGCTGTTCCCACCGGTGCAGGGCGGCTGAAGTGTTCAGTTTTCAGTATTCGGATCACGCGCACATTTCTATAACGGCTGGATACTGAACACTGAATGCTGAATACTTCCCTTGTGAATCGCCATCTCACTATCACAACCGAACCGATAGACGAAGGGGCGCTGCTGTGTGCGCGGACCATGTCCGTCGGCATGGGTGCGGTGGTTTATTTCCTCGGCGTGGTGCGCGGGAACGAGGACGGCAAAACCATTTCGGCCATCGAGTATGAGGCGTTCGAGAAAATGGTGACGCACCAGTTCAACGTGCTCTTCGCCGAAATGGAAAAGCGGTGGCCGATTGAATCCGTGCGCCTCGTGCATCGCATCGGCGTGGTGAAGGTCAACGAACCGTCGCTGTGGGTGGAAGTCATCGCGCCGCATCGCGGCGAAGCGTTCGCGGCGTGCCAGTGGCTCATTGACGGGATGAAACGCGTCGTGCCGATCTGGAAGAAGCCGGTCGCGTGAGGCGCGCGGCGTTCACGCCGCTTCACGGGCCGCATGGTATTCCGACGTTGAAGCGGACTGAAGTCCGCGCTCCGTCCTCGACTCGCCGCGCCCGACCCGCTACCGTCCGCTCCATGCAACTCAAGCTGATCAGCCTTCTCGGCCTGATTGTGTTCGTCGCCATCGCGTGGGGAATTTCTTCCAATCGCAAATTATTTCCGTGGCGCGCTGTGGTCTGGGGACTGGCTTTGCAGTTTGTTTTCGGCTGGCTGATTCTAAAAACGAAACCGGGCGCGGCGGTGTTTGATTTTTTCCAGCGCGGCGTCACCAAGCTCATCGGCTTTGCGGACGAGGGATCGAAGATGGTTTTTGGGCCGCTGGCGAACAAGGATTTGCTTTCGGAAAAACTCGGGGCGAACAACAGCTTCATCTTTGTCATCACCGTCACGGCCACGATCATCCTGGTCGCCGCGATCTCGTCGCTGCTCTATCACTACGGCATTTTGCAAGTGGTCGTGCGCGGCACGGCGTGGGTGATGCAACGGCTCATGCGCACCAGCGGCAGCGAAAGTCTCGCGGCGGCGGCGAACATTTTCATGGGCCAGACCGAAGCGCCGCTCGTCATCAAACCGTACCTCGCGACGATGACGCGCAGCGAAATCCTCGCGATGATGACCGGCGGCATGGCGACCATCGCGGGCGGCGTGCTGGCGGCCTACGTTTCGTTCGGCATTTCCGCCGGCCACTTGCTCACCGCCTCCGTGATGAGCGCGCCGGCGGCCTTGCTGATCGCGAAAGTGATGTTGCCCGAGACGGAGAAAAGCGAAACCGCCGCCGGCGCTTCCGCCAAGATTCCGCGTGAGACGACCAACGGCCTCGATGCGCTGTGCCGCGGCGCAAGCGAGGGAATGATGCTCGCGATCAATGTCATGGCCATGCTCATCGCGTTCGTGGCGGTGGTGGCGCTGGCGAATTATTTATTGAGCGTGGGGTTGCGGCAGGTGGGCGTTCACGCGGGTACGCCGTTGCAAACGGTTTTCGGCTGGCTCAACGCGCCGTTCGCGTGGCTGATGGGCGTGCCGGCGAAGGATTGCGTCGCCATCGGCGGCGTGCTGGGCGAGCGCATCGTGCTCAACGAATTCATCGGCTACCTCAGTTTGAGCAAGGCGACCGCGCAGCTCGATCCGCGTAGTTTCACGTTGGCGACCTACGCGCTGTGCGGCTTTGCGAATTTTTCCAGCATCGCGATTCAGATTGGCGGCATCGGTTCGCTCATGCCCTCGCGCCGGAGTGATCTCGCGAAGCTCGGCCTGCGCGCGATGATTGGCGGATTGTTGGCGAGTTATCTGACGGCGACGATTGCGGGGATTTTGTTGTGACGCAGAGTTCTGAATTCTGATTTCTCCGCGAGGCTCCGCGTTCTCCTCGTCGCTGCGTTAAGCGACCGGGGCGGGGGCAGAGACAAAACCAATTTCGCCCCGGGTGCGCGCGGCTTGAATCATCCAACCCGCGCTCCCGGTCTTCCGGATGAGTTGCGCCAGCTTCTTTTGGTAACCCGGTTTCTCCAATCGCGCGATCCAGAGCCGGTGGCGGCTGTAAACGAGCATCGGATGATCTCCGGGACTATCACCGGCGCAGAGGTATGGTCGGTCGCCGATCGCATCGAAGATGCAGGCGATCTTTCCGGAATAAGTGGGGACCGGAAATTGCAGGCGGCTGGTCAGCCGAAAACTTCGGAGTGTTTTTTCGTCAAGCGCGGCGTAGCCTGGATCGTTCCGGACCAAGAGGGCGTCCTTGTAAAGGCGACCGCTCCGATCCGTCAGGAGCGTCGAGATGCCGATGACATGATCCGCGCGCAAGCCTTGCTTGAGTCCGTGCTGACGCAAGCGCGGGTTCAACTCATGCTGAACCATCCAGCGAACGCTCCAGACGTTGCTGGCGGAAATGATCCAGACATCGAAACGGTGCCGGATCAGTTCGGCCACCAACTCCACCATCTCCGGATAAAACCGCGGCGCGGGGAAACGCGTTTTTCCCGGCGTGACTTCGATGAAGCCGTCGTGAGGCGCACGGGCGAACTCGCAAGCCTCTCGCGTCGCGGCCACAACTTCCGAAACCCGCAGGTGCTCGAGCACCTCGACCGCCCACGCGTAACCATTGGCAAGCGGGGTCGGGTCCCGGTCGCCATGAGCCGTGGGCGCGAGGAACGCCTCGTAGTACTCGGTGAGGTCCGCACCGGATTGCAAAGTGACCAGGCCTTTGCCCGGAAGGCGGAAGGAAGGACTGAGCGTTTCCGGCAACCGCGCGGCGGTCAACCGCCCGGAACGCGCCAGCACCGCGAGCGTCGCTTCTTGGACGTCGCCGCAGACCAGCGTGTTGTCGAAGTCAAAAACGACCGGCAGGTTTTTGCCCGCGCCCCGATCAATCAAGCGTTCCAGCGCGCGGCGGGTTTTCTCGTTCCAGCCCGGAGATTCCAGTTTGCAGCGGCGGCTTTTGGCTGGTTTCCGTTTTGCCGAGGCCATGTTACCTGGCTCCTTTCGGACGCGCGTTCCAAATCGAGATCATGAAGCCCGCCGCCACGAGCACCAAACCCGCGAGAACGTAGAAGACAAGATTCCAATCGCCTTTGGCCAAGTCCTTGAGCCAGCCCACGCCCGCGCCGGAAAAAATCGAACCCAGCGCGCCGAGGCACATCGTAAAGCCCGTGGCGATGGAGGCCGCGCGCGGATGACTGACATCAATCGTGGCCGCGCCGCTCATCAGCATGTCCGGGCCGTAGATCAGGAAGCCCGCGAGGCCCAGCAATGCTGTCGCCAGAATCCACTCGCCCCGCGGCACGAACGTGAAGCCCACACAAACCACGGCCAGACCGATCTGCATGATGGCGCACACCGGCGCGCGGCGTTTGCCAAACCAAGTGTCGGACATCCAACCCGCCGAGATCGCGCCGAGCGAACCGATGAGCGGTATCGCCACGGCGGTGAGCGCGCTGCCTTTGATCGAGCGGCCTTGGAAGTCCGCCATGTATTGCACGCTCCAGTTCATGAAGGAATAGCGCACGGCGTTCATGCAGAAGAAACCGATGCCCAGAATCCACAGGATGCGGTTGGAAAAAGTAATTCGCAAAATCTCCGCCGTGGAGAGCGGAGCGGGGCTGGTGGTCGCCGAGGCATTGCCGGTCTGCGGTGCGTGCTCCAAACCGTCGTCGCGCACGGGTGGGAAGCCGGCTTCCTCCGGCGAGTTCCGCAGAAAAATGTAAAACACGATCGCCAGCGGGATCAGTATCAGGCTGGGCACCCAGAACGCCGCGCGCCAGCCGAGCGACCCGCAAAGCTGCCCGGCGAGCAACCAGGAAACAACATTGCCCACGGTGTAACAGGTGGAGATCAAACCAATCACCACTCCCCGGCGCTGCGACGTGGTCCAGTTCGCGATGGTTTGCACGACGAGGGACCAGCCGGCGGATTGCGCGCAACCGTTCACCGCCCAAAGCACGAGCATCATGCTGAACGACGTCGCGAAGGCGAACAGCAGATTGGTCAGCGCCGCGAAGCAAAGCGCAACCGTCATCATGCGCCGCGCGCCGAAGCGTTCGCACAAGGTGCCGTTCACGATCTGCCCGATGGCGTAAAAAATGGCATACGTGGAAGGGATGCTGCCGACCTGCGCATTGGTCAGGTCGGGAAACTCCTTCAGGATGAGCGGTTGGGCCACCGCGAAATTGACGCGGCAAAGGTAGTAGGCGGCATACGCGCTCAAGAGCAACCAGAACGTGCGCAATTGCCAGGAGCGCAAATGTTGTCCGGCGGCGGGAGCGGCGGTGGCTGGCATGTCAGTGGAATTGGTCGCCGCTCAGATTTGTTCGAAGTATCGCCGCTTTTCCCAGTCTGTGACCGCGTTGTTGAACGCTTCCACCTCCAGGCGCGCGTGGTGAACGTAAAATTCCACAACCGCATCGCCCAGCGCGGTGCGGGCGAGCTTGGACTTTTCAAACAAGTCCGCCGCCTCGCGCAAGCTGCCGGGCAGCCGCGCCAGTTTCGGGTCCACGTAAGCGTTGCCCAGATATTCATCGCCGCAATCGAGACGCTCTTTCACGCCAGCCATCCCGGCCGCGAGCATGGCCGCGAACGCGAGATAAGGATTAGCGTCGGCGCCCGGCATCCGATTCTCGATGCGGAAGGCAGGACCATGGCCGACGACGCGATAGCCGACCGTGCGATTGTCCACCGCCCACGCCATGCGCGTGGGCGCCCAACTGCCGGCCTGGTAACGCTTGTAACTGTTGATCGTCGGTCCGAAGAACAGGCACAGTTCGGGGGAATACTTGATCAGGCCGCCGAGGAATTGGCGGAAGTATTTAGAACCGACACTTCCCTTCGCGCCCGGGAACAGACTCCGACCGCCTTTCCAGAGGCTCATGTGGATGTGACACGAGTTGCCCGCTTCGCCCGGCGCGTATTTGGCCATGAATGAAACGGCCTTGCCATGTTGTTCGGCGATTTCCTTCACGCCCTGCTTGAACAGCACGTGCATGTCCGCCATCGCGAGCGGCTCGTCATAGACGAAGCTGATCTCGTGCTGGCCGCGACTCCACTCGCCCTTGCTGCTCTCCACCGGCACCCGCGCGGCGGTCATGCCGTTGCGAATGGCGCGCATCAACGGTTCGTCGCGCGTCGGCTGCATCAAATGGTAATCAATCCGGTAATCACTCGAGGGCTGAAGGTCACGGTAACCGCAGGCGAAGGCCGAGTGATAGGTCTGGTTGAACAGGTAAAATTCCAGTTCGCTCGCGCAGTAACAGGTCAATCCCTGTTTTTTCAGGAGCTCAAGTTGTCGGCGCAAAACCGATCGCGGCGACTCTGCCACCAGCGAGCCGTCATGCCTGAGGTGATCGCAAATCACCAGCGCCGTCGCAGCCTGCCACGGAATCACACGCAACGTCGTGAGGTCCGGTTGAAAGGCAAAGTCGCCGAAGCCCGCGGCCCAGTTCGCCACCTTGAACCCGTCGAGCGGATCCATGTCGAGATTCACGGTGAGAAGATAATTGCATCCGTGCGTGCCGTGCTTCGCCACCGAATCGAGGAAGAGGTCCGCGCGAAATCGTTTTCCAACCAAGCGCCCAAACGGATCCGCGAGCGCGACGATGACGGTGTCAATCTTTCCCACGCGGACCTGTTGGGTAAGTTGTTTGAGGTTCATGGGAAATCTCTATCGAATCCGGCCCAGCTTGGCGCGCTCTTCCAATTTTTTCGCGCGGCGAAATTCCCGGTAGGCATCCACGAAAACTTCTTCGATCAGGTGGCGCGTTGTGCCTGGGATTCCGGAGCGGGCGATGATGGCGTCCAGCCTGGCAAAATACACCCGCTCCAACGTGACTTTTTGTTCGTCACTGGCGGTGTCCAAATCGTATTTCGCCTGTAGCAGCGCCTCGAGTTCAGGATTTCGGGACATTGAAGACTGCCTCAAGGATTTCCGCCCGTCGTTCCGGAGCCATCGAGTTGTGCCACATGCGTTGGTCGGTCCGGAGCATCTCAATGGTCGCCTCGACGTCCGGCAGCGTGAACTTCACCCGTCCCGGAGGCAATCCGCCGGCTTGCTCGGCTTGCATCACCAGCCGTTCACCTTCGGCGATCAAGCTGGAAACCCAAATCTGGTGCTCGCGCAGATCGGCTGGAGTTGGGTCCTGCAAGATCATGCGCTCGTCCACCGTTTCCTGAAACAGGCGAACCGATTTGAGCCAGGCCACGATTTCCGAAACGAGATCAAACTCGCCGTTCAGAAAATCGCGGGCGTTCTGGTCAATGATCAAGCCGACCGCTTGCCAGCGTGGGGATTCAAGCACTTCAGGCATGGCGGAACTATGGAGTCTGGGACGGTGGGCGTCAACGCGGAGTTCAGCGCGTCTCACCCCGCCACGTAAATGTTTTTCAATTCCGTGTATCCTTCCATCGCCGTCATGCCGAGGTCGCGACCGATGCCGCTTTGCTTGAGGCCGCCGAACGGCGCCTCGACGTGGACACTGCTGTGCGAGTTGATGCTGATAACGCCGCTCTCGATGCGCCGCGACACGCGCAGCGCGCGCCGGAGGTCGTTCGTCCAGATGGAGCCGCTCAGACCATACGGCGAGGCGTTCACGTCGCGGATCATCTGGTCCTCATCGTCGAACGGTGTAAGGCAGACCACCGGGCCGAAAATTTCCTCGCGCCAGCAGCGATCGGTCTTGGGCACGCCAAGCAACACGGTGGGTTCGAGATAATAACCTTTGGGATGGGCGCGCCCACCGCCGCAACCAAAGCGACTGCCTTGCTTGCGCGCATCGGCGATGAATTCCTCCACGCTTGCGCGCTGGCTCGCGGAAACCATCGGGCCGAGCTGCGTTTCCGTTTTCATCGGATCGCCCACGATCAACTGTTTGGTGGCGGCAATGAATTTTTCGACGAACGGTTCATAAACACTTCGCTCAATGAACATCCGGCTGCGGGCGCAACAGTCCTGCCCTGAGTTGGCGAAGACGCTCATCGGTGAAGTGTCGGCGGCGACCTGCCAGTCGGCGTCGGCGAACACGATGTTCGGCGACTTGCCGCCGAGTTCCAGCGAGATGCGTTTGAAATCGCGCGCGGCCAGTTCCATCACGCGCCGGCCCACCTCGGTCGAGCCGGTGAGCGAAACTTTGCGGATCAGCGGATGCGTCACCAGCGCATCGCCGATGGCCGAACCCGGGCCGGGCACGACCTGCAGCACGCCCGGCGGCAAACCAGCGGCATGGGCGAGTTCACCGAGCTTGAGCGCCGTGAGCGGGGAGAGCGAGGCGGGTTTGAGGATGACGCAGTTGCCGGCGGCCAGCGCGGGCGCAACTTTCCAGCTCGCGATCGGGAACGGAAAATTCCATGGCACGATGCACGCCACCACGCCCATCGGTTGGCGGAGCGTGAAATCGAATCCGCCGCGCGCCACCGGAATGGTCTGGCCGTAAAACCTCGTCACTCCGCCGGCATAGAATTCAAAGATGCGCGCGCCCAAGCCAACTTCATCCCGCGCGTCGCTGATGGGCTTGCCGATGTTTTGGGTTTCGAGCAGCGCGAGTTCTTCGAGATTTTCGCGCAGCACCCGCGCCACGTTGAAGAGGATTTCACCGCGCTTGCCCGGCGCGAGGTCGCGCCAGCCGGATTCCCAGGCGCGGCTCGCGGATTCCACCGCGGCGTTTACGTCCGCCACATCAGCCGCCGCCACCTCGCAGAAAACTTCCTCGGTGGCGGGATTGGTGAGGGCGGTACGGCGTCCGGCCTTCGCATCACGAAAGCCGCCATCAATGAAAAGTTGAGTCGGCAGGTTCATAAAACTTCGAGATAGAGCTTCCAAAAATCTTCCGCCGTCACCGGCACCACGTTGGTCTTGTGGCAGGGGTCGTCCACCGCTTGAGCGACGAGCGCCTCGATTTGCTCCGGCTTGACACCGTGCTCGCGGAGTCGGGTGTTGAGTCCCAACCGCGCGAGGAAGTCCGCCAGGAAGGCGATGGTTGTTTGATCCGCCTCACTCGTGGGGAATTTCTGAACTTCCAATCCACAGGCCGTTCCAACCCGCCGGTAAATCCCCGGCTTGCGGGCCGCGCAGAACTTCATGCCCGCCACGAGACACAGCGCATTCGCCAGACCGTGATGCATCCCGCAAAGCGACGAGAGCGGATGCGCCAGCGAGTGGACCACCCCCAGGTCTTTTTGAAACGCCACCGCGCCCATCGCCGCCGCGACGAGCATGTGCCCGCGCGCTTCGAGGTCATCGCCGCGGGCATGGGCGCGCGGCAACGCCTCGACGATGAGCCGGATGCCTTCGAGCGCGATGCCGTCGCACATCGGGTGAAATTGCGGACAGGTGAAACTCTCGATGCAATGCGTCAGCGCGTCCGCACCGGTGGCGGCGGTGAGCTTGGGCGGCAAACCAACCGTGAGTTGCGGATCGAGGATCACGAGTTTCGCCAGCAATTCCGGGTGAAAGAGCACGGCTTTGCGGTGGGTTGCGTCAAGCGTGATCACCGAACTGCGCCCGACTTCACTGCCCGTGCCGGCGGTCGTCGGGATGGCGATGCACGGCGCGAGGCCGGACCAATCGGGTTCGTCGTAAAACTTCGCGAAGTCGAAGCCGGATCGTTTGACCAGCAGGCGGGCCGCTTTGCCCACGTCCAGCGCGCTGCCGCCGCCAAAGGCAATGACGCCGTCGCATTGGTTTTGGACGAACGCCTGCGCGGCGTCGCGCACGTCCTGCTCGATGGGATTCGGATGCACGCCGGAAAAGAGGAACCAATCCTTGCCTTGCGCCTCCGGCCCGAGGGTTTGCGCGAGCGAGTGAAACGCACCAGTGCCGAGCAAGCCGGAATCGGTGACGACCAGGGGGCGGCGAAGGCCAAGGGGTTTGCAGCGGGACGGCAGCACGGCGAGAGCGCCCACGCCAAAGACGGTCGGAGTGGGAAACGAGAAAGTGGAAAGGTTCATCACGTCCGAGAGGTCTCGGATGGATTTTACGTTGCCGGGGATTCTCGCTGGCCGCAAGCCATCTTTGTCAAAAGTGTGAGGCGCGCTTTTCCCTCACGACTCTTGCAACCGCCGCGCCGTTCATTTAGCGTCCGACCTCCGATAATTTCATGGCCTATCTAAACGACAATTACTTGAAACTGAAGGCCGGCTATCTCTTCCCCGAGATTGGCCGGCGGGTGAAGGCGTTTTGCGAGGCGAACCCCGAAGCGGCGAAGCGGCTCATCCGTTGCGGCATCGGCGACGTGACGGAGCCGTTGCCGCCCGCCGTCATCGCGCAGATGCACAAGGCGGTGGACGAGATGGCTTCGCGCGAAACGTTTCACGGCTACGGGCCGGAGCAGGGTTACGAGTGGCTGCGGGCGGCCATCGCGAAGAATGATTTCCGTGATCGCGGCCTCGACGTGGCGGACGATGAGATTTTTGTGAGCGACGGTTCGAAGTGCGATTGCGGCAGCATCCTTGACATCCTCGGCGACAAAAACAAAATCGCGATCAGCGATCCGGTGTATCCCGTTTATGTGGACACGAACGTGATGGCGGGTCACACCGGCCCGGCGAACGACGCGGGCGCTTACGGCAAAATCGTTTATCTCCCGTGCCGCGCGAGCAACGGCTTCATCCCCGAGCCACCGAAGCGCCACGTGGACTTGATTTATCTTTGCTCGCCGAACAACCCGACCGGCGCCGTGGCGAATCGTCCGCAACTCGAAGCGTGGGTGAAGTACGCGCTTGAACACAAGGCGATCATTTTGTTCGACGCGGCTTACGAAGCGTACATCAGTCCCGATGCATCGGGAATTCCACATTCGATCTACGAAATTCCCGGCGCGCGCGAGTGCGCCATCGAGTTCCGCAGCTTCTCGAAGAACGGCGGGTTCACCGGCGTGCGCTGCGCGTTCACAGTCGTGCCCAAGTCGCTCAACGCCTTCACAAAGGCCGGCGAAGCGAAGCCGCTGCATCCGCTCTGGTCGCGGCGCATGACGACGAAATTCAACGGCGCGAGTTACATCGTTCAGCGCGCGGCGGAGGCGCTCTACTCGGCGGAAGGCAAAGCGCAGGTGAAGTCGCTCATCGAACATTACCTGGGCAACGCGGAAGTTCTCCGCAAAGGTGCGAAGAAAGCGGGCTTGAAAGTTTTCGGCGGACAGAACGCGCCCTACATCTGGGTCCGCACGCCGAAAGGCGTCACGAGTTGGCAGGCGTTCGACAAAATTCTCGGCGAGGCCAACGTCGTCATCACACCCGGCTCGGGTTTCGGCTCGAAGGGCGAAGGTTATTTCCGCATCAGCGCTTTCAATAGCCGCGCCAACGCCGAGGAAGTCGCGCGACGGTTGCCGGAATTGAAGTGGTGAGCGGAAAAACTCCAAGCACCGACAACCAACTCCGCTTCGCGCGAGCGGGTCTCCAGAGAAGCGCCAAACAACAAGCTCCAAGACCACGCGTTTCGATCAGGTCTTGATTATTGGAGCTTGAAGTTTCTCTGGAGCTTGGTGCTTGGAATTTGGAGCTTCGATTTGTTGACGGCAGGCTTGCATCCCTCCCGGCCCCGGGTGTAGCGTTGCCGCCAAGGCCCGCGTATGGAATCCAACGCCAGCATTCCGCGCAAACGTCACGTTTTGATCGTGGACGACAACGTGCAGCTCGCGCATTTCTTCGAGGAGATTCTCAAACTGCACGGCTACGACGCGACGGTGTTTCTGGACGGCGCGGAAGCGTTGAAGTACGCCTCGGTCAACCCAGCCGACGCGGTGATCTGCGACCTGCAAATGCCCGGACTCGAGGGCGATCTGTTTTACGCGACGATCGAGCGCGTCAATTCACCGCTGGCGCGGCGGTTCATTTTCGTCACCGGCCGGGCGGATGACGAGCGTTACCAGAAATTCCTCCGCACGGTGGAGGTGCCGGTGTTGCGCAAGCCCGTGCCGGTCGAGTTGTTGCTGGCACAGATCGAACGCGTCACAAAACTTTGACGTGTCTCCGGCACCGACGGCAGACGCCGTGCTTGCTTCACGGCGGCGCGCGGGTGTAGCGTAGCCCCATCGCGAACGTCATGGAAACCGGCCCACGCGCACCGCGCAAACACAACGTCCTGCTCGTGGACGACAATCTGCAACTCGCCGAAACTTTGCGGCAGTTGCTGGAGGCGCATGGCTTCGACGCGACCGTCGTTTCCAACGGCGTGCTCGCCCTCAAACACATCCTGCACAAACCCGTGGACGTCGTGGTCTGCGACCTGCGGATGCCCCAGCTCGAGGGCGACATGTTTTACAGCACCGTCGAGCGCGTGAATCCCGAACTGGCGAAACGATTCGTGTTCATCACCGGCATGGCGGAGGACCCGCACTTTGAAAAATTTGTCATGACCGTGAAGGCGCCGGTGCTGCGCAAGCCCGTGCCCATCGAAACCCTCCTCGCGGCGGTCAAAGGCTTGCTCCCGAAACAGGATTGACGATGGTCCAGCCTGATTTGTCCGTGGAGGCATTTTTCCCGACCGACCCCGCCCCGTTCATCCTCGATTATCCCATCGTCTGGGTGGTGATGCTTTTGATCGGCCTCCGAGTGGTGACGCAGACCTGGCTGAAGAATCTCAACTTCTGCCACGTGAAGGCGCATGAGGGAAAAATTCCCGAGCCGTTGCACGGCGTGATGGACGAGGCGACGTATGCGAAGTCGGTGGACTACACCATCGCGCGCGGGCGGCTCGCCGGATTCGAGGACGGCTATTCGGCGCTGGTGCTGCTGGCGGTCTTGTTCAGCGGCGTGCTGCCGTGGGCGTTCCAGTTGTTTCAACATCACGCCGGCACGAGCGCGTGGGCGATGGCGGCGTTTCTGTTTGCGGCGGGAGTGGCGCTGTCGCTGCCGGGGTTGCCGGTGGATTGGTTCGAGCAGTTCCAGCTGGAACAAAAATTCGGATTCAACACCTCGACGCAAAAAATCTGGTGGCTCGACCGGCTGAAAATGTTTCTGCTGGCGGCGGTGCTCGGCTATCCGCTGCTGGTGTTGTTGCTGAAATTCGTCGAGTGGACCGGCGAGTGGTGGTGGCTGTGGGCGTGGGGCGCATTGATGGCGTTCCAGTTTTTGATGATGGTGCTCGCGCCGGTGCTGATCATGCCGCTGTTCTACAAATTCACGCCGCTGCCGGAAGGTTCGTTGCGCGAGCGGCTCCTGAAGCTGGCGGCGCGGACACAGTTTCGCGCGCAGAACATCCAAGTGATGGACGGCAGCAAGCGCTCGCGGCACTCGAACGCGTTCTTCACCGGCTTCGGGCGCTTCCGGAAAATTGTTTTGTTCGACACGCTCATCGCGCAACTCAGCGAGCCGGAACTGGAAGCCGTGCTTGCGCATGAGATCGGACACTACAAACGGAAACACCTCCCGAAGCTGCTCGGCTGGGCGGCGTTGGTTTCGCTCGCTTCGTTCTACGTGCTCGCACTGCTGGCGCGGCAGGAATGGTTTTATCGCGCGTTTGGTTTCGCGCCGGGCAACGTCTCGCCGGCGTTGCTGCTGTTCGCGCTGCTCGGCGGCCCGGTGACGTTCTGGCTGACGCCGTTGCAAAACTGGTGGGCACGGCGCTTCGAGTACGAGGCGGATGCGTTCGCGGCGGAAGCGGTCAGCGAAGCGCCACCGCTCGTCGGCGCGCTGCGCAAGCTGCACGAAAAAAATCTCAGCAACCTCACGCCGCATCCGGCCTACAGCGGGTTTTACTATTCGCACCCGACCCTGCTGGAACGCGAGCGGGCTTTGCACGGACGCCACGCCGGGTGAACCTCCGCTTGAATTCGGCACGAACTGGTGCATTGTCTGCACGTTCCCTTGATGCTGAAAATTCACATTCCGCGTTGGTTACAGGCGCTGCGTTGTTGCCTGATGGTCAGCGCGTCACTTTCACTTTGCGGCCTCGCGGCGGAGTGGCCGCAATATCGCGGCCCGAATCACGACGGCATTTCCTCTGAGCGGATCAACAAGCAGTGGACTGGCTCGGTGACGAACCCCGTCTGGCTCGTGTCCCTCACGAACGGCCTGACCAGTCTCACCGTCAGCGGCGGGCGGGTCTTCACTCAGGTCGCGACGGACTACGATCTCGATGGTCAGCCGCGTCGCGAATTCTGCTTCGCCCTCAGCGCCACTAATGGGGCCATCCTCTGGTCCACCGAAGTCGAGGCGCAGGTGGATCCGTTGTATCCGAACGGCGGCGTCGGCACGGGTGATGACGGCCCGCGCAGCACGCCGAGCGTGGTCGGCGGCTCGGTTTATGTCCTGAGTTCCTATCACAAACTCTGGCGGCTCAATGCCACGAACGGTGCGGTGATCTGGAGCACCAACCTGGTCGCGGGTTTCGGCGGCGGGGTCATCCCGTGGCAGAACGCGGCGTCGCCCGTGATCGAGAACGGATTGATTTTCGTCCACGCCAACTGCGGCACCGCGACGCTCATGGCCTTCAGCACCACCAACGGTACGCTGGTCTGGCGCTCGCAAAACGAGGGCATGACCCAATCAACGCCGGCGCTGGCGACCATCAACGGCGTCCGGCAGTTGATCTTCGCCACGCAAAGCGGTCTCGTCTCGGTCAACCCGCAGACCGGCGCGCTGCTCTGGAAGTTTCCGTATCCGTTCACCTACAACACCTCGCTGGCCGCGTCGCCCGCGGTTTATCAGGACATCGTTTTCCTCGCGGCGTACTACACCATGGGCACGTTTGCCGTGCGGATCGTGCAATCGAACTCCACGCAGACGGCGACGCAACTTTGGTTCAGTTCCCTGCTGGAAATGAAAAATCACTGGGCCACGCCGGTGTGTTATCAGGGGGCGCTTTACGGATCCTTCACGCCGGATAATGACAGCGCGAAGTTGAAATGCGTTGACCTCGCGACCGGCACGACTTACTGGGCCGCGAATAATTTCGGACGCGGCAGCACCTTGCTCGTCGGCACGAATCTCGTGGTCGTCACGGAACGCGGCGACGTGGTGTTGGTGGCGGCGAACACCAATTCGTTCACCGAACTGGCGCGCTTTCAAGCCATCCCGGCCTATAGTCCCGACACCAACAAATGTTGGAACGCCCTCGCGTTGAGCGACGGACAACTCTACGTCCGCAGCAGCGCCTTCGCGGCGCGGTTCGATCTCTCCGTGCCCGACCTCATCCTGGACCCGCCGAAGCTGGTGACCCAGACCAAAGCCAGTCTTTTGATTCGCACGGTCACGGGCGATCCGATCAATTCGAACCGGCTGGCGGGTCTGGAGGTGCGCGCCTCGACCAACGCGGCACTGCCGGTGGCGCAGTGGGCAAAGCTGAACAACGTCCCCGTGCTTTCCAATGGCGTGGCGCGCGTCACCGTCACGGATGTGGCGCCGCCGCGACAATATTTCATCGTCAGCGAACCCTTCTCCGCTTTTTCCACGCCCAAACTTCTGCTGGACCCGCCACAGCTCGCGACGCGGTCCGAGCTCAGCCTTGCGATTCGCACGGCGACGGGCGTTCCCATCGCCTCGAATCGGCTCGCGGGCATGGAAGTGCGCGCTTCCACCAACCTCTCGCTGGCGCGCGACGCGTGGCCCAAACTGACCAACAGCCTCGTGCTCTCGAACGGCGTTGTGACCGTCACCAGCGAGGAAGCGCCGGCGCCCCGCCGCTTTTTCATCGTCAGCGAACCCAGATAGGAGACCGTTTGAAAAAAAATCTTTCCACCTCTCGACGCGGCGCCGGCTGGCGGGTTGCCTTCACCTTGATCGAACTGCTCGTGGTCATCGCCATCATCGCGATCCTGGCGGCGATGCTGCTGCCGGCGCTGACGGGCGCGAAGGAGAAGGCGCGGCGGACGAGTTGCAAGAATGGCCTGCGCCAATTTGAACTCGCCCTCCACATGTATGGGGACGACAACAAACAACAACTTCCCAGCGGCGCGCCGAACAAACCCAAGGCGGCGAATGACGATCATCTGCCCGTCATTTCCAATGCGACGAGCAACTCCATCGTGCAATACACCGCCACCGCGCAGATGCTCCATTGCCCCAGCTTCGGCGACTGGTTCATCAAGGAACAGGCGAACCGCCCCTTCGAGGAACGCGAGTATGGTCACGTGATCGGCTACAACTATCACGGCGGACACACGAACACGCCGTGGCGTCCGATCATCGCGGGCGGGGCGACGTGGATTTCTCCGCAACGGTTGACCGAGAGCAGCAGTCTCGTGTTGCTCTCGGACATGAACGATTGGTCGCCGCTGTATGGCCAGACCTACGCGCCGCACGGCAAGGGCGGGACGATCCGTCAGGGCGTGGATATTGCCAACACCGGTGCCAGCGGCGCCTCCTCGGCGGCCGCCGGGGCCGCGGGCGGCAACATCGGCCTGCTCGACGGTTCGGTCTCGTGGAAGGATATCAAGAAAATGCAAATCTACCGCGGCTCGCAACTCTGGGACGAAGACGGTTGCTGGGCGATGTGGTGAGGCGCGCCGGTCTCCAACCCGGCTCGTTGAGTTCAGTCCCTCAAATTCGGTGCTGCTCGGGAGTCGCGCCAAAGCTTGAAAGCGAACCAACGAGCCGGGTCGGAGACCGGCGCTCCAAAACTCTGCACTGGCAAAATTTCCCTGCTCGCACATCATTCCGCCCGTGTTGGCCGCGAATGAATTGAACCAGTGGAAACCTTGCGGGCGACCGCTGGTTGGGGCGCGGCGCTTCACTCCGGGCTGATGGAATTCCTGCAACAACTCATCAACGGCCTCTCGCTGGGTGCCATCTACGCGCTCATCGCGCTCGGCTACACGATGGTTTATGGCGTCCTGCGCTTCATCAACTTCGCGCACAGCGATGTCTTCATGGTCGGCGCGTTCGCGGGATTTTACCTCGGGCGCGTGCTGCCCGCGGCGTCCTTTGGCGGCGGGCTGCTGGTCTTATTTGGCGCCATGGTCATCTGCGCGGTCCTCGGCGTGGTGATCGAGAAGCTCGCCTACCGCCCGTTGCGCGGGCGCTCGACGCTCACGGTGCTCATCACGGCCATCGGGGTTTCGCTGCTGCTCCAAAACGCCGGCCAACTCATCTTCGGCGCGAACCCGAAATCATTTCCCAAGCTTTTTCCGCAGCACAACTTCACGTTCGGCGGGATGGTTTTGTCCAGCGATCAAATCGCCGTCTTCGTGGTGACGATTGCGATCCTGTTGGGACTGCACTACATCGTGATGAAGACGCGCATCGGCACTGCGATGCGGGCGCTCTCGTTCAATCCCACCGCTGCGTCGCTGGTGGGCATCAACAACGACATGGTCATCTCGTTTACGTTCGCACTCGGCTCCGCCCTCGCGGCGGCGGGCGGAATTCTTTACGCCATCAACTACCCCTCGATTGATCCGCTCATGGGCACGCTGCCGGGCTTGAAGGCGTTCGTCGCCGCCGTGTTGGGCGGCATCGGCAACATCCCCGGCGCGGCGCTCGGCGGCGTGTTGCTCGGGTTGATCGAAACACTTGTCGTCGCAATGGGCGGCTCGACGTATCGCGACGCCGTGGCCTTCGCGGTGTTGATTTTGATTCTGCTGGTCCGACCGTCGGGACTGCTCGGAAAACTCCAGGCGGAAAAAGTCTGATGCTCTCTCGCTCGCAATATTATTTGCTGGCCGCCATCGCGGTGGCGTTTGGCGCGTCGTGGTTCTCGCGCAGTTACAATCCCTACTTCCTCGACATCGCGGTGACCTGTGGCATCAACATCACGCTCGCCGTCAGCCTCAATCTCATCAACGGCTACACCGGCCAGTTCTCGCTCGGTCACGCCGGTTTCATGGCCATCGGTGCGTATTCCGCGGCAACGGTCACAACAATTTTCGGTGACAAACTGTTGCCGCTGGTCGGCGGTCAGACGTGGATTCTGTTTCCGCTAGCACTCTACGCCGGCGGACTCGTGGCGTCGCTGGCGGGCTTGCTCGTCGGTGTGCCGTCGCTGCGGCTGCGGGGAGATTATCTGGCCATCGTCACGCTCGGCTTTGGCGAAATCATCCGCGTCCTGTTGCAAAACATCAACGCCGTCGGCGGCGCCCGCGGGATGATCAACATTCCGGAATATACAAACCTGTTTTGGACCTTCGGCCTCGCGGCCATCACGGTTTACACCGTGTGGGCACTCGTGAATTCCACCTACGGCCGCGGCTTCATCGCCGTGAACGATGACGAAGTCGCCGCCGAAGCGATGGGCATCAACACGACGCGCTACAAGATCACGGCGTTCGTCGTCGGCGCGTTCTTCGCTGGATTGGCGGGCGGAATCTACGCGCACTTCAAGCAGTACATCGCGCCGCAGGGCTTCGGCTTCGACAAATCCATCGAGATCGTCGTGATGGTGATTCTCGGCGGCATGGGGAACACCGTCGGCGTCATTATCGCCGCCGTGTTGCTCACCGTCCTCACCGAATCGCTCCGCAAGTTCGGCGACTACCGGATGATTCTTTATTCGCTGCTGATCATCGTGTTGATGATCACGCGCCCGCAGGGTTTGTTCACGTGGACGGCCAAACGCAAGACCGCTTGACGCATGGCAGCTCTGCTCGAACTCGACCGCGCGACCATCCGCTTCGGCGGACTCACGGCCGTGTCGGAGTTGACGATGGCGGTCGGCGAATTGGAACTCATCGGCCTCATCGGCCCGAACGGCGCGGGCAAGACCACCGTCTTCAATCTCATCACCGGCGTTTATCGCCCGACCGAGGGGGACATTCGTTTCACCGGGCAATCACTCGTGGGCCGCAAGCCGTATCAGATCACCGGACACAGCATTGCGCGCACCTTTCAGAACATCCGCCTGTTCCCGAGCCTCAACGTTTTCGACAATGTGCGCGTGGCGTTTCATCTCCACCTCAAGCACGATGCCATTCATTCGCTCACCCGCCTCCGCAAGTTTCACGCGGAGGAAAAAGAAATCGCCGCGCAGACGATGGAACTGCTGGACATTTTCGACCTCGGAAAACATCGCGACGCGCCCGCCAAGAGCCTCCCGTATGGACAACAGCGCCGGCTCGAAATTGTCCGTGCGCTCGCCACGAAACCGAAGTTGCTCCTGCTCGACGAACCCGCCGCCGGCATGAATCCCACGGAGAAAGCCGAGTTGACGAAGCTCATCCGGTTCATCAAGGAGAAATTCCAGATCGCCGTGCTGCTCGTGGAGCATGACATGCAAGTGGTGATGGGCATTTGCCAGCGCATCGTGGTGCTCGACTACGGTGTGAAGATCGCCGATGGCACGCCGGCGGAAGTGCGGGCGAATCCGAAGGTGATTGAGGCCTATCTGGGAGACTGAAATGCAAAGCTCCAACATCCAAGCTCCAAGCACCAGAGAAACCCCAAGCTTCAAACATCACGGAGACCTCGCTCGAATTTTGGAGCTTGGTTGTTGGAATTTCTCTGGAGCTTGGATGTTGGTGCTTGAAGCTTTCCGAAACCATGCTTGAGATAAAAGAACTCGCGGTCAGTTACGGCGCGATCACCGCGCTGCACGGCGTGTCGTTGTCCGTTAAGCCCGGCAGCATCGTCACGCTCATCGGCGGGAATGGCGCGGGCAAGACGACCACGCTCCGCACCGTCTCCGGCCTGCTCAAGCCGCAGGCGGGCGAAATTCTTTACAACGGCAAGAGCCTCGTCGGACTCAAGCCGCATCGTGTTGTTGAGTTGGGTCTTTCGCACGTGCCCGAGGGCCGGATGGTTTTCGCCAACCTCACCGTTCACGAAAATTTGATGATGGGCGCATATCTTCAGCGCGATAAGAACCTCATCCGTGCCTCGTTCGAATCGGTGTTCGCCACATTTCCCCGGTTGCAGGAGCGCGAACAGCAAGTCGCCGGCACATTGAGCGGCGGCGAACAACAGATGCTCGCCATCGGTCGCGCACTCATGAGCCGGCCAAAGTTCTTGATGATGGACGAGCCGTCGCTCGGCATCGCGCCGCTGCTGGTGAAGACGATTTTCGAAAAGATCGTCGAGATCAACCGAACACAAGGCATCACGATCCTGCTCGTGGAACAGAACGCCAACCTAGCGCTGGAGATTTCCCATTTCGGCTACGTGTTGGAGACGGGGAAAATTATTCTGTCGGACAACTCGGCTGCCTTGCGCCAAAACCCGCAGGTGAAGAGCGCGTATCTCGGTGGCGGGTAGCACCGGTGGGAGAAGGGCGTTATGGCTGCGGCGTCTTCGGCAACAGCCGTGAGATGACGATCAGCAAGCCGACCACCACCAACGCGAGGATGCCCCAAAACACCACGCCGCCCTTGCCGGGCGTGTGGGTTTCCGCCCACGAGGATTTTTTGAGCTGCTGCTCGGCAACCAGCGTGGCTATGGATTTTTCCGCCGCCAGTAATTGATTCGCGACGAGGCTCAAGTCGTAACGGGGCGATACCACCTGCGGGTTGCCGTAGTAAAGCATGAGGTCGTCGTCGGCCTTTGCCTTGAACAAGATGCGCGTGGCCGGATGGAATACCTGAAATTTTTCCAGTTCCACCGGCGGATTGTCGCCGTTATGCGTTTGCAGGATCAGCGTGTCGGATTGCAACCGGTCGTCGAGCGCAAGCGTGAATTCCTTGTCCTTGCGGTCGGGGGTTCGCGTCCAGGACGCGGTGCCGAGCTGGCGGTTGAACTTCTCGCCGCGCTCGTCGGTCAGTTCTTCGTAGAGCGCCACGTCGCGTTGGAACAGCGTCGTGCGCGCGGCGCAACTCAGGCGCGTGAGCGGCAGATTTTTTTGCGGCAGCTTGATGATCCAGCGGCTGAGTTTTTTGTCCGGCGCATCGGTCGTCGCGGTGACGGTCGGCGTCAGCGCGCGGCGGATGGAGGTGCGTTCGAGGATGTAAGGGATTTGCTTCCCGCCGGACATCAGCCGCAGGTCCTGAAAATCCCGATGCGCGTGCGCGAGAACATTGAGGTCGAGTTCCACCTGTTGCGCGCCGGCGCGCTGAAGCTGGAGCGCCTTGCGAAATTTCCACGCCGAGATGTCGAGCGCCGCACCCTCGGGCGCGAGGTCAGCGAGCGCTTCGCGTGCGCGATAATCCGGATTGTCCGACGGCGCCGAGAAGTTGACCGGGGTGAGGCTGACGTTTTTGAGATTTGCGCCGAGCGATGCGAGGTCGTAACGCGGCGCGGGACAGCGGGCGTTGCCGGTGAGCAAATGGTGAACGCCCGCTGACTTGGCGAGGAAAACGAGATGCACTGGACGCCGTTCCGCGCGGACGGCGGTGATGGCAAGCGGTGGGCTGTCGTCGTTCTTGATGAGCACGAGCAGTTCGCGCGGCCGGACTTGCGCGCCGAGCGACACGGCGAGGTTTTCCGCCGCCGGTTGGCCCTCGACGGCCACGCGATAAATTGTTTCCACTCCGAGCGTTTGCTCTCGGATCGCGTCTTCGGAAATTTGCGCCACCGCGAGCGTGACTTGCCGCGTGAAAAGCGGTTCGGTGGTTTCGAGGCGAAGGCTGGTGATGTCGAGATTGGCTGCGCCGAGATTCAACGTCAGCCGCGTCTCGCCGGGATTTTCGTGTCGGCCGGCGATGGCGACGGGAAAAGTTTCACCCGGCATCGGCTCGGCGACCACGGCGTGAACGCGCGCACCAGTAAACGGAATCGGTTGCGAACGCTGGTCGTCCACCGTCAACCGCAGCCAGCGCCACTCAGCGGTCAGAATGGCGAGGCGAAGCTGGCCCGCGCCGTTGGGCTGACGAAAAATCGGCCGGCCTTGCGCGAGCGTCTGCCAGCGTTTGCCGTCCGGCGACGCTTCGATTTTTACCGGCTTGATGAAATTGTTGGCCGGCGTTTCCAGTGCGACGGCGTCGAGCGGCTGGGTCAGTCCGGTTTCGATGGTGATGACGGTCGCATTGGGCGAGAGCGAAACCTCGAAGGACTTCGCACTGCGGCTGGTCTTCGGCGGGGGCGCGGGGCGTTCGATGAGAAATGGAAGTTCGTTGCCCGCGTCGTCGTAAAGCCGCAAGTCTTCCAGCGCGGGCCGCGCGCCGTCGAGCGTTTCGACCGGCAGGCTGAAGCGCACGAGGCCGGGCGAGGTGATTTCAACTTTCCGCTCGCGTTGCCAGTCCGCCGGCAATGGCGCGGCGAGGGAACTGGAAAAAGCAATGAGTGCGAGGAGGCCGAGCGGAAAAAGTAGGCCGTCGCGACGCGCGCCAGCGTCCTGGAGTGCGGTGGCTGGCGGGGAAAGGGGCTGACACCGCTTTCGGACTGGGTCGGTGGAAATTTTATCCGCGCGGGCGCGTCGGCGCCAAAGCGGTGTGTGCCCCCAACCCTCACCCACCGCACTCCATGACGCTTCGCGCGGATCGCCACCAGCCCCAAGATTTACGCCCGTCGAATTATTTGGCCGCTTCATCTTTCGCCTCCTTTTCCTGGCCGCTCGTGGCGAAGAAGCGTTGATACGCGAACGACGCGCCCCACGCGATCACCGCCACGCCGATGAACGCACCGACGCGGTAAAGCTGGTTGAGGTGCGCGAGGTCGTGGAAGAAAAGTTTCAGCAGCGTCACGCTCAACAGCCCGAGCGCGGCGTAACGCGAGGCGGGAATTTTACGCACGATGCCGACGACGATAAGCACCAACTCGAAGAGCGCCCAGGAAATGGTGTAGGTCATCTCGCGCGCGAAGTTGCCGCCGATTTCAAGCCGCACGTTCGCGCCAGCGGCGGTGAAGTAGTCGGCGATCTCGATGTTCATCAGCAGAAAGGCCAGCACGGTGCCGAGCGTGACGAGGAGCGGCGGGGCGTTGGATTTCAAAACCAGATTCCGCGGCGGCGCGAGCAACCGCGCGCCAACGAACAGCGCGATCGTCACGAGGCCGTAGGTGTAGAGATACCAGTTGAAGATCGGCGTCGCGCTGCGGACGTGGTAGCCGAGCACTTCGTAATTGAGCGCGAGCCGGACGAACGCGGCGACAAGCAGGCCGATGCCCGTGAGCCGCAGGCCGTCATGAGGCACGCGATGGAACAGCCACAGCAGCGCTGCGCCTTCGAGCGCCCAGCCGATGGTGATCCACTGTCGGTCGAACTGGATCGGAAAAATCAGCGTGATGAAAAACAAACCCACGCCGCCGAATAACGCGAGTTTTGTGAGACGCGCTTTCGTTTCCGCTGGAATTGTTTTCAACACCACGACGAGACTCAACAACGCGGGGGTTGCGAAGGCCGCCGGCAGCAGGCCCATCATGTCGTTGGGCCACGCGGTTTTGGCGAGCCGATAAATCAGCGCGAATTGCGGCAGCCCGACCAGCGCCGCCGTCGCCCACGGAATGGTCCGGTCGCTGAACTTTTTCAGGAACAGAAACGGGAACACCGCGAACACGGCGTAGAAAATCAGATACCAGATGAGCGCGGGGCTTGGGTCGGCGGGATTGAAGCGGTTGAAGTGCCACGCACATTCGAGCGCCGCGACGCAGGCGAGGCCGACGGCGGGCAACCAGTCGTGCGAGAACATCCGCGTCACGCCGAGCAGCAGCACGAGCAGCAGCAGCGCGAGGCCGAAGATGGGCGAAGGGTTCGCGAGCGGCAGGCGCAACGTGGCCATGATGAGCAACAGGAACGGCAGCGTGGCGGAGAACGCCGGGAGTTGCGCGGCGAGATTTCCGGGCAACGCGAGGTCGGCGCCGGATTTGCCGCCGAGCGTGAGGGCGTCGGGTTTGAATTTGCGCGCGAGCCACACGCCGGCGGCGACGAAGAAGATCGCGAACGCGCCCAGCACGAAGAGCGACATCGGCAAACCGGTGAGTTCGGTGGGGACTTTGAAGATGAGGCCGGCGGTCGCAGCGAGCGTGAGCACGAGCACGGCGATGACCGGAATCAGCGAGGCCGTCAGCAGCGCGAGTCCTATCGCGAGCACGTCCACGAGCAGCACGAACGGCCAGACGACGAACGAGACTTCCGCGAGTTTGAACACCGGGATCAGCACGAGCACGAGCGCGAGCGGCGGGAACAGTTGCGCACCCCACATCGGCCCGGTCGCGCCGCGCACGCGCTTGCGCACCAGCGGAAACACCGAGTGCAGCACCGCGAACGCGAAGTAGAAAACCAGCCCGGCGTTCAGTAGCGGGGCGGTGAGCGTTTCCGCCGTCCATGCCGCGAGCAATCCGAACACGGCGAGGCCGGAGATGGTTTGCGCGGTCGCGGCGTCGTCATCAAGCAGGCCGATCGCGGCGACGCCGAGGTCCACGAGGAAAACGAAACTGAACATCAGCCACGGCCGTTCGGCGAGCGTCGGGAACGAGAAGAACCAACCGGTGAAAGCCAGCGCCACCGCGGCGAGGCCGAACGCGCTGCCCGCGAGCCACCAGTTGAATTTGCCGTTGCGTTTCGACCACCACGTCGCGGCGAGATAGAGCGCATTGAAGCCGAGCAGCACGCCGAGAGCGATGAGGATTTTGTCGCCCTCGAAATATTTTTCTGACGTGAAGAATTGGCCCGCCCAGCCGACTTGCATCACGACCGTGCCGAGCGCCGCGAGCGCGGTGAGAAAAAACCAGCGGCGATGTTGTGCGACGATGAGCAGGCCGACGTCGAGGATGGCGATGTAGCCGAAGAGGCCGAAGGGATTGTCCTCGCCCGTCGAGAGCAGATACGGCGTGAGGAAACCGCCGAGCATTCCGAGGATGGCGACGACGAGGGCGTCGAGCCGCACGGCGACGAAGAACGCGGTGGTGGTGATGAGCACCATCAGCAGGAACGTCGGGATGGTGCCGAAAAATTCGAAGTGATAGATCGAGCGGCACGCGAAGGTGACGGCGTACAGAATGACGACACCCGTGGCACATAACGCCTGAGCGCCGACGATGTATTGTTTGCGCCGGTGCAACACCACACCGCCGACGAGCAGCGCGAGGCCGATGACGAAACCGATGGCGACGCGCAATTCCGGCGAAATAAGATTGTGATCGAAGGAATACTTCACGAAGAACGCGACGCCGAGGAACAAGGCGAGTCCGCCGATCCACGCGAACAACTTCACGCCCATAAATTGTTCCCAGTTGATGCTGGGCAGCGACGGTGGTCGCGGCGGTATGAACGGCGGTGCGACGGGCTTGGGCGGTGCGGTTTGAGCGAAGACCGGCGCCGGTGGCGGCTGTGGTGGCGGCGCCGCCGGAGCTTTCTCGATCGGAGGGACGATGGGTGGCGCGACGGGCGGTGGCGGTGCGGATTCCTGAAGACGATGGAGAATCTCGGCGCGTGGTTGCGGGGTGGGTTCCGCTTCGGGTTTTGTTTCGACTGGCAGTCGCGGTTCCTGTTTCAGTTTGAACAGATCGCGTTCGAGTTCGCCAACGCGGCGGGAGAGTTCTTGAATCCGGTTGCCCGCCGAAACGGCGCGCACGATGAGCCAGATGGCAAGGCACGCGGGAACGCCGAGGAGCAGCAGCACAAGGATTGGTATCAGCCCGTCCATAAAGTTGTGATTTTAGCAGACGATGCGCCCGACAACGGCGAGAGTGGAACACACGGCGCACCCGTTACAAGCGGGAAGATGGAACTTCCGGTTGCCGCCCGGCGATGCGCGTTCCAATTCATGGGCGCATCGTAACGGCGCGTGGTGAATCCGGTGAATTGAGAATTTTTCCAACGATCTTGAAAAAAGCGATGCCTTGGCCGGCGTATTCCATTAAATTCCGCGCATGAGTTCCGCCAAACCCGTCCGCCGCCACTTCGCCAGTGACAATTACGCCGGCATCTGCCCCGAAGCGTGGGCCGCGCTCGCCGAGGCGAACACCGATCACGAGGTCAGCTACGGCAACGACACCTGGACGCAGCGCGCCGCTGATCTCCTGCGCGAAGTGTTCGAGAAGGATTGCGAGGTGTATTTCGTTTTCAACGGTACGGCGGCGAACTCGCTCGCGCTGGCATCGCTCTGCCAGTCGTATCACAGCGTGCTGTGCCACGAACTCGCGCATATCGAGGGGGCCGAATGTGGCGCGCCGGAATTTTTTGCGAACGGCAGCAAGATTCTTTTGCTTGGTGGCGCGGACGGAAAAATCAACCCGTACGAAATCGGCCGCGCGGTAAACAAGCGCACGGACATTCACTATCCGAAACCGCGCGTGCTCTCGCTCACGCAGGCGACGGAAGTGGGAACGGTCTATTCGCTCGACGAGGTGCGCGAACTCGTCGGCGTGGCGCGGAAGTTTGGGTTGCGGGTTCACATGGACGGCGCGCGGTTTGCCAACGCGGTGGCGTCGCTCGACGTCGCACCGGCGGACATCACGTGGCGCGCGGGCGTGGACGTGTTGTGTTTCGGTATGACGAAGAATGGCGTCGCGGTGGGCGAGGCGGTGGTGTTCTTCGACCGCGAACTGGCGCGCGAGTTCGACTACCGCTGCAAACAGGGCGGGCAGCTCGCGTCGAAGATGCGTTTTCTTTCCGCGCCGTGGACGGGGATGTTGCAGGACGGCGCGTGGCTGAAGCACGCGAAACATTCGAACGCGATGGCGAAGCGGTTGCAGGCGGGCTTGCGCGGGTTGCGCGGCGTGCGGATCAGTTACCCGGTCGAGTCGAACGCGGTGTTCGCGAAGATTCCGGCGGCGGCGGAAAAGAAAATGCACCAACGCGGCTGGAAATTTTATACGGGCGTGGTGACGCCGGACGAATCGCGACTGATGTGCAGTTGGGACACGACGACGACGGACGTGGATGCGTTCGTGAAGGATTTGCGGGAGTTGATTGAGGCTCGGAAGTAGATGGTGTAAACGCTCGCCCTCACCCCGGCCCTCTCCCCCGGGGAGAGGGAGCGGCAATCGGGCGCGGTCGGTCTTTCGTGCGGTCGTCCGGCAAATCCAGTCGCAAGTCTTTCACGACAGTCGGCGGATGATTCTCCCTCTCCCGGGGGAGAGGGCCGGGGTGAGGGCGGACTAAATCACAAACCGTCGCGCGAAAACTCGGCGCGAAACCGGAACGGGAAACGGTTTACGCGGGGTTTGTGCATACGGTGTTTGTCGCGAAGCGATGAATCGAGAAAGGATTCGCAATGCGCGCAGATAAAAGACGCCTACTCAGAACTTAGAAACGGTTTCATCCGCTTTGAACAAGGCTTTCTGTCGTCATGCAACTGAAGCACATGAAAACGTAAATCATACCGACATCACCGAACATGTACTGCTGCTGGCGTGACAAGCAATCGATCGCATGTGGATTGTGCTTCTCATCGTGCTCTATCGAATCAAGCTGAGCAACAAAGGTCATTGGCTGTTTGCAATCTGAGCACATCGGAACTTCTGGGTGTTGCACCCAATCTGGATTGCCGCCCAGCTTGCTTCTGACGCCGAGCTTTCCAGGGTCTGGAACCGCCTTCTTGCCTTTGGGTATCTTCTCGAACTTGATGCTATACTCCTTGAGGGGTTCATGCGTCGTAGGTGGCTGGTGCTTCGAGGGGGAAGTGTCAGCCCAATCTATGCGAAACGGCTTTTTCATGGCGGCGCGTGGACAAACATCTGATTAAGCCGCCATCGCCTGCGCCTTGCCGCCGAACAATTCCTTGAGCCACCTCACGCGCGCAGCAGGCCGGCTTCGCGCACGCCGGTCAGGTTGTAAATCTTCACGAGTTCTTCGGCGTGACCGCGATAGCGCGGCGGGAGCAGGATCATGTTTCGGGAATGTTCGCCATCCACGAGTTGGAGCGATTGCCAGAAGACGGCCTTGCCGACGGCGTATTTTCCTTCGGGCAGCACGAGCGTGCGCGCCGGAAACACGAGCCACGGGCGGTAGGTGAGGACGAGGTTGCCTTTCTCGTCGCGTTTCAATTTGCCGTAAGTGCGCGCGGGGACTTTGTTGATCTTGCGCCAGAGGAACATTTTGTTTTCGGACTTGTCCGGTGTGAACCGGCTGCTGCGCAACGTGCAGAAGTCCCAGACGAAAACCATCCCGAAGTGCGAGAGCCGGAACGACCAGCCCGAGATGAGCCACGCGATGCCAATGATGATGAGCGCCCACGCCGCGCCGACCATGGGATTAACCCACGCGCTGGCGACGACGGTGCCGAGGATGGCGGTCCGGAAAGTCTTGAGCGCGGCGTCCACGGTCGTGAACGGACTGAGCAGGATAAGGATGTTGATGGCGTTCGAGGCGAGGAAGACGATGAAGAACGCGACCATCATGACCGGCACGATGATGATGTTGTAGAGCCAGGAGAAATCCGCCGCGGCGAAACCCATCGAACTGAGCATGGAATGTGGTCCGCTGGGATCGCTCATCATCGAAGCGACGAACGGAACGAACGCGCCGGTGGCGACGAGGCCGCTGATTTTGTGCTCGATGGTTTCGGCGACGTCGAGGGGTTTCTTCAACGCGGTGGGCAACGCTGTCCCGGCGGTGTCCTTGATGAAGCAAGCGCCGACGAGCAGGAGCGCGGGCACGAAGAACAGCGGTTGAGCGAACCACGGGAGTTTGGCGCGCTCTTCCTTCGGCGCCTTCCACCATTGCACAAAGCCATACGCGCCCGTCCCGAGCAGCGGCGAGATGGCGACGCCGGTGATGGTGGAGATCGAATGAGCGAATTGGTTGCCGGGGGCTTTCGACGCGACGGGCGTGGGAGAATCTTCGGCCTTGGTCACGGCGCGAGCGGTGAAAAGACTGGCGCAGAGCGCGAGAGCGGTCAGGAATGGTAGGCGCATTTTCATGGCCGTAGATTCGCTGATTTGGCGCGGGTGTAAAGCGGGTTTGCGGGGGAATGAGGGCAAACATCCAACATCCGACATCCAACCTCGAACGGGGTGACGCCGGGCGGCTTCACGGCCTGGGCGGATAGCCGATAGCCAATCGTCAATAGCCAATGCGGCGGGAAGATATGGGCGGTAGCCGATGGGGAAGTGCAACGCTGCCGGCGAACGTGCGCGGAAATATTTTCATTTTGTTAATAAAATACTTTTGCTTTTTCTGAACACGCGGGGCATAACTCCGTCGAACAAAGTGCTCGACGCACTGCTTCTTGGACGAAAATTCGGTTCCTCACGACCAAGTAAAGTAGCCGAGTGTAATGAACGTACTCTGTTTTGCTGTCGTGGGGAGCGCTTCCGGTAAGGGCGAACTCTCTTATATTTGGGATGTGGCCTCGCTTGAGGCGAAGATCATCATCATCTTTTTGATGTTCTTCTCCGTCACGGCGTGGTCTGTCATGGCGTACAAAGCCATTCAGATGCGCCGCGCCAAAAAACTCAACCAGTTCTTCACCGCGGAATTCAAATCGCAGAAGGCCGTGCTCGAAATGTTCGACCGGCGCATCTCGGCGGACGGCTGTCCGCTGTTCGCCGTTTATCAGGCGGGGAGCGTGGAACTCGACGCGCGTTTGAAAGGAGCCGCGGGCGAAGCTCGGAAAAAATTCGTCTCGCTCAAAGCGATGGAACACGTGAAGCGACTGATGGAAAACACCGTGGCGCAGGAGTCGTTGAAACTCGAAGGGGGACTGATCATTCTGGCCATCGCGGTCAGTGGCGGTCCGTTTCTCGGTTTGCTCGGCACGGTGTGGGGTGTGATGAACACCTTTGCGGGTATTGCGAATTCAGCCTCGGGCACGGCGTCTTTGCACGACATGGCACCGGGCGTTGCCGCCGCGCTGGTCACGACGGTCGCCGGCCTGTTGGTCGCGATCCCTTCGATGTTCGGTTACAACTGGCTCGTTCACAATCTGCGCGTCCTGACGGTCGAGCTGGACAACTTTGCGCAGGAGATCGTCTCGAAGATGGAGACGGAATATCTGGCGGATGAATAACGAGATTAAGATTAAGATGAAGATGAAGATTACGATTCAGATTAAGAACTCCGCGGATGGCGACGCTTTTAATCTTAATCTTCATCTTAATCGTAATCCTCGTTCAGGGATGAAATCATGAGACGCTTTTCCCAACGCAGTCATCTGGTGACGCTGAGCGAGATCAACATCACGCCGCTGCTCGATCTGGCGTTCGTGCTGTTGATCATCTTCGTCATCACGACGCCGCTGCTGGAGAAAGGGCTGAACTTGAATCTGCCGAAGGCCTCGGGCCAGCCCGAGTCCAAACTCGACAAGCGCGACATCAAAACCGTGGACATTGACCCGCGCGGAAATTACGTCGTGAGCAAGCAGCCGATAAAGCTCGGGAATTTGCTCGCGCAGCTCGCGGCGGATTTCAAGGCGAACCAGAACTTGGTGATTTACATCCGCGCGGACGAGAACAGCGCGACGAAACATCTGGCGGCGCTGATTGACGGCTGCCAGCGCGCGGGTATAACCAAGTATTCGTTGCGGACTGAACCCCCCGGCAACCGATGAACGACCGACTGCAAAGAAAATGTTTCATCGCCTCGGCAGGTTTTCACCTGTCGCTCGCGGCGATTTTGCTCGTCGGGCCGGCGTTCTTGTCGTCGAAGAAATCCGAGCCGACGCAAAGAATTGAATTCACCCCGGACAGCGTGATCGAAGCTGCCCTCGCCGGCGGTGGAAGTCCAAACGCGCATCCACCGGCGCCGCCCCAACCGCCGACACCAGAATCTTATCCGCCAGCGCAGCCACCAACGCCGCAGCCGCGCCAGCCGGTTCAACCGCCTGAGCCACCGCGCCCCGTCACGCCCGCGCGCGATCCGGCGGAGACGAGAACCGAAAAGAAACGCCCCAATGTCAGCCTGACAGAAGTGACGCGTCCGAAAAACAACACGCCGACACCGCGCCGGCCGACGACGAATTCCGAGTCGCAATCAGATGCGGCGGACGAACGCGCGAAACAAATCGCCGGCGCGGCGAAAAGCGCGGCGCGGGCCGTGCGCAGCGGGACTTCTTCCAGCACGACCGTGAGCATGCCGGAGGGCCCGGGCGGTGGCGGTCCGAGCTATGCGAGCTATAACTCGGAGGTGCAACGCGTTTACAAGCTGCGTTACGACGCCTTCCTGCTCGCCGCTGGCGACATCGCGGAGGAGCAGGCATCGGTCGAGGTTTCGGTGACGATCAAGCGGGATGGCAACGTGGTTTCGACCAGAATTGTCAGCCCTTCCGTAAATCCGGCGCTAAACCGGCTGGTCCAGCGCGTTCTCGACGCGGTCACATTCATTCGCGCCTTTCCCGAAGGCGCGACGGATTCGCAACGAACGTTGAACATCATTTTTGACCTTAAACCCAAACGGATTGCCGGATGAAAATCAAAACAGCAATTTCTTTATTGGTCGCAACTTTTTCTTGGCTCCAGATGCCGCTCGCATGGTCGGCTGACACGATTGTGGTCGTGGGGGAATCGGGATGGTTGCACCAGCCGCCGACGCCGGTTTCGATCAGCGGTTTCAGCGGCGAGGCCGATGAAGTGATTCGCTTCGACCTGACAGTGCAAGGTTTTACAAATGTTCCACCCGATGTCGCGCAATATCTTTTGAGCGGCAGCAACAATGGCAACCTCACCGGCCACGCCACGGACAAGAACAACAAATCCTCCCTCGTGAACAAAAGCTACACCGGCGCGACGTTGCGGCGGCAGGCGCACGCGTTCGTGGATGATTTTCTCACGGCCATCGGGCGCAAGGGCATCGGCGGGACGAAGATCGCGTTCAAGGCGGACAAGGGCAGCAGTGGTGAGATTTACATCTCGGATTTCGACGGCGGCGGCGCGCAGGCCATCACCAGTGACGGCGTGATCGTGGCGGCGCCGGAGTGGGTGACGGGGCGGATGGCGCTTTACTACACGTCCTACAAATTCGGCAACGCGGACATTTTCCGGCACGACCTCGGCACGGGCAAGCGGACGGGCGTGGCGCGGCATCCGGGTTCGAACATCAGCCCCGCGCCGTCGTCGGACGGCTCGAAGGTGGCGATGATCTTGAGCAAGGACGGCGCGGTGGACCTTTACGTCGCCGATGCGGACGGGAGCAATGTGAAGCGGTTGACGAAGACGCGAGAGGATGATTCCTCGCCGTGCTGGTCGCCGAATGGAGAATGGATTTGTTTCGCCACGAAGATCAATGAGCGCCGGTCGCTCTGCAAAGTCGCCGCGTCGGGCGGGGAAGTTCAGCGCATCCCAACGAGTGGAATCTCGAATCCTTCCGAGCCGGACTGGTCGCCGGACGGGAAATGGATCGTGTTCACCTCGCAGATGGGCGGATTCGACATTTGCGTGGTGCCGGCGTCAGGGGGCACGGCAACGGTGCTGGTATCGGGGGAGGACCCGTCCTGGGGTCCGAACTCGCGCACGGTTGTTTACGCGCGTCGCCAGGGCGGTCGCCGCGTCCTCTCTTTGCTTGACGTGCCGACGAAACAAACGAAAGATGTGTCCCGAATTTCGGGAAGTAACTCACAACCCAGTTGGGCAAAATAAAAAACGCCCTTCCCAAGAAAGATCAAACAATGAAAGCAAGCAAACTGACGTATTTAATGGTTCTCACGCTGGCGCTGTCGTTCGTGGCGACTGGTTGCAGAAAGAAACCCACTCCGTTGACAGACCTTCCGGCGAGAACCGGCGAGCGGATTCCTGACCCGAACATTGATGTAGGCCGAGTGAAACCCGAAGGTGATCCGAGCGTGGGCCAGCCGATTCCTGACATTGGTGACATCAACAACTTCAAGCATGACCGCGCGGCGCTCGCAGCCCACGCCGTTCACTTCGATTACGACAGCGTCGCGATCCGCAGCGGCGAGCGGGCGAACGTCCAAGCCGTGGCCGATTTCATGAAGAGCGCCGCGGCGAACGTGGCGTTGCTCGTCGAAGGCCATTGCGACGAGCGTGGCACAGAGGAATACAATCGCGCGCTCGGCGAACGGCGCGCCTTGTCATTGCGTGAGGCGTTGATCTCTGCCGGTGCCGACGGCCAACGGATAGTGACCCGCACGTTCGGCAAGGACAAAAAGATTGATCTCGGCCCCAGCGAGGCTTCGCACGCGAAGAATCGTCGCGGCGAGTTTGTGGTTTTGACGCCGAAGTGAGTTTTACGGCTTGATCTGGCTCAAAGCCGGGGAGTTTTAGCGCTTTACTCCGCTGACTCCCCGGCTTAGTTTTGCGTGCGATAGGTGAATCTATGAACATCATGTTTGCTGGAATACTGGGCGGTTGGGAAATGGTCACGATCCTCGTGGTCGTGTTGATTCTGTTCGGCGCCAAGAAAGTGCCGGAACTGGCGAAGGGTTTGGGGCAGGGCATCCGCGAATTCAAGAAGGCGTCGCGCGAAGTGACGGATGAGATCCAGAACGCCCAGGAGGAAACTCCGGCGCAGCGCAAACTGCCGTCGGAAAGCGCCAAGACCCAGTCCACCGAAGTCGCTTCCTCATCCTCCACCACTCCCAAGGTTTAATCCCGCCGCATGGCCGAAGACCACGAGGGGGAACACCCCGAGCCGGGAGACGAAGGCGGACCGGTCAAGACCTTCCTCGAGCATCTCGAAGACCTTCGTTGGGTGCTCATCAAAAGCAGCGTGGCGCTCGCCGTCGCGATGTTGCTTTGCCTGATCGCGGGTAATTACGTCGTGGCGGTCATCAAGTGGCCGTTGACCCGCGCGAAGATCAGCATCCCCGGAACGAACCAGGTCGTCACCGTCAGCTACGGCACGAACCGCCTGGGCACGATCAAACTCACCCCGGAGCAGCAACAGGAGTTGGACCTGGGCACGAATCGCTTCGTCGGGGTGGCCATCGAGCCGTTGACGCTGGGCACCAATCGCGTGTTGGGCTGGCGCATTGATTCCGACCCGACGCTCGAGGCCAACGCGAAGCAGATGAAGATTGACCTCATCAATCTCAGTCCGGCGGGCGGGTTCATGGTGGCGTTTCAAGTGGCGTTTTACGGCGGCATGGTGCTGGCCGCGCTGCCCATCTCCTATTTCGTCATCTCGTTCATTTTTCCCGCGCTCAAGATGCGCGAGCAGAAATATGTTTATCGCGGGCTGATCTTTGGCTGCGGCCTCTTCTTCACCGGCGTTTCGTTCTGTTACTTCGGGCTGATGCCGGTGGCGCTCTCGGCGTCGCAAATGTATTCGCAATGGCTCGGCCTCGGCGCGTTCCAATGGCGCGCGGAGGAATACATCAGCTTCGTCTGCAAATTCATGCTCGGCATGGGGCTGGGGTTTGAACTGCCCGTGGTCTTGCTCACGCTGGTGAAGATCGGCGTCCTGAACTATCGCTCGCTCCGAAAAATGTGGCGCTACATGATCGTCATCAACCTCATCCTCGGCGCGGTGCTGACCACGCCCGAGGTGATCACGCAGGTGATGATGGCGGTGCCGCTCTACGGCCTTTACGAAATCAGCGTGTGGATCGCGTGGTATTGGGAACGGCGTGACCGCAAGCGGGCGGCGGCGCTCAGCGCGGATTGAGGCGGGTTGCGTGTTGCGTCAAGTATTTACCCGGATCTCCCGTTGCCACTTGACGCAACACGCCCGCAAGGGTGCGATTAAAGGCGGGTGAGGGTGAGAGGGTGCTGGCGGTATTTTTGGACTGCGGTGGCAAGTCGGACGCGACACCGCTTGCGAGCGAACGGGGCGGGTGGCTCATTGCCCTC
>SIBJ01000138.1 GCA_009695195.1 Pedosphaera sp.
TCGGACAGCATTCCAATGTGCCCCAAAAACTGTCCGACCTCAGCCCGGAACACTGTCCGATATGAATCGGAACGGTGTCCGGCAGAAATTGGAACGCTGTCCGACAGAAATCGGAATCACTGTCCGACAGCCCCCGGAATACGCAGGATGCCGACTGCAACTATGCTGAAGGCATTAAGAAGTGGAAGGATGCCGGCTGGAAAGTTGACGATGACCAGCCGAGTGGTGAAGGCAATTGCATCCGTTTCGGTCCAGAGTTGCACTGGTGCGAAGGCGACAAGGTGGACGAAATCCTCGAATGGGGAGACTACCACAAAAGCCTTCCAAAGGATGCCCCGGCAAAGGACGGTTGCACCACAGTGATCGCGGCGTGCAATACGCCAGCGGCGAATATCGGGAACAACTCAAAGCCGCTGGCCTGGAAGCCAGCATGAGCCGCCGCGGCAAGCCGTATGACAACGCCGCCATGGAAAGTTTTAACGCCACCTACAAACGCGAATGCGTGGGACTGGCAGAACAACGCGGCGGCTACGCCACGCGAGCCGAAGCCACCAACGACTTTTTCGACTACGTCGAAAAATATTACAACCGAGTGTGCCGCCACAACGCGCTCGGTTACAAAACACCTGTGGACTTTGAAAACCAACTAAACTAAAAACAACCCATGCGCATCCCCTCCACACGGTGCCCATCAAACCGGGTTAAGCCCAGGCATTACGTTGCGCGTCGTTTTCGTTGTGAAGGTAATGCTCTACCACTGAGCTAAGCGCGCAACGGGCCTTAAACTATCGGCAGGCTTGGATTTCGTAAGAATTTCTTCGGCAGCGAAACGCGCATGGGCGCAAGCTGAAGCTTGAACTCCAACTCAAAGCGGCTTTGAGTTGGTGTCGCTGCCGGAGTCTGCCGGGGCGGTTGGAGTTTTCGCCGGCGGCGCATTCGTCGCGCTTTCGGTCGGCGTGAAATCTTTCAAGTCCAGTTTTCCTTCGGACTCCGAACTCATCGCGCTGAACATTCCTTTGCCATAGAACGTGCTTTGAATCCGGTACTCGAAGCGCTCGGACGTGATGATGGACTTGAGCCGCGTGGCCAGCGCGAGGTTGCTGAGGTGAACCGTGATGTCCTGCGTGACGGTGCCGAGGCGCGGCACGTCAACGTTCGTGCTGCTCAGACCTTTGCCGACGTAGAGGCCGTTGAGATAAATCTTGTGCGCGCTGCCGGTGAACGCGCGCGCTTCGGGCGCGTCGTTGCTCAGGCGAATCGTGAATGTGGCCGTCGTCTCCAGCACGGTCGCGTCCGTGAAGCGCACGCTGACGAGATTCACCGACGGCCCGGTTGCGCGGTTGCAACCGCACATCACCAGCGCGCCCGCGACGACCAGAAAAAGTTTTTTCATAAGTTCACCCGCTTTGACCGGAAACCGGCAGCGGCAATTCAAACGAAGTCGCGCCCGGTTCAACCGCTTTTTCGCACGACGCTGTCGCGCTGCGACCAGTCGGGGTTCGCGTTAGGATAATCCAGATTGTAGTGCAGGCCGCGGCTCTCGGGGCGCATCATCGCGCAACGCACGATGAGTTCCGCCGCCGTGGCGATGTTGCGCAGTTCGAGCAGGTCGCTCGTGACGGTAAAGTTCCAGTAGTACTCGTGGATCTCCTGCTGCAAATGCGCGAGCCGCGCCTGCGCGCGCTGAAGGCGTTTGTTCGTGCGCACGATGCCGACGTAATCCCACATCAACCGGCGGATCTCATCCCAATTGTGCGAGACGACAACCATCTCGTCGGGATTGCTGGCGTCGCCGGATTGCCACGCGGGAATTTTGAGATCGGCGGGGGGCAACGCGTGAGTCGCCATGTGTTGCGCGGCGCGATGCGCACAGACGAGCGCTTCGAGCAGCGAATTGCTCGCGAGCCGGTTCGCGCCGTGCAGACCGGTGCAGGCGACTTCACCCACGGCGTAAAGCCCGGCGATGTCCGTCTCGCCATCCACGTTCGTCACCACGCCGCCGCATTGATAGTGCGCAGCGGGCACGACGGGGATCGGCTCGCGCGTGATGTCAATGCCGTAGCGGAGACAGGTTTGATAAATGTTTGGGAAGCGTTCGATGATGAACTTCGCGGGCTTGTGCGTGATGTCGAGCAGCACGTTGTCCGCGCCGCTTTGCTTCATCTCGCTGTCAATCGCGCGGGCCACGATGTCGCGGGGCGCGAGCGATCTTAGCGGGTGCGCGTCGTTCATGAACTCGCGGCCGTCAATGCTCTTCAACATCGCACCCTCGCCGCGCACGGCTTCGCTGATGAGAAATGATTTTGCCTTCGGGTGGTAAAGGCACGTCGGGTGGAACTGCACGAACTCCATGTTCGCCACCACGGCGCCCGCGCGAAAGGCCATCGCTACGCCGTCGCCCGTCGCGATGTCGGGGTTCGTCGTGTAGAGATAAACTTTGCCGCAGCCACCCGTGGCGAGCAGCGTAGCCGGCGCGGAAAAAGTTTCGACGGCGCCGGATTTTTTGTCGAAGACGTATGCGCCGAGGCAGCGGTTTTCGCCGACGTAACCGAGTTTCTGGCTCGTGATGAGATCAATCGCGAGATGGTTCTCTAAAATCTGGATGTTCGGCTGGCGCGAGATGGCGTCGAGCAACGCGCGCTCGATTTCGCGGCCGGTCACGTCCTTCGCGTGGAGAATGCGGCGCATGGAATGTCCGCCTTCCTTGCCGAGATCAAGCTCCTTGCCGCCGGGTTCATCGCGCTCGGAAAACTTCATGCCCAGTTCGATCAACTCCGCGATGCGCGCCGGGCCTTCCTCGACGATGGTGCGGACGACCTTCTCGTTGCACAGGCCCGCGCCCGCCGTGAGCGTGTCGCGCACGTGCAGCTCGAAGGAATCCTCCTTGCTCGTGACCGCCGCGATGCCGCCTTGCGCGTAGTTGGTGTTCGACTCCGCGCGATCTTTCTTGGTGACGATGGCCACGCGCCCGCGCGCTGCGACCTTGAGCGCGAAGGAAAGCCCCGCGATGCCGCTGCCGAGGACGAGGTAATCGAATTGTTTCACAGGATAGAAAGGCTGCTTACTTCGCAATTTTGTTCGTACTGCCTTCGACTCTTTCATCTTTCATCACGAAATAGCGTAGGTCGGTTACGAAATAGATTCGGAGCTCATCCTCGAGAAGTGAGCCGCCGCGACCAGAGATCTTTCGAGGACTTTTCCCATACGAAATCGTTTCGCTCAAATCCATGAACGGATTGAATCTCACTTTGTAATAATCCTCGAATGGCTCAGCGCCCCATTTGCCTTCGGCAACATAATTTGTTACGCCTTCCTGGACAAAAGTTTGTGAGAACGTCCCATCCGGACGGATTACAAAATACTCCTTCCCCTTGGCATACCAGCCTTCCCAGCGTCCACTGATCAAGGCCCTGGCCTCTTCCAAAGTGAGAGGCGGCCGGGGAGCTTGGTTGGGTTTGCCGCAACCTACCATCAGGACGCCGATAATACCTATGAGGAGGGGCGTCTTCATTTGCAGTCGGGATTGGTCTCGACGATTACCGTTTGATTCCAAATGAGATTTTGTGTCGTCGTTTTCACAAGGTTCACAATCGCGCGTTATCAATCAACCTGGTTTTGCCAAAGAACACGGCCAAGGCCATGTGCGTGCCGCGGGAAACCTGCGCTGCCGGCGCCAAGGTTGTGGGCTCAAAAACTTCCACGTAGTCCAGTCGGCCCAGTGGCGCGGTAGCAATAAACCTTTTCATGTCCGCCTTCAGTTTTGCTGCGGAGACGGATTTGCGTTTCACGATCACGCGGGCGCGCTGGATCGAGCGATGCAAAATCGTGGCCTGCTCGCGTTGGGCGGCGTCGAGATATTTGTTGCGCGAACTCAGTGCGAGTCCGTCACGTTCGCGGACGGTCGGTGCGACGATGATTCGCAGCGGGAAGTTCAAATCGGCAACCATGCGTTTCACGATGGCGGCCTGCTGCCAATCTTTCGCGCCGAACACGGCCACGTCCGGCAGCACGAGGTTGAAAAGTTTTGCGACGACGGTCGTCACGCCGCGGAAATGGGTTGGGCGCGACGCGCCCTCCATGGCGCGCGAAATTTTTTCCTCGACGATGTAGGTGCTGAAGGTGGGGCGAGCGTCCTCGCGAGCCGGCTCGTTGGTAGCCTCGCCCCACCTCGGATACATTTCCGCATCGCTCGGCGCGAAGATCACATCCACGTCGGCGGCGCGGCAGAGTCGGCAATCGCGTTTGAAGTCGCGTGGGTAACGGGACAAATCCTCCCGCGGCCCGAACTGCGTCGGGTTGACGTAGATGCTCACGACCACTTTGCCCGACACGCCGACGCGTTTGCGAGCGATCCGCACAAGGCTCAGGTGGCCTTCGTGCAAGAATCCCATCGTCGGCACGAAGCCGATGCGCGTGCCGCGGCGCTGCCACGATTGGGCGAGGCGCTGCATCGCGGCGGCGGAGGTGACGATTCGCATGGCGGCAAAGTGGGCGAGTTGGCGCGCGGTTTCAATTCCATTTCCCACCTGTATTGTAGGAGGCGACGTGAGGAGTCTCAATTTAACCACTCGTTGGCCGGGGCGAAGAAGTTTGAGACTCCTCACGTCGTCTCCTACAAACGAAAAAGGCCGCGTCGGTTTCCCCGACGCGGCGCATGCGAAATGGACCGGGTCAGCGCGGGGCGCCGAAGTTCATCGGCGCGGCCTGCGGCATTTCGTGGGCGCAAGGTTGGTTCGTCGGCGCGTCGGGCGTGCGGTCGTTCGGCGTGACGACGCTGTTCGCCAGCATCCAGGCTTCGACTTCGTCGCCGCTGATGTCGGCCAGCATCTGGCCGTTGACCTCGACGCACGGACTGAGCATCTGGCCGCTCTTCTCGATCATTTCCTGGCGTTGGGCCGGGTCGTTGATGATGTCGCGGTCTTCAAAGGGCAAGTCGTATTTTTTCAGCACGGCGCGGACGCCGTTGCTCCAGCCGCAAGTGGGTTTCAAGTAAGCTACAATTTTTGGTTTGTTCATAAATTTATGCCGGACACCATGCCACAGAATCCGCCAAGCCAAAAGTCCAAAGTTTCGAGTCTAAAGTCCTCCGCGACGGACCCGTTGACTTTAGGCTTTAGACTTTGGACTTTGGACGCCGATGAATGTTCTGATCGCGCCCGACAAATTCAAGGGCACGCTCTCCGCCCGCGCCGCCGCCGCCGCGATCGCGCGCGGCTGGCGACGGTCGCGTCCCGGCGATGATCTCGATTTGCTGCCAATCAGCGACGGCGGGGATGGCTTCGGCGAAGTGATGAGCGAGTTATTCGTCGCCAAACCTTGCCGTGTGACGACGGTGGACGCGGCGCACCGCCCGATCACGGCGACATGGTGGTGGGAAGCGAAATCGAAAACGGCGATTGTGGAGAGCGCGAATATTGTCGGCCTCGCCATGCTGCCGATTGGAAAGTTTCATCCGTTCGCGCTGGACACATTTGGTCTGGGCGCGGTGTTGCGGGCGGCGCAGCGGCGCGGGGCGCGGCAGATCATCGTGGGCATTGGCGGCAGCGCGACGAATGACGGCGGGTTTGGACTGGCGCGGGCGTTGGGCTGGAATTTCTTTGGCGGCACGGGAATGGAAATTTCACGCTGGACAGAATTGGATAAGCTCGCGGAGGTGCGCCGTCCGCGGCGGCGACTTGCTGTGCGAATCGTCGTGGCGGTGGACGTGGAAAACAAATTACTTGGCGTGCGTGGGGCGACGCGGGTTTACGGGCCGCAGAAGGGAATGCGCCCGGTGGATTTTGCGCACGCCGAGCGTTGTCTGCGCCGGCTCGCGACCGTCGTGAAATCCAGGCACGGGCCAGACCTCGCAACTGAAAGAGGCGCGGGCGCGGCGGGCGGGTTGGGGTTTGGTTTGCGGGCCTTCGCCGGCGCGCGATTGCAGCCGGGTTTTGCACTGTTCGCGAAACTCGCAAGGCTTTCAAAACATTTGAGCAAGGCGGAGCTGGTCATCACGGGCGAAGGCGCGATTGATCGTTCCTCGGCGATGGGGAAGGGCGCGGGCGAGTTGGCGCGGGTGTGTCGCGCGCTGAAAATTCCGCGCCTCGGCTTCGCGGGCAAAGTGACGCTTGCGCGCGGCTCACAGCAGCTTTTCACTGAAGTTCACGCGCTCGTCGAGATCACCACGGAGCGGCAGGCGAAAGTCCGTGCGGCGTTCTGGCTGGAAGAACTCGCCGCGCGCGTCGCTGCCGGCTGGCGCGTGAGCTAAGACTTGCGCGAGCGCGCCGCGGCTGGCTACCGTCTGGCCATGAATCTTGAAGACCACGCAGGCGATGTCATCCGCAAAGCGCGCGCGATGAAGAATATTTCCGCCGCCGCCGCCGCGAGCGCCGCCGGCTTGACCGAGGCGGAACTTGCCGCCGTGGAGGACGCGGGGAAATTTCCCAGGCGACCGGACTTTGCCGCGCTCGCGGAACTCACGGGGCTGAACGCCGCGAAGCTCGAAGCGTTCGCCAACGGCTGGGTGCCGAAGGAAGTGGATTTGACGACGTGGCGCGAATTGCGCGTGTTCACGACCACGCAGGGCGGCACGACGGTGAATTGTTTTCTGGTGTGGGAGGAAGTGTCGCGCGAGGCGGCGTTGTTCGACACGGGCTGGGACGCTGCTCCGTTGCTCGCGGCCATCAACGAGAATCAACTGCAACTCCGGCATTTGTTCATCACGCATTCGCATCCGGATCACATCGCGGCTTTGGCGCCGGTGCGCGCAGCGCATCCGAAGGTGCGGTTGCACAGCAGTTCAAAAAATGCGCCGATGGATCAGCGGAACAAGCCGCAGGAGATCGTCCACCTTGGCGGCCTGCGCATCACGTATCGCGACACGCCGGGCCACGCGGAGGACGGCGTGACGTATCTCGTCGGCAACTGGGAGGAGGACGCGCCGCACGTGGCGATGGTGGGCGACGCGATTTTCGCCGGCTCGATGGGCGGCGCGCCGCAGCACGGCGAATTGGCAAAGCAAAAAATCCGCGATCAGATTCTTTCGCTGCCGTTGGACACGCTCATTTGTCCCGGGCACGGGCCGTTGACGACGGTGGGGGAACAGAAGGCGAACAATCCGTTCTTCAGTTGAAGCAGGCTGGCTAGTATTTGCTGGTGACGCTGCTGCGACTCATCCGTTTGAGAACCCAGGTCAGGTCGGCGGTCGCATTGTCAGCGACGGGCAACGGCAGGTCCACGACGTCGGCTTTGGCGGGTGGCTTGGTCTGGGCGAACTGCCAGCGGTGCAACTCGGAGTGGCCGTCCGCGAAGGCAAAGGCCGCGGCGCCGTTGTGGTAGGAGGCGGGGAGGTCAACCCATTGGTAGTTGTAGGCTTTGTTGATGAAGTAGCCATCGTTGATGCTGTCCGGATGTTCGTCGAGGAAGACGAAAATTTCGTCGGGACGCTGGATGGAGGCGAAGCTGAAGTACTGAAGATAGCCGGGGTTGTTGAGGTTCGAGCCGCTCGCGGACAAGTCGCCGGCGTCGCCGACCATGGCGTTCATCGAGTAGCTGCGCACGCGAGCGTTCCAACCGGCGTTGCGTTGGACCGTGCTCAGGACGTGATCGGAAGGGCACCGGTAGATGCCGAGGTTCCGGTTCGCGTACGGCGCAAGGCTGGCGCTGGTGATCGTGGCGGTGTTGATGTTGTCCTCATCCAGTTCCCACGTGAGGATGCCGTTTACCCAATTGAGATTTGTGCGCGGGGCGACGGTCTCGCGCTTGAGGTCGCCGCCGAGGTTGTAAGCAAGCCGGCCGTTGTGATCGTCGGCGTAGAGGGTCCAAGCGACGGTCAACTGGCGCGCGTTGTTGAGACAAACGATGCCTTGAGCACGGTCGCGCGCTCGGGACAATGCCGGGAGCAACAGCGCCGCGAGAATGGCGATGAGGGCGATGACGACGAGCAACTCGACGAGCGTGAAACCAAGCGGCGAGGACCGCGCAGATTTCACTGCGGTCGCCGGCTGCTTCCGGGGCGGATTCGTGTTCGCGGTCAATTGCATTTTACCTGCGGAATCGTGCTGGTTAAAGCAATACCCCTTTGACCGGCCTCCTGTCAAAGCCCGGTTTTGTTTTTTTTGTGAACCAGCCAGGAGGGTGTGGGTAGAAGATGCGTAGCGAAAGTGACTTCGGGCAGCAGGATACGCGGAGAAGTAATCCGAGTGGACTCATGCGAAGCGCCAGCCCTTATCGGGCTTTTTCCCGTTATCAAAAAACCCTTGACGAGATATGCCGGGGGCGTAGTGTCGCTCCAGAAACCTGAATAACTTGTTTTATGAAACGCGCGTTTTCTTTTTTTGCCGGAGTCCTGATCAGTGCTGCCAGTTATCAATCCCGGGCGAGCCTGCTGCTTTACGATTCATTCAATGGGCACCTCCGGAAACTTGGGGGATGAAAAGTTCAAAATAACTGAGTTAACGATTGCAGCCGCAGCAGAAACAATTTAAGATTTGCGCCATGAAGAATCACCCGACCGCTCAGACCTTTGGTTGCTTTGACGTGGAACTGCGCGTGC